>DASXTI010000231.1:0-15371 GCA_036505535.1 Thermoanaerobaculia bacterium
GACGTTGCGCCCCTTCGGGCCCAGCGTCACCTTGACGACGTCCGCAAGCTTGTTGACGCCGTGGAGAATGCGCTGCCGCGCCTCCTCACCATACGAAATCGTTTTCGCTGCCATGGTTCTCTTTACTCCTTACTTCTCGACGACGGCCAGCACCTCGTCCTCGCGTAGGATCAGGTGCTCTACGTCGTCAATCTTGATTTCGGTGCCGGCGTATTTGCCGATGAGGATGCGGTCCCCCTTCTTCACGTCCAGCGGGAACTGCTTGCCTTCCTCGTTGACCTTGCCCTTGCCCACGGCGACGACCTCCGCCTCCATCGGCTTCTCCTTGGCCGTATCCGGAATGATGATGCCCCCCTTCTTCATCTCCCCCGTCTCGAGACGCTTGACCAGAATCCGATCGTAAAGTGGCCGAATCTTCATGACTTTCCTCCTGAATCCGTTGTGTTTTGGGTCCGGCGCACTCGCGGATCCGGGGGCGCGTCGGAGCCCCATACTAGCACTCCTCGATCAAGAGTGCTAGCAGCCGGCGACCTGCCAGCTTCGAAACATGCGGTAATGCGGGCGGCTCAGGTCGCGGCGAGCCCGTCGTGCCGGCGTTGCTCGGTCGTCTCCAGTGACGGCCCTCTTCCGATTTCCGACAGGCTGCGTTTTTCAATTCCCCCTTCCGACAGGGACTTCATGTTCTGCTCCCCTTCCGCGTCCCCGGTTGAACCGAACAGTCACATCGTCCCAGTTCCACAGATTCCAGACCGCGTCGAAGAACTCGACCTTTCGGTTCTGGTACTGGAGGTAGAAGGCGTGTTCCCATGCGTCGAGCACGAGATTCAACGAACTGGCCCGGTGAGAGCGCACTCCCCTCTCCGAGTTTGCTCTCCGCCCAAATTTGCCCCCCATTACCGGAAAGCAGCAGGTGCGCTTCGGAGCCCCGCGCCCTTGTTCCGATAGAATCCAGGACCGCAAACCGATCAGAGAAGAGTTCTGACCGCGACCTGGGACGGAAACAACGATTGGTGTGGCCTTCGCTAATGGATGCGCTCAAAGCTCGGGCGGACGCGTGGAACGGGCGCAACCTATGGCCGACTTGAGCTCCAAGCGAGAAGGAACGCCCCCGATCCGGGCCCCCGGGGAGGAGCCACCGCTGCTTCCGTCCAGCCAGTTCGTGGTCAAGATGGCTCTCCAGATTCTGCTTCTTTTGCTCGGCGTAGCTGCCGCGCTCTGGAGCCTCTACCGCCTGCGAGGCATCCTCCTCCTGCTGGTTCTCGCCGTGTTCTTCGCCTACTTGGTCGCTCCTCTTGTCGGCTTTTGTCGCCGACCCGTCACGGTGAGGGGACGGAAGTTCGTTCTTCCGCTGCCGGCGGCGATCGGCGTGGTCTACGTCTTTATCTTCGGATCTCTGGCGGCTGGCTTTGTCCTCCTCCTCCCTGTCCTCAATCGCCAGCTCGGCGAGCTTGCAACAGAAGCTCCAGGCTATCTGGCACGAATTCAGGATCGCTGGCAGAGCTGGCAGACAGGCTACCAGAGCCGCGCGCTTCCACAAGAGGTGCGTGAGGCCATCGATCGAGCGATTCATCAGACGGTGACGGCCGGGGGAACATACGTGACGAGCGAGCTGCTTCCGCGGCTCGCCGGCTGGCTCGTCTATCTGCCCTGGCTGATCCTCGTTCCGATTCTGGCGTTTTTCCTGCTCAAAGACGCCGAGCTTCTGCGCAAGTCCGCTTTGCGGATTCTCCCCCGGGGGCACCTGCGGTCGCGCGGGGATGTGTTCCTTGTAGAGCTCAACGACACGCTGGCGGCCTACATTCGCACGCAGGTGACGGCCTGCCTCCTCATCGGCGTGGTTTGCACGATCGGATTCCTCGTGATCGGCGTGCCGTATGCGGTCGTGCTCGGGATTACGGCTGGTCTGCTGGAATTCGTTCCGTTGGCTGGACCCCTGACGATGGGCGTTCTGGCAACAGGCTTCGCTGCATTCCACTCACTCGGGCAGGCAGTGGCCGTCCTGCTTTTCCTCGTGGTGCTCCGGGCAGTTCAGGATTACGTCGTCTATCCGAAGATCGTCGGGATAGGAATTCACCTGCATCCCCTGGGCGTCATCCTGGCTATCTTGTGCGGCGCGGAGCTCGGTGGCCTGGCGGGAATCTTCCTCGCGATCCCCGTCGTTGCCGTGCTCACACTAGCCCACTGGCACTATCGCGACCACCGAGCGGCGGAGGCTCAGAACGGGTCGCAATAAACGCTGTAGCGCCTACGGAGACGTTGGCGCATTGAGGCGCTCGAGGAGCCTGTGCTATGCCTCTCTGCTAGCTGGCGCTCGCGCCCAACCGGGCCGCGCCAGCAGGAGTCCGCCGAGCAGGAGGATCCAGGCGATGAGGTAGGCCCAGATCAGGAACAGCACCAGACTGCCTAGCGTGCCGTAGAGCCGCGCGGCGCCCCACAGAACGGGGACGGCGAGGGAGAACCCCAGGCTGACGCCGATCCAACCCAGTGAGGCCAGCAGCGCGACCAGCGCCACCCGGAACGAGCCGACCCGCGTGGCAGCGACGAGACGGTAGGTCAGGTAGATAGCACCGAACAGAATGCCTGGGACAAGCAGCGCCCGCAGCGTCGTAAAGACCGAGGGCGAAAGGTCAGACAGTGCAGGAAGCCCGAGCAGTCCATGCTCAATGGAGGGCGCCACGAGGAGGAAGAGCGCCGTCCCCACCAGCGCGACCATCCAAACCGCGAGCAGCAGCAGCGATCGGGCAGTCGACCGCCAGGTCCACGCAGATGAGCGGACATCGCCGGAGATCATCGAGCCGAGCGCGTGAATGCACAATGACATGAAGCGAAACGAGCTCCAGAGCGCGAGCAGGAAGCCGACCGTCAGCCACCCCTTGCTGGCCGAGGAGCGCGCCCAGCTCAGCACCTCACCGGCGACCGGAGACTCCGCCGGCAGCACGCCGCGCAGCACCTTCCCGATGGAAGCGCTCAGGCCGACGGGAAGCCAGCGGCTGACCAGCGCGATGGCGATCCCGACGAACGGCACCAACGACAGCGCGAGGAAGAAGGCCACCTCGGCGGCAGCACTATCCAGCAACACGAGCCTCGCCATCGCCGCCTTTGGCTTGGCCAAGTCCATGGTGGGCGAACTTATAGCACGCTGGCACTGACGAAACGCTGGCGCTGCCGCGCCTGAGGAGACGGCCTCGAAGGGGCTTCGGACGCCTTCGATGCCATGCGACCTTGCCCTCGATAGCGAGCCAGTCGGCTCCACTGTCGACCGACTCGATCGTGAAGGTAAGGTTCTCGGTCATCTGGAAGATGCGTGACGTCCGTGTACGTCTTAGTCAAGAGAGGGCCGATGACGTTCACGACCCAGTCGATGACGCCCTCGCAGCGCGGCGGCAGACGTCTCAAAACACGTAGGAGACCGCGTAGATGATCCCGATATTGGAGATCCTGACTTTCGTCCGGGTCAGCTCGGTGCCAGCGAGATCGGCGACCAGCCGCTGCTCCGAGGACCCGAACTGGTAGTTGAGGCCGAGCGAGCCGGAGATGTGCTTCGAGGCGCCGCCGACGCCGAGCGTCACGCTGTTCAGATTGATCCGGTCGAAGAAGCCGTCGGCGCTGGCGACGGGCGAGGGGTCATTCGCAAAGCCGGCGTGGAGCTTCCAGCGCCCGTCCTTGTTCAGGTTGAGGAAACCACCCAAGGCCACGCTGACGGTCGAGCGGGACGCGAAGGGGACGCCGGGGAAGGGGGTCCGCGTCTTCTGGGCCGGAGTCCCGTCTCCAGGGTCGGTGATCCGGACGACCGAATTGGTGCTGGAGAAGCCCTCATACACCGAGTGACCGGTCTGCGCCTTGACGTTCAGTTCGATCTCGCCCACGTCGGAGACCCAGGCGGCGCCGAGGGCAGCCTCGAGCGGCACGACATACTTGAACGTGATGTTCGTTGAGTCGAAGAAGGAGAGCTGGTCCGACACGGCCCCCCTCTCGTCGACGACGTCGATGTTGAAGCTACCGCCCGACAAGATCCGGAGGCCCGGGGTCCGGAGAACCGCTCCGAGCCTGACGTGTTTCGAAAGATCGACTTGCGTTCCGAGGCCCAGGCGCAGGTTGACCTGGCTTCCGGCGGCGCGGTACGAGTCGAGAAACGTCCGGACATACGTCTCGGTCTCCTGACGGAAGGTGAGCGACTGGACACTGCGCATGCTCAGGATGTCGAGGAGGGGGCCTCCGCCGAAGCGCCAGTCCTTACCGCCGCCGTGACCCATGGTGATGGCGACCGTCGTTCGGTTGAAGGAGGTGTCGGCAGACAGCGTGATGCGCTGGCGCGGGTCGGGGGTGTTGACGACGCCGTCGGTGAACTGGGACCACGCGGCGGTGCGGACGATGGCGAAGCCGAAGGTCCACGGCTCCCAGTTGAAGGGCTTCTTCAGGACGAAGCCGACCGCGGCGGGGAGCTGGTCGATGGATCCACCGCTGCCTTCCAGTTTCTGCGGCGAGACCGTCAGAATGCGGAAGGTGCCGGTGCTGGCGCTCACCGTCGAAACGTTGGCGCCCGCGATTCCGGCTGGGTTGAACCACAGCGACGTCGGATCAGAGGCGCGCGCCGTGTAAGCGTTCCCCTCGAGGCCGCCGACTTCGCCAATCGGGAGGCTGTTGTTGTTGGGAAGGATGACGTTCGGCGGGAAGAGAGCCTGCGGGTTTTGGGCGAGCGCGGCTTCGGCTGTCGAGAGCCCCCAGACCGTGAGGGCGGCTGCCGCGACCCTGCGTGTCATTCGTCCGGCCGGCATCGATTCTCCCGTGCCTGCGGGCCTGTCCTGCCGCCATGCCGCCGGTCTCCGGCGACTACCCCTCCTCCGACTTTCTATAGGCGTGAGAGTCGTGATCCAGGGCTCCCACCGGTAGCCAATCCCAGAGCGGCCCGAGGTCTCTGCGTACCTGGTCGATGTAGAACGCCGGCAGCTCGCTCGTCTCCTGATCGAAATAGCGCCGGACCTGTCGGTCTGCGTCGAGGCGCCGCCGCACCTCCGTGTAGTACGCAAGCCTGCCGAGCCCTTCCGAAGACACGGCCCGGACCACGTTCATCCACTTCGGGATCGCCATCCTCGTGGCCCGGAAGCGGTTGATCACCGCGCGCCAGGAGAAGGTGTGCCTGGTCAGACCGATGACGTGATCGTAGAAGTCACGCCAGGGGTAGTTCTTCGGCTTGACGTTCATGGCGTGGTTGTTGTCCAGGAAGTGGAACGGGAACGGCAGGACGCGATTCGCGCGCTGGTATTCGAGGTTGAGCGGCGCCGCCCGCCCGAAGGCCGAGAGGAGCGAATACCCCGGAAACGCCCCCGGGGTCAAGTCCACGAAGCGTTTCGTCAGCTCGAACGGCTCTTCCCCGGCGTCCGTGTCGAGTCCGAGCACGAAGTTGGTTTGAACGTAGGGGACATACCTGAGGATCATGTTCACGTGCTCGGAGACATGGCGGACTTTGTCCATCCCTTTGAGCTGGCCGGTCTTCGACTTGTTGCCGAGGTCGTACCACGACTCGACCCCGGGCAAGAGAACCTTGAATCCGCTCCGCTCGAGCCGCTTCAGATGGGGCTCCGACAAGAGTGACAGGCTGCTCTCGGCGATGAAATCGATCCGCCCGGGCGGCACCGCCGCATCGATCGCCTCCAGGTAGTCGTTGAAGCGGACCCCGAAGTTCGGATCGTGCCAGCCGACGCGCGGCCTTGCCAGCGTTCGAGAGAGGAACCGCAGGTCATCGCTCAGCACGGCGAAGTCGAGCGGCTGATACGGGACGACGGAATCGATGCAAAAGCTGCAGGTGTAGGGACACCCCAGGCTGCCGAGCATCGGCACAAGTTTGAAGATAGGGGCCTTTCGGAGCGTCGGCTCGATGAACTTCCAGCGCTCACGCACCCCGGGGAGCGTTGTGGGCTGCCGCTTCGCCGCCAGCTGCATGCCGATCGGCCGATGTGGCGAGCAGTCCTTCAACACGTCACGGATCACGGCCTGGTCGGTGAAGCCGACGACATAGTCGAAGTACTTCCGTGCGTCCTCCGGGTAGCAGCGCGCGTGAGGCCCGCCGAGCGCGGTAACCGCTCCCTTCGATCGAAACAGGTTGCTCAACGCGTAGGCAAGCAGCGCGGCCTCCGTGAACGCCCCGATGAAGACGAGATCGACCCGGTCAGGGAGCTCCTCGACCAGATTCTCAAAGCCGGTATAGCAGACGAAGGTGACCTCGTGCCCTTCGGCTTCGCACCACACCCCGACGACCTGGGGCATGATGCTGGCGAGGTTCGCGTTCATGACGCGCGCGTACAAGGCGCGCGTCGGTCCCTTAGTGACGAGATCGATGATGCCGACGCGGAGCTTATGCAGAGAAACCCCCAGGGGCGGATCTCAGGGGATTGCTCGCTGATGCCTCGGCTGGTTCGATGACCTCATCGGCGAGGCGTCTGCCGCTGACCGCAAATGCAGTCTCTCATCTCAAATGACTGGGCCCCTCTTGGTGTGGCATAGGCGTGCAACCACCCGCGATGCCTAACGAGCTCCGAACTCCAGTTCCCGGAAACGGCTTCTTTCGTCAGAACAGCATCATCCCATCCCGTCGCAAACTCCGCGCTTCCGTTCACATCGAAGCGGACATGCCCGGCGAGTTGGTTGGTCACGCTATTGACACGGTATCACGACGGCGAGGCCGTGGATGAAGGTCCACTTTCCGACACCACGAGCAGACTCTCAGGAATCCCTCCAGGTAGAAGAGACCCGACGATTCGCTTCGTGCGAATCACGATCGGAATGGCGACGATCAGAATGACGATCGTTTCGAGGCTGGCCTCATGGACGTTCGGATGATGCGGCCCCCCAAACAACCGAGCGGGCACACTAAGGAGCTCAATTTCGTACCCGAGCACGATCCGAGCGAGATTCCTCCTCTGCTTCGAGAATCCCTCCCTCCTTTCAAATTAGCCTCCTGCATGCCGCTACTCCCGTGCGGTCAACACCTCGCGCACCTTCCGCGCGAGTGAGGCGGGGGTGAACGGCTTCTGGAGAAACGCCGTGCCGGGAGCGAGCACGTCGTGCCGCACGATCGCCTCGTCCGTGTATCCCGACATGTAGAGCAATCGAGCCTGGGGCCGGATACGGCGGAGTCTCGCTGTCAGCTCCGCCGCGCTCATCTCGGGCATCACGACATCCGTCAGGATGAGATCGACGGGACCCGAGCTTCTCCGTGCGATGTCCAGAGCATCGCTTCCACACCCCGCGTCCAGAACGGTGTAGCCGAGGCCTTGCAAGGTCTTGAGGGCGAGCCTTCGAAGCGCCTCGTCGTCCTCGACCAACAGGATCGTCTCCGTGGCCCGGACGGGAACCGCCGGCGGCGGACTCTCCGCCGTTTCCACCGTTCCCTCGACTCGCGGCAGGTAGACCTTGAACGTCGTCCCCCGCCCCGGTTCGCTGTAGACCCAGATGTGGCCTCCGCTCTGCTGGACGATCCCGTAGACGGTCGAGAGGCCGAGGCCCGTTCCCTTACCTTGCTCCTTGGTCGTGAAGAAGGGCTCGAAGATGTGCGATTGCGTCTCCGCGTCCATGCCGAGGCCGCTGTCGCTGACCGCCAGCATCACGTAGTGTCCGGGCTTCGTCGGAGCATGCTGCCGCGCGTACGCCTCGTCCAGCTCCACGTTGGCCGTCTCGATGGTCAACTTGCCTCCCCGCGGCATGGCATCTCTCGCGTTGACGACGAGATTCATGATCACCTGCTCGATCTGCCCCGCGTCCGCGTGTACGGATGAGAGCGATGGGTCGAGCGTCGCGACCAGATCGACGTTGGCTTCGATCAAACGGTTCAGCATCTTCTCGACGCCGCGGACGATGGCGTTTAGATCGAGAACCTTGGGCTCGAGCACCTGGCGGCGGGAGAACGCGAGAAGCTGGCGGGTCAGGGAGGCGGCGCGCTCTCCGGCCTTCCTGATCTCCTCCACTTCGGCAAGCCCCGCCGGATCCTCGCGGAGCCGCGTGGCGAGAAACTCGGCGTAACCCAGAATGGCCGTGAGCAGGTTGTTGAAGTCATGGGCCACTCCGCCGGCGAGCTGTCCGATGGCCTCCATCTTTTGGGATTGGCGCAACTGCTCCTCGGCCTGGCGGCGCGCGCGGCGCTCCCTCGCCTGCTCGAGCTCCCGCTCGACGGCCGGAATCAACCGGCGGAAGTTTCCCTTCAGGATGAAATCGTGGGCGCCGGCCTTCATCGTCTGCGCAGCGATCTCCTCGCCGACGCTTCCGGATACCACGATGACGGGGATATCCAACCCCAGTTCCTTCAGCTCTGCGAGCGCGGCGGGAGCCGAGAAATGCGGCAGATTGTAGTCTGCGAAGACGACGTCCCAGGCGTCGCGCGCGAACGCCGCCCGCATCGCATCCGCCGTCTCGATGCGTTCCCAGGAGACGTCGTAGCCGGCTCGCTGCAGCTCGCGAACCAGAAGGAGCGCGTCGTCCTCCGAGTCCTCGACGAGGAGCGCGCGGAGAGGTGTCATTCTCAGACCCTTCTCCCCATCGGCGCAACTTCGTTCAGCACCAGCCAGTAGAGGCCGAGCTGCCGAACGGCTTCGATGAATTGGTTGAAGTCGACGGGCTTGCGAATGTAGCTGTTCGCCCCGAGGGCATATCCGTTGACGAGGTCCTGCTCCTCCTTGGAAGACGTCAGGATCACGACGGGCAACAGCTTTGTCCTCGGATCCGCGCGAAGCCGGCGCAAGACCTCCAGGCCATCTAGTCGAGGAAGCTTCAGATCCAGGAGAACCAGCGAGGGCATCTCCTGAGCGCCCTTCTCCGCGAGGAGATGCTCGAGCGCCTCGACGCCGTCTTTGGCCACGACGACCTCGTTGGCGATGTTGTTCTTTCGGAAGGCGCGCAGGGTCAGGGCGACGTCGTCCGGATTGTCCTCGACGAGCAGAATGGTCTTGCCTGACATCCATGGCCTCCTAGAGGGTGAAGAAGAAAGTCGCGCCCCGGTCGACCGCGGCGTCGGTCCAGAGACGGCCGCCGTGTCGGTGAATGATCCGTTGCACCGTGGCGAGGCCGATCCCGGTCCCCGGGAACTCGTTGACGGCGTGCAGCCTTTGGAAAGCGCCGAACAGCCTTCCGGCGTACGCCATATCGAACCCGACGCCGTTATCCCGCACGAAGTAGATCGGCTGCCCGTTTTGCTTCGAAGCGCCGAACTCGAGACACGCGTCAGGTCTCTTCGAGGTGAACTTGAATGCGTTGCTCATGAGATTTTCCAGCGCCACCCGAAGGAGTTGGGGATCCCCTTCCACGGTGATTCCGTCGGCGATCCGGAAGTCGACGTGACGGGCCGGATCCTGGCGCGCGAGCTCGAGGGCGGCACTTCGAGCGATCTCGCTCAAATCGACCTGTCCTCGTTGCAGTTCGGCGCGTGTGACGCGCGAGAGTCTGAGGAGGTCGTCGATCAACTGGCCCATGCGACCGGCCGCAGCGCGGATCCGCCGGATCGAATCGTCGGCTTCGGGGCCGAGCTTGCCGGCATAGTCCTCCTGGAGGACCTGGCTGAACCCGTCGATCGACCGCAGGGGAGCGCGCAGGTCGTGGGAGACCGCGTAGCTGAAGGCCTCCAGCTCTTGATTGGCCGCCTCCAGTTGGACCGTCCGCTCGGCGATGACCCGTTCGGCCCGCTTGCGCTCGGTGATGTCGCGGGTGAACTGTACAAAGCCGCGAAGCTTCCCGCTCTGATCATGCAGGGCCGTGATGACGACGTCCGCCCAGAAGCGCGAGCCATCCTTCCGCACGCGGAAGCTCTCGTCCTCGAACCGACCCTCGGCGGCCGCAACCTTCAGCTCTATCTCGGGCCTTCCGCTGGCGACGTCCTCCGGCGGATAGAAGCGCGAGAAGTGCTGACCGACGATCTCCTCCGCTCGGTAGCCGTTGATCCGCTCCGCTCCCTGGTTCCAGCTAACGACCTGTCCTTGCGGATCGAGCATCAGGATTGCGTAGTCCTTCACCCCCTCGACGAGGAGGCGGAAGCGCTCCTCGCTCTGCTGCAGCGCCTCCTCGGCCTTCCGGCGCTCGGTGATGTCGTGGAGGAAGGCGTTGAAGACATGGCCGTCGTGCCAGTGCAGCGGCGAGATCGTCAGCTCGATCGGGAATTCGTGCCCGTCCCGATGGAGGGCGGTCACTTCGAGCCGCCGGTTCAGGAGCGGGCCCTCCCCGCTCCCGAGAAACCGCGCGAGTCCACGGAGGTGTGCTTCCCGAAAGCGTTCCGGAATGACCGTTTCCGAGAGCACCCGGCCGATCGCTTCCTCACGGGACCACCCGAATGTTCTCTCCGCGAGCAGATTCCAGTCGACGATCCGGCCGTCGGCGCTCATGCTCACGAAGGCTTCATTCACCGTCTCGAGGACCTGGGTCTTCAGCTGTTCGAGCTCCTTCGTCCGCTCGTAGAGCCGGCTCATCTCCGCGTTGGCCTGCTGGAGCTGTCGGTTGGCCTCGGCGACTTGCTGAGCCCGAAGGTAGACCTCGCCTTCCATCTTCTCGGCCCGCGCGCGGAACTCATCCGTGAGCTTCTGTTGCTCGTTGTCGAGCTGCTTCAAGCGGATGAACTCCGTGACGTCCTCGACGCGGTGAATGATGTAAACGAGCTCGCCCGCCGAATCGAGCACGGGGGAATTGAGGGGGCTCCAGAATCTCTCTTCGAAGCCCCCGCCTTCCGACTCGGGCCGGCGAATGTCGTACTTCTGCACCGCCATCGCGTTCGCCGCCCGGTTCTGGCGGACCGCATCGAGCGAGGCTCGCAGGTTGTTGGCCCCCGTGGCGGCCGGATCGTCCGGGTTGTCCGGAAAGACGTCGAAGAGCCCGCGACCCAGAATTTCCTCCCGTTTCGTCATCGTCGCGCGCAGGTAGGCTTCGCTCACCGCGACGATGGTCAAGTCCGGCGAGAGGACCAGGTACAGCCCCGGCGCCGATTCGAAGAGCGCCCTGAAATCGGGTGCCTCGGCAGCCTTTGCACCAGTTCGCTTCATTCGTTCAGCCTTCTTCTCCGGGAGGGCAGCCGACGAAAGCGGCAAAGCTCAAAGTCGTCTCGAACGGCCGTTGTCACGGAGCCAACAACGGCTTATCCCTCGCCGAATACACACTTTGTTGGTCGCTCTATTGTGCCCGAGATCGCGACGGCTTTCTAGGGAGAACCAGAGGTGCTGTGGAAATTTTGCACCGCCGCGACGGGCATCGAGCTCACCAGGAAGTTCAGCTCGAGAAGCCGATACCCGACTTCTCGAGGGCCCGCAGCAGCAGGCCGGGGCGCGCTCCCTGATCCACGCGGCGCAACGCCCGCGTGACGGCGGACACGGCGAGGCCTCGCAGCGGCTCGGGCGGGTACGGGAAAGGCTTCCGGCGCACCATCGAGAGCTCGAGCAAGGGGCTTCTTCGCTCGAGCGTCAGATTCGCGAGGATCCTCCCCGCCACGCGCGTCGAGCCGATTCCGTGGCCCGTGTAGCCGAGACCGCAGGAGAGGCGTCCGGCGATCGTTCCGAAGAATGGCGTCAGCCGCGTCGTCGAGGCGATCGGCCCGCCCCACGCGTAGGGGAAGGCCTGCCAGCTCCTGGCGAATCGCACGATCCGGCTTCCGGGGGTGCTCTGCCCCGAGGCGGCCGTTTCTCCCGAGCTATTCTTCGAGATGCTCGAGCGCCGCGAGATGCGAGTTCGCTGGAGCTGATCAGAAAGGACGACGCGTGGCCATCGCATCGGTCAATCCCGCAAACGGAGCCGTGCTGAAGCAGTTCGATCCGCTGACGGACGTCGAGATCGAGAGCCGCCTATCCCTGGCCTCCGGCGCCTTTCCTCAGTGGCGCGCCGCGCCCTTCGCCGAGCGCGCCGTCCTCATGTCGAAGGCGGCGGATCTGCTCGAGAGCCGAAAGCCGGAGTGGGGCCGGCTGATGACGCTCGAGATGGGCAAGCCGATCGCCGCCGCGGTGGCCGAAGCCGAGAAATGCGCGTGGGCCTGTCGTTACTACGCCGAGCACGCCCAGGAATTCCTGGCCGCCGAGCCCGTGGTCACCGATGCCAGCCGCAGCTGGATCCGCTACGAGCCGCTCGGCCCGATACTCGCGATCATGCCCTGGAACTTCCCCTTCTGGCAGGTCTTTCGCTTCGCCGCGCCGGCGCTGATGGCGGGCAACGTCGGGCTGCTGAAGCACGCCTCCAACGTGCCCCAGTGCGCCCTGGCGATCGAAGAGATCTTCCGGCAGGCCGAGTTCCCGCTGGGCACCTTCCAGACGCTTCTCATCGGATCGGATCGCGTCCGGGCACTCATCGAGGACCCGCGGATTGCGGCCGTGACGCTGACGGGCAGCGAGGGCGCCGGCGAAAGCGTGGGCGCAACGGCGGGGGCCAAGCTCAAGAAGTCGGTGCTCGAGCTCGGAGGCAGCGACCCGTTCATCGTGATGCCGAGCGCGGACCTCGAGAGCGCGACGGCCACGGCGGTCAAGGCCCGCACGATCAACAGCGGTCAGTCATGTATCGCCGCCAAGCGTTTCATCGTCCACCGCGACGTCGCCCCGGAGTTCGAGCGGCGGTTCGTCGAGCGAATGGCAGCGTTGAAAGTCGGCGACCCGCTCGACCCCTCCGTCGAGATCGGGCCCCTCGCCACGCCCGAGATCGCGGCGCAGGTGGAGGATCACGTCCGTCGCACGATCGCGGCCGGGGCCCGCCTATTGACCGGCGGGCAGCGCGTAAAAGGGCCGGGTAACTTCTATCCCCCGACGGTTCTCGCGGATATCCCGCCCGGAAGCCCCGCCGCGGAAGAGGAGATCTTCGGTCCGGTCGCGAGCCTCTTCCGGGTGTCGAGCCTGGACGAAGCGATCGAAGTTGCCAACCACAGCCGGTTCGGACTCGGCGCCTCCGCTTGGACGCGGGACGAGGACGAACGAGATCGTCTCGTGCGCGAGATCGAGGCCGGCTCGGTCTTCGTCAACGGAATGGTCAAGAGCGACCCGCGCCTGCCTTTCGGCGGCATCAAGCACTCCGGCTTCGGCCGCGAGCTTTCATCGCACGGAATCCGCGAGTTCGTCAACATCAAGACCGTCTGGGTGGCGTAACCCGCCCTTGGGATTCCGCCGCCGGCGCGGGCTGGCCGTTTTCATTGTGCCTTGATCTCGGTCCAGTACTGGTCCAGCAGCGTCGTCGTGTCGCCGATGTCCTCCAGAAACTCGCACCGCGCGACCGCCGCTTCAGGAGCATAGATCGCCGGGTCCTTCAAGATACCCGGCTCGATGAACTGCCGCGCGGGAACGTTGGCGCTGGCGTAGCTGACGCCGTTGACGATCCTCGCGTTGATCTCCGGCTCCATGACGAAGTCGAGGAAGGCGTAGGCCGAGTCGAGGTTGCGCGCCTTCACGGGGATGCAGACGTTGTCCATCCAGATCGTCGCCCCCTCCTTCGGAATGACGTAGGCGAACGTGTCGGGTCTCGCCGCGACCAGCTTCGCGAACTGGCCGTTGTAGCCGTGGGCGTAATCGACATCGCCGGCGGCAAGGATGTTCCCGAAATCCGCGCTGTTGTACGTCTTCACGAGCGGCTTCTGCCGCTTCAGGAGGTCGGCCGCCCGCTTCAGGGTGGCCGGATCCTTGGAATTCAACGAATGGCCGAGGTATTTCAGCGCGACCGCGAAGCACTCCCGCATGTCGTCGAGCATGAGTATCCGTCCCCTATTCGATGGGTCGAAGAGCACGCCCCAACCGTCGACGGACCCCCGGACTTTCCGCTTGTTGTAGGCGAACCCTGTCGTCCCCCAGACGTACGGCAGTGAGTAACTATTGTCGGGATCGAACTTGCGTCCGAGAAAAAGAGGATCGAGATTCTTGACGTTTTGAAGACGCGCCTTGTCCAGCGGTTGGAGCAGTTTCTGCTGGATCAGGATCCGGACCATATAGTCCGACGGGACGACGATGTCGTAGCCGGCGACACCCGACTGGAGCTTCTCGAGGACCGCCTCGTTGGAGTCGTACGTGTCGAAGCGGACCGCGATGCCGGTCTTCGCCGTGAAAGCATCCAGAACTTCTCTCGGGATGTAGGCGGACCAGATGTAGAGGTTGAGCCTTTTCGCCTGTGAGGATGGGGCGTCAGCGGCGGGCTTCTTCCCCTTTCCTTGACAGCCGGCCTGAATCAGTACGATCAGGCCTGTCGCGAGGATTCGGCTCCAGTCCTTCAATCGGTTCCTTCACCCCTCTCGGATGGCCCCTGTTGGAGCCGCTGGGCCGCGGCGATGAGCCCGATCGTCAGCGCGAGCAGCAGAGTCGAAACCGCGTTGACTTCCGGCGTCACTCCCACTTTGAGCATCGAGTAGATCTGAAGGGGCAGCGTCGTGGCCCCGACGCCTGCCACGAAGGAGGTGATGACGTAATCGTCGATCGAGATTGTGAAGACGAGCAGCGCGCCCGCGACGATGCCCGGTAGGATCAGCGGCAGCGTCACACGCCAGAAGGTCTGCAGCGGCCGGGCGCCGAGGTCCAGCGCCGCTTCCTCGAGCGAGCGGTCGAAGCCCGACAGCCGCGCGCGCACGACGATCGCGACGTAGGAGATGCTGAAGACCACGTGGGCGAGAATGACCGTCCAGAGCGAGAGACGAAGCTCGATCACGCCGAAGAAGGTCACCAGCGCGGCGCCGACGACGATCTCGGGAATGATGATCGGCAGGTAGAGAAGGTTTCGCGTCATCCCCTTGCCCGGAAACTCATGGCGCCCGAGGGCCAAAGCGGCGAGGGTCCCGAAGACCGTCGCCGTGAAGGTGCAGGCGGCGGCGACGATGAGGCTGTTGCGGACGGCCGAAAGAATCAAATCGTCGTGGAGCAGGATGCGGTACCAGTCGAGGGTCAGGCCTTCCCAGACCGCGGTCTGGCGCGCCCGGTTGAAGGAGAAGAGCACCAGGATCGCGATCGGCGCGTACAGGAAAACGTAGATGAGCCCGGAGTGTGCCCGAAGGAAGAATCTGCCCCGGCGATCATCGGCCTCGGCCGGGCGGCGGGCAACGCTCACAGCAGCACTTCCTCTCCCTTGCGCTTCGTGTAGAGCGCGTAGGCGAAGAGGAGCGCCAGAACCGCGGCCGTCAGCTCGAACGCGACGGCCGAGCCGAACGGCTTGTTGCGCGCCACGGCGAACTGATTCTGGATCAGGTTTCCGGCGAGGATCGTCTTGGCGCCCCCGAGCAGGTCCGACACGATGAACTGGCCGAGGCTCGGCACGAAGACGAGGATGACGCCGGCCACGATGCCGGGCATCGTCAGCGGCACCGTGACGCGCCAGAAGCTCGAGCGCCGCGGCGCTCCCAGGTCCGCCGAGGCCTCGAGCAATGATAGGTCGAGCTTCTCGAGCGAGGCGTAGAGCGG
>DASXTI010000232.1:0-6739 GCA_036505535.1 Thermoanaerobaculia bacterium
CCGCCAGCGCTTCGAGCGAGAAGCCAAGACGATCTCGCAGCTTTCGCATCCGCACATCTGTGCACTCTACGACGTGGGGCGAGAGGGCGAAACCGAGTATCTCGTCATGGAGTACCTGGAGGGGGAGACGCTGGCGGCGCGCCTGGCGAAGGGCGCGCTTCCCCTCGAGCAGACGCTGCGTTATGGAATCGAGATCGCGGACGCGCTGGACAAGGCGCACCGGCAGGGGATCGTCCATCGAGACCTGAAGCCCGGCAATGTGATGCTGACGAAGTCGGGCATGAAGCTGCTCGACTTCGGCCTCGCCAAGGCGATGGCTCCGGCGACCTCTCAGGCCGGCCTGACTTCGCTTCCGACGGCGATGGGCTCTCCCAATCTGACTCAGGAAGGGACGATCCTGGGGACGTTTCAGTACATGGCTCCCGAGCAGCTCGAGGGCAAGGAGGCGGACGCGCGCACGGACATCTTCGCCTTGGGAGCGACGCTCTTCGAGATGGCGACTGGGAAAAAGGCCTTCACGGGAGCCACACAGGCGTCGCTGATCACGGCGATCATGTCGGCGGAACCGCCGTCGATCTCGACGATCCAGCCGATGTCGCCTGCGGCACTCGATCGCGTCGTCAAGACCTGTCTCGCCAAGGATCCGGAAGACCGTTGGCAGAGCGCGGGCGACCTGATGCGGGAGCTGCGCTGGATTGCCAAAGGGGAAGCCGTAGCGGGTGACCGGGCGCCGCTGCCGCTCGCGGGTTTCCGCCGTCAGGCTCCGCGAGTGGCGGCAGCGATCTTCCTGCTTTCAACCGTCGTTCTCGGGGTCCTTTACTTCGGAGGACACCGGCTCTTTGGGCGCATTGAGGTTCCGGACCGAGGCACGGCAAGGTTTGCGCTTCACGCGCCTGGGGCGGCAACTTCCATTGGGACCCCGGTTGTCTCCCCCAACGGCCAGCACATCGCTTTTGCGGCAACCGCCGAGAATCGCACCATCCTGTGGGTCCGCGCCCTCGATTCCTTGGTTGCGCACCCGCTGGCCGGGAGCGAGGGCGCCTCTCAGAATGCACCGCCGTTCTGGTCCCCCGATGGGCAGTCCCTGGCCTTTTTCGCGGGCCGAAAGTTGAAGAAGATCGACGCGTCGGGAGGAGCTGCCCTGGTGCTCGCCGACGCGCCAGAAGGGCGGGGCGGCTCATGGAGCGCGGAGGGCGGGATTCTCTTCGCGCCCGAGACGACGGGGCCGCTCCTTCGATTGCCGGCGGAGGGCGGCCCGCCGTTGCTGGCCACAACCCTAGACAAGAATCGTAAGGAGTTCTCCCATCGCTTCCCGAGTTTCCTTCCCGACGGCCGGCGGTTCTTCTACTGGGTGGAAGCGGGGGACTCTCCCGAGGATCAGATCGCGGGGCACGCGGAGAGAGAGATCCAGGTGGGGTCGCTGGACGCGAAGGGCGTGCTCGCCCGGTTTCGGTTGGGGACAGACTCGAGCGTTGCCTTCGCTCCTCCCGGCTACCTGCTTTTCGTGCGGCAGCTCCTTCTCTTCGCCCAGCCCTTCGATGCGAAGGCGCTTCGCCTTCACGGAGAAGCGCGGACGGTGACGGAAGAAGTCGCGAGCAGCACGGGAAGCGGCATGCCGTTCGGGTCGCCGGGCTTTTCGGTCTCCCGCAACGGCGTCCTGGTCTATAAGGCGGCTGATCGTTCCGAGAGTCGCCTGAGCTGGTTCGATCGCAGCGGTCGGCGGCTCGGCGTCCTCGGCCCTCCGGGCTTGTATCGGAACCATCGGCTTTCTCCCGACGGGACAAGGATCGCGGCCACGCTCCTCGACCCGAAGCGAGAGACGAGCGATATCTGGATCCTGGAGGTCGCTCGCGACTCCTCTCTGCGTTTGACCTTCGATCCCTCCGACGACTCGATGCCAGTTTGGTCGCCCGACGGAAGCCGTATTGCCTTCGATTCAGCGAGGAAGCCGGCCGCGATTTATCAGAAGCTCTCGAGCGGTGCCGGTAGCGAGGTGCGCCTCTCGCAAGAGAGACTCCACGTTCCGGTCGAACTCCGCTTTCCGCTCGACTGGTCGAGCGAGGGTCGATTCCTGATTTTCCAGTACAGCTTCCCCCCCACGAGGGGGAACATCGGGGTTCTGCCACTGTCCGGCAACGGAGAGCCTCGAGAGCTGATTGCAACGACGGCTGATGAAGTCCAGGCCCAGTTATCACCCGACGAGCGCTGGGTCGCCTACTGTTCGGATGAGTCGGGGCAGTACGAGGTGTACGTCAGGCCGTTCCCCTCTTCGGAAGGACGCTGGCAGGTTTCGGCAGCGGGAGGGTACGAGCCCCGATGGAGAAGGGACGGGAAGGAGATCTTCTACCTTGCCGCCGACCGCAGGCTCATGGCGGTACCGGTCCAGGCCACGGCATCGACGTTCCAGGTGGGCACGGCAACTGCCCTGTTAGAGGCTCCCGTCCGGGGGTTTCTCCAGGGATGGGAGAACTCCAATCGCTACGACGTGACCGCCGACGGACAGCGTTTCCTGATCAACGTCCCAACCGAGGGCGTTGCGTCGGGGCCCATGGTCGCGGTCATCAACTGGGTCGCGGGGCTAAAGAAATAGAGGAGACTTCCGATTGCAGATTAGATTTCGGATTTGAGGTGACGCTCGCCGCCGGCTCCCGCCTTGGTCCCTACGAGATCGTTTCAGCGCTCGGCGCGGGCGGTATGGACGAGGTCTACAAGGCGCGCGACACTCGGCTGGAGCGCACCGTGGCGATCAAGGTGCTGCCGTCTCACTCGTCGGCCTCCGCCGAAGTTCGTCAGCGCTTCGAGCGGGAGGCCAAGACGATCTCGCAGCTTTCGCATCCCCACATCGGCGCCCTCTACGACGTGGGGAGAGAAGGCGACACCGAGTACCTGGTCATGGAGCTTCTGGAAGGCGAGACGTTGTCGGAGCGTCTTGTCAAGGGGCCTTTACTTCTCGAACAGACGCTTCGGCATGGCATCGAGATCGTGAAGGAACCGACAAAGTGACGCTCGACGCCGGCAGTCGCACATGGCTTGTGGGCTCCGGAAATTGGGTTACGAACACCTGATCGATTGACTAAACGTAAGATATGCTGGTCATCCCAAGGAGTCCGGCATGGCCCAGGCGGTAGTTTCGACGAAGTTTCAGGTCGTGATTCCCAAGCAGATCCGGCGAGAGATCGGCCTGAAGTCTGGTCAGGTCGTTCAGATCATCTCCAAGGGCGGGGTGATCACGATGGTTCCGGATGAGCCCATCGGCCGGATGAGGGGATACCTCAAGGGGATGAAGACGAGGGCGCTGCGTGAGAAGAAGGACCGCGAATGATCGTGGTCGATTCGTCGGGATGGATCGAGTTCTTCACCGGCGGAGCAAACGCCGGCAAGTACGGTGCCTATCTGGAGAAGACATCGCAAGTGGTCACGCCGACCGTCGTTCTCTACGAGGTCTACAAGCTGGTCAAGTGCGAGCGTACGGAAGAGGAGGCCTTGCTGGCGATTGCCCAGATCCAGAAGACTCGCCTCGTTTCTCTCTCCGAGTCTCTGGCGCTTGCCGCGGCCGACGCGAGCCTCGAGTTCCGCCTCGCCATGGCGGACTCGATCGTGTACGCCACGGCGCGAGCCGAAAACGCCGAGTTGGTAACGAGCGACAAAGATCTCCAGGGGCTTCCCGGTGTCACGTACGTTCCCAAGCCCGGGAAGGGGCGGCGGTGATCGGACAATGACCGTCGGGTCGGGGAAGCGCGGTCATGGAGCTTGGAAGGCGAGACGCCGTCCGAGCGACTGGCGAAGGGTGCCCTTCCCCTGGAGCAGACACTGCGCTACGGAATCGAGATCGCCGGCTGGCCAAGGGGGTCCCGCCGGTGACATAGCAATCAGGCCTTACCGCTCCCGACGAGGGTTGCCGCAGCGAACCTGACACAGGATGGACGAATTCCCAGCGAGGACTTGACTTTTGTGCTACAGGTAGCACAATAGGTCGCCATGAAGAAAGCCGGAATTCGGGAAGCGCGCCAGAACCTTTCCGCCCTGATCGAGGACGTCAAGAAGGGACGGGAAATCATAATCACCGATCGGGGCCGGCCGGTGGCGCGACTGGTCCCGCCGGTTCGGCCGACGGCCGCCCCGTTTCCCGACTTGTCGCGCTTTCGCCGAATGATGCCGGCGCTGGCGCCGCCTCTCTCGGCCTCCATCGTTGAAGATCGCGGCGACCGCTCCTAGAAGAGCGGAACTTTCCCGGCTTCTCGGACCGCTGTACTGCGACGCCAGCGCTCTGGTCAAGCTCTACGTGCCGGAAGCCGGAAGCGACGAGCTGAACCAGGCGGTCGAGGGTAGGAGAGACCTTCTCGTCTCGGATCTCTCGATAACCGAGATCGTGTCTTCACTGAGCTGCCGAAGGCGGGAGGGGGCGCTCGAGGCGCGGATCGTCTCCCGGCTCCATCGCACCATCCTCGGCCACGTGGAAGCCGGGGTCTATCGAAAGGTGGAGCTCATTTCAGCGACGCATCGGGAAGCCGAGAGGCTGCTCTTGTCCGTCGAGGCGGTCCCCCTGCGAGCGGCCGACGCCCTCCACCTTGCCCTGGCCGTCGCCGGAGACGCGGCATCGCTGATGACCTATGACCGCCGGCTTGCAGGCGCCGGAAGGGCGATTGGACTCTCGGTGTTTCCATGACGGCCGTCGCAGCCGGAACCCGCCTCGGGCCTTACGAGATTCTCGTGCCTCTGGGCGCGGGCGGGATGGGCGAGGTGTACAAAGCGCGGGATACGCGGCTCGAGCGCACCGTGGCGATCAAGGTGCTGCCGCAACATCTCTCCTCCTCCTCCGAAGTGCGCCAACGTTTCGAACGGGAAGCGAAGACCATCTCGCAGCTCTCCCATCCGCACATCTGCGCGCTCTACGACGTCAACCGCGAGGGGGAGACCGAGTATTTGGTAATGGAGTACCTGGAGGGGGAGACGCTGTCGGAACGGCTCGCGAAAGGTCCTCTGCCGCTGGAGCAGATGCTGCGCTACGGGATCGAGATCGCCGACGCGCTGGACAAGGCGCACCGTCAGGGGATCGTGCATCGGGACCTGAAGCCTTCGAACGTCATGCTGACGAAGTCGGGGGTGAAGCTGCTCGATTTTGGGCTCGCCAAGGTCCTTGCGCCAGCGGTGCCGGTGGAGGGGTTGAGCTCGGCTCCGACATTCGCGAAAGACCTGACGCAGGAAGGGACCATCCTCGGGACGTTCCAGTACATGGCGCCGGAGCAGCTGGAGGGCAAGGAAGCCGACGCGCGGACGGACATCTTCGCTTTCGGTGCGGTGCTCTACGAGATGGCGACGGGCAGGACGGCGTTCTCGGGGGCCAGCCGGGCCTCCCTGATCGGAGCGATTCTCCACACGGATCCGGCGCCGATCTCCTCCATACAGCCCATGTCGCCGCCGGCGCTGGACCGGACGATCAGGCGGTGTCTCGCCAAGGATCCTGAGCGCCGGTGGCAGAGCGCCCGGGACGTCGGCCTCGAGCTCGAAGAGGTCGCGAAGGAAGGGACGTCGGGAGCGGCGGCCCCGTCAACGGTCCCGCGGGCCTTTAGTGGTCTGGCGGGCTGGGGGGTTGCGGCTTTGCTGCTTCTCGCGCTGCTCGGTGTCGTCTTCGGTCCCTGGGCCAGGCGAGAAGAGCCATCTTTGGGAAGGCTTCGGTTCACTATTCCGCCCTCGTCGGGTGCGGCTTTCCAGGGAATGCTCGCGCTGTCTCCGGACGGCCGTGCCCTCGCTTTCGTCGCCACCGCCTCCGATGGGCACGACCTGCTTTTCC
The DNA here is from genome assembly GCA_036505535.1 of Thermoanaerobaculia bacterium. Classification (GTDB taxonomy): domain Bacteria; phylum Acidobacteriota; class Thermoanaerobaculia; order UBA5066; family Gp7-AA6; genus DAHUXD01. Next base: position 5,792 of record DASXTI010000232.1, read on the forward strand.
TGCGCAGGCTCGATTCGCTCGACGCGCGGTCCCTCGCTGGTACCGAGGGCGCGGCCTACCCGTTCTGGTCTCCCGACGGGAAGTCGCTCGCCTTCTTCGCTCAGGGAAAACTGAAGAGGATCGATCCGGCCGGGGGGTCACCCCAGACCCTCTGTGACGTTGCGGGTCCCCGCGGCGGCTCCTGGGGCTCCGGCGGAACCATCGTCTTTTCTGCCGACACTGGAGGCCAGATGAAGTTTGTCGCCGACGCGGGCGGCGAGCCGCGCTCGATCGGGCATCTGACCTCCCGGTCGGGGGAGATCTACCGCTGGCCGAGCTTCCTTCCCGATGGCCGCCATTTCCTCTACTTCGTGCTCGCCGGAGCTGTTGACGCCACGGGAGTCTTCGTGGCCTCTCTCGATTCGAAGGAGACGACTCGGCTCGCCTCGGCCGACTCGGGGGCAGTCTACAGTCCTCCCGGCTACCTGATCTACCGCAGCGGCGACCGGCTCGTGGCAAGGATTTTCGACGCCGGCCGTCTCCGCGTGAGGGGCGACGCGATACCGCTCGTCGAAGACGTTTGGTGGGATGGGATCTCGACTCTCGCCACTGCCTTCTCCGTGTCTTCGAGCGGCGTGCTCGCCTATCAGACGGGCGGCCTCGCCATGAGCCGGCTCCTTCTGTACGACCGGACGGGACGGGAGATGAGCGCGCCGGGACCGCCAGGCGCCTACCTGGAGCCTGCGCTCTCGCCCGACGGGCGCTGGCTCGTCGTGGGACGCGCCGAGCCCGGAAGACCCGGTTCCAACATCTGGATGATCGATCTCGAGCGCGAGAGTATCGTCCGAGTTTCGTTCGAGGCGTGTCGTTCCGCCGCGACACCCCTCTGGAGCTCCGATGGCCGCCGCATCGCCTACGCTTGCTTTCCCTCGGGAGAGGTCTATTTCCGTGACGCCCACGGCGTGGAAA
>DASXTI010000233.1:0-7992 GCA_036505535.1 Thermoanaerobaculia bacterium
CATCTTCGCCGTGCTGGTTCTCTATCGCCTCTTCAAGCCGGTCAGCGAGAAACACGCCCTGGCGATGATGGTCCTGATTCTGCTGTCGGTCCCGATCTCGTTTCTCAACGTGCTCAACGAGGTCGCCGCGCTGAGCCTGGCCAAGGGCGGCGCCAACTTCCTGTCGGTGTTCGATCCCCATCAGCGGGACGCCCTGGCGTACCTGTTCATGCGTTTGCACGGCCAGGGATTCGTGGTCGCGCAGATCTTCTGGGGCCTATGGCTTTTCCCGTTCGGGATCCTCGTCATTCGATCGGGTTTCATTCCCCGCTTCCTGGGCGTCCTTCTGATGATCGCGGGCTCTGGATACCCGGCCAGCTCGTTTGCGGAACTGCTTCTTCCGCAGTACGCGGATGCCGTTTCCCGGGTCACGATGATTCTCAACTTCGGGGAATTGCCGATCATCTTCTGGCTCTTGATCTGGGGCGCGAAGCCGCAGCGATCCGGACTCGCCGGCGAAAGGCCGGTGCGATGACCAGGCACGTCGCTCTGCTGCGCGCCGTCAACCTCGCGGGAAGGAATGCGGTGAGCATGACGAGCCTGCGAGCTCTGCTCGAGGAGCTCGGCTTCTCCGAGGTGCGGTCTCTTCTCCAGAGCGGGAACCTCGTCTTCGACGACGACCGACGGACTCCGGCGGAACTCGAAGGGCTGCTGGAAGAGGCGACGATGAAAAAGCTCGGCGTGCGGACCGATTACTTCGTCCGCACTTCCAGGGAGTGGAGCAAGCTCGTCGCCGCCAATCCGTTTCCCCGCGAGGCCAGGGAGGACCCGGGCCACCTCCTCGTCGTGTGTTTGAAGAAGGCGCCGTCGGCGAGCGACGTGAAATCGCTCCAGTCAGCCATCCGCGGACGAGAGATCGTCCGGGCGGAGGGCCGACAGGCTTACGTCGTCTATCCGGACGGCGTCGGCAGGTCCAAGCTGACCGCCGCCCTGATCGAAAAGAAGCTCGGCGCCCGCGGCACCGCGCGCAACTGGAACACGGTGCTCAAGCTCGCGGGGAATATACGATTGACCCCGGAGCTCCCTTGAACCTAGCCCGCTCTAAGCGGTGAAAACGGCAAATCGCCGGCGGCAGGAGAAGCACTATGGAAATCAGGCGAAGCGGCACACAGCCTTCAGGAAAAGGACCGGTGGAGTATTTCACGGGCACAGTGCGCATCGATCCGCTGTTCGAGGCGCCCGATCCGGCCCGCGTTCGTTGCGCCAGCGTCACCTTCGAGCCGGGGGCGCGCACGGCATGGCATACGCATCCCCTCGGTCAGACGTTGATCGTCACATTCGGCCTCGGCTGGGTGCAGCGTTGGGGCGGCCCCGTCGAGGAGATCCGGCCCGGCGATGTGGTGTGGACTTCGCCGGGTGAGAAGCATTGGCATGGCGCGACGCCGACGACGGGAATGACGCATATCGCCATTCAGGAGGCGCTGAATGGAAGTCCCGTCGAGTGGATGGAAAAGGTCAGCGACGAACAATACCGGGCCTGATCGCGAGAGACCGTGCCGACCGGCCGCTAAGCGTGCCGAGTCAGGACGCTGATAAAAAAGAGGCGAGACCGATCAAGGGGGGAGCAGCATGCGCGTTGGCATTCTTGGTTCGGGGTTGATGGGCGGCAAGCTCGGGACGCTGTTCGCGCGCGCAGGGCACGAGGTGGTGTTCAGCTATGCCCGCAGCACGGCGAAGCTGAAGAGGCTCGCGAAGGATGCAAAAGGGAATGCGCGCGCGGGCACGCCGCGTGAGGCCGCGCAGGACGCGGACGCTCTTCTGCTCGCGGTGCATTGGTCGCGCATCGACGACGTGTTGAGTCGGACAGGCGACCTCTCGGGCAAGGTGATCGTAACCTGCTCGCTGCCAATGAATGCCGACGATACCGCCCTTGTGATCGGCCATACCTCCTCGGGCGCGGAGGCGCTGGCAAAAAAGGTACCGAAGGCTCGGGTCGTTTGTGCGTTCAACACCGTACCGAGCGAAGTGCTTTTCGGCGTCTACGAGGCTCGGCGCAAAGCCGATAGACCCAGCCTTGTGTACTGCGGGGACAATGCCCGCGGCAAAGAGGTTGCCGCCGAGCTCATCCGAGACGTGGGTTTCGATCCTGTTGACGCCGGGCCCTTGCGGATCGCCCGTTATACGGAGCCCTTCGCGTTGCTCATGGGTCAGCTCGCGTACGAGGGGGATGAAGGCCCGGCACTTGCGTACCGGTTCGAGCGGTTCGGGGAGTGAGCGTCTGTCAAAGCTCACCGAATGGGACAGCTTCTATGTGATCGTCGCCTCGGCCGCGCCGACTCCGCCTTCGCCCGCCCGCTCGCCAGGCTGGAGGACCGGATCGCCACGGACGCCGCCTTGCGGAATCAAATCGAACGCCTCGTCAGGACACTCCGAAGAAGCGCCGCTCCCCTTCTCCGCCCGCGGCCCTCCCGCGCCCCACGAAGTCAACGAGTCACAACTGACCCCTAACGCCACCGAGAGGTGAGTGATGATATGGAGTCATGAACTTGGTCGCAGTGCTGCTCGTCGCCCTATTGCCGCTGATCGGACCAACGCGAGCAACAGAGGAGACCGCTCTGGAGGACGCCCGACCCATGGACCACGTCGAGCAAGAGTTTGGGAAGCCCAATCCCAACGCGCCTGCGGCACTCTCCCGATTCGCCTTTCTCATCGGCAACTGGCGTTGCGAAGCGAGAGTGAGGTTGGCCAATGGAGAATGGCAGACCCTGCAGGCAACCTGGCTCGGTCGCTTCATCCTCGACGGCTATGCCATCGCGGACGAATACAGGATGACGGGGCCTTCCGGCGAACTGATCGTGCTCGGCATGAATCTCCGCACGTATGATGCAACCAAGCAGAGCTGGAATATGAAATGGCTAAACGCGTTGGCCGGAACCTGGGTGGACCTCGGCCTGGACGAGCTCGGTGGAGTCACGTTAGATGGCCGATCCATCATCTACGCCTTCAGAGAGCCGGTGGCCGCCCATACGTACACGCGCGCCACTTACACCAACATTTCCAACAACCATTTCACGTGGCGAGGTGAAAAGTCTGACGACGGGAAGGCCTGGAGCGAATTCATGGTCGTTGAGGCCTACCGTAGGGGTCAGTCCTGATTTGCTGACTTGGGGCGGGCGCGGGATCGGCGAATCGCTCGAAAGACGCCCCCTCACCCTGCCCTCTCCCGGCGCGGGGGAGAGGGGATCTTATTGATCCGACCGTGTTCTCGAGCAAGGCCGATCCGATGCGATCGGTTCGACCCGATCGGTTCCGTCGGTTTAGAGTGGTCGGCCGAGCCTTCGGAGGAGCACCATGAGCTTTCGCCGGTTCGTCCACCGCCGCGGAACGGCGGTCATGATCTCGATCGCCGCCGCGATCTCGGGCTGGGGAGGCGCGGCCGGACAACAGGCCGAACCCTCCCAATCTAAAACCCAGGCGTCTCTCGTCACCGTGCCGCCGGACGTTCCATCCGACGCCCGGCGCTTCTCGGTCCTGCAAGCAGGCAACAAGGCCGGCGTCCTCGCTCTCTGGAGTACGCCCGACGGCGCGCACCACAACTTCTTCGCGTTCAACGACCGGGGACGCGGCCCGGCCATCACGACCCGCATCGTCATGGACCGCGCGGGGATCCCCACGGAAATCGACGCCACCGGCAACGACTACGTCAAGCGACCCGTGGACGAGCGATTCCGCCTCGCCGGCGGCAAGGCAGCCTGGAGCAACAAGTCCGAGAAGGGCGAGAGGCCGCTCTCGAGCCCGGCCTTCTACGTGCCGATCGACGCCGTCCTGACCGGTGAAATGGAAAGGGCGCTGCTCGCGGCGCCGGAAGGACGTCTGCCTCTGCTTCCCGAGGGCGAAGCGAGGATCGAGCGGATTCTGGACCGCACGGTTGAGGTTGGCGGCCGGAAGCGCAAGGCGACGCTCTACGAAGTCACGGGGCTCGCTTTCACGGCGAGCCCCGTCTGGCTCCTGGAAGACAAGACCCTTCTTGCGGTCGGAAGCGACTGGTTCGCCGTGCTTCCCGAGGGCTCGGAAAGCGCCTGGCCGGCGCTGCTCGAGGCGCAGAAGGCCCGCGCGTCGACACGCGGCGAAGAGGTGGCGAGGGGACTGCAAAGAAAACCCGCGAAGCCCGTCGTGATCCAGCACGCGCGACTCTTCGACAGCGAAACCGCGACGGTAAAGGACGGCATGTCGGTGCGAATCGCCGGCGGCCGCATCGCCGCGGTCGCGCCGGATGGCGATGCGAGCCTCGGGTCGTCCGTCGAGGTCATCGACGCGAAGGGAAAAATGCTTCTGCCGGGTCTCTGGGACATGCACGTCCACCTGGGCGACTGGGACGACGGTGTCCTTCATCTCGCCGCGGGTGTCACCACGGTCCGCGACCTCGCCAACGACATCGACCACTTGCGCGACCTGCGCGCGAAGTTCGACGCAGGCACGCTCGCCGGCCCGCACGTCATCATGGCGGGATTCATCGACGGGCGCGGCCCCTACCAGGGCCCGACCAAGGTGTTCGCCGACACGCCGGAGGAGGCGAAGGCCGACATCGCCCGCTACAAGTCGCTTGGCTACGAGCAGATCAAGATCTACAGCTCGGTCAAGCCGGAGCTCGTACCGGTAATCGTCGCGGAGGCTCACCGCAACGGGATGCGGGTCAGCGGCCACGTGCCCGCGTTCATGACGATGCAGCAGGCGGTCGAGGCGGGTTATGACGAGGTCCAGCACGCCAACTTCTGGTTCTTGAACTTCCTCTTCGACACGGTCAAGGACACGCGCACTCCCGTGCGGTTCACCGCGGTGGCCGAGCACGCCACCGAGATCGACCTCGATTCGGAGCGTGTCCGAGCCTTCGTTCGGCTTCTCCAGGAGCATCAAACCGTTCTCGATCCGACGGTCAGCGCGTTCGAGGACCTGTTCGTCGGGAGAGCCGGCCAGTTCGCCCCCACGATGGAGCCCGTGGCCGGGCGCCTGCCTCCGCAGGTTCGGCGGAACTTCCTCGCCGTCGGTCTCCCGGTGCCCGACGGCATGGACCAGAGATTCCGGGATTCGTATCAGGCGATGCTGCGGCTGTTGAAGAGGCTCTACGATGCCGGACTGCCGATCGTCGCCGGGACGGACGATCTGGCCGGCTTCACGCTCCATCGGGAGCTCGTGAACTACGTCGCCGCGGGCATTCCCCCCGCGAGGGCGCTGCAGCTCGCGACGATCGTTCCGGCGCGCGTGATGAAGCGCGACAAGATCTCCGGATCCATCGCGCCGGAGAAGGCCGCAGACCTGATCCTCGTGGATGGCGATCCGACGGCTCGGATCTCCGACATTCGGCGCGTCGTCACGGTCATCAAGGACGGTACCGTGTACGACGCCGCGGCGCTCTACACGGCCCTTGGGGTTCGCCCGGAGAGCTGACAGACCTGGTCCCCTCTCCCCCCGTCCGCGGGGGAGGGAGAGCCCTTCTCAGCGCTTCGCGGCGGCGATCGTGATCTTGAACCCGTCAGGGTCCGTCAGAGAGATGTCGCGCACTCCCCAGGGCTGATCGGTCGGGCCCTGGTCCAGCCTGCCGCCCCTGGCCTCGATCCGCTCCGCCAGGTCGTCGACGTTCTTCTTCGTCATGCAGAAGATCCGGAAGCCCTCTCCTTTTTTTCTGTCGCGTCCCTTCTTCCAGTCGTCCTGACCGATCATTAACGACACGTCACCGGCTCGGAGAGACACGCCGACGACTTTGCCTGCGTCCTTCCAGGTCTCTTCGACGGCGAATCCGAGGACGTCGCGGTACCACGCGAGGCTCTTCTCCAGGTCGTTCACCGTGAAGCTCGGCGACGCATCGCTCAACGCCAGCGACCGAGTTGCGGTGCCGGGCCTTCTGGGCGCGGCCTTCGCCCTGGCGGGAGATTTCTTGTTCGCACGAACGGTTTTCTTGGGCTTTCTAGCAGCCATGTCTTTGCCTCCAGACGGAGGAGGTTATGACCATGAGAGCACCGAGTCAAAGTGAGGGAAACGCCCGCTCCTTCCAGCCCTCTCCCCCGAAGACGGGGATCTTTAGGGTCAACGCCGGATAACTGAATTTGACCCTGGAGCCCATCGCGACGTTGGGGCTCCGGTTCCTATGACTACAATTCGAGGTCCGACGGCGATGGACACGAAGCTTCGTCAGCGCATCCGCTACCTGCGCACGGAAGACGGCGTGCAGCTCGCGTGGGCCGAAATCGGCGCGGGCCCGATCCTGATCAAGGCGGCGAACTGGCTGAGCCATCTCGAGTACGATCTCGAGAGCCCGGTCTGGGGGCACTGGATCCTTTGGCGATCATTTCCGATTCCTGCGTTGGGACGACCGCGGCTGCGGGCTGACGGACCGGAACGTCGACGACCTGTCGTTCGACCGTTGGCTGGGCGATATCGAGGCCGTGGTTGCCGCCTCGGGGCTCGACGAGCCGTTCGCACTGCTCGGGATCTCGCCAGGCGCAGCGACCTGCATCGCCTACGCGGCGCGCCATCCGGAGCGGGTCCCACGAATGGTTCTCTACGGTGGTTAAGCCCGCGGCTGGGCGCAGCGCGGCGATTCGGAGGGCGAGCGCGAGTACGGCGCCATGCTGGAGCTGATGAGGGTAGGCTGGGGCAAGGAGAATCCGGTGTTCCGCCAGGTCTTCACGTCGCGCTTCATCCCCGGCGGCAGTGGAGCACAAATCGGATGGTTCAACGATCTTTGCCGTCGGACCAGCACCGGTGAAATGGCGGCGCGGCTGCTCGAGGCTCGCTCAACGGTCGACGTTTCGAGCTTGCTCGGCGCGATCAAGGCGCCGACGCTCGTCATCCACTCTCGCGACGACGAGGTCTGTCCAGTCTCGGAAGCCCGCCGCCTGGCCGCCGGAATCCCAGCTGCACAGTTCGTCGAGTTGGACACCCGCAACCACATTCTTCTCGAGGATGAGCCGGCGTGGGCGCGCTTTCAGGAAGTCGTCCTCGATTTCATGGGTCTCGCGGCCCCGCGCGGCGAGGACCCCGCCTTCACCCGCCTCACGGCCCGCGAGCGCGAGGCGCTGGTGTTGATTACCCGGGGGCTCGCCAACGCCGACATCGGGGAGAGCCTCGCGATCAGCGAGAAGACCGTCCGCAACCACATCTCGAATCTGTTCGACAAGCTCGGGGTGTGGACGCGGGCGCAGGCGATCGTGTTTGCGCGGGACCGCGGTTTCCGGTCTTAGTTGGACAGCGCTCTGGCGACGGCCTCTTCAGCGAGCCTCTTCCTGAGCATCCCCTCTCCCCCCTCAGAACGACGCGCTGCTTCACCTTTTGCGATTCGGGCACACGTCGAGCGTGAACACGAGGTATTGGGTTTGGAACCAGGACCTGGCACCAGAGCACTTCTAGGAGTGCTCAATTCTCACAACTTGACGCAGACGTTCTTCGCTTCGGTGAAGAAATCGAGCGATTCGAACCCGCCCTCGCGCCCGAGGCCGCTTTCCTTCATTCCGCCGAAGGGAACGCGAAGATCCCGCAGTAGCCACGTGTTGACCCACACCGTCCCGCTCTCGATCGCCGCGGCGACCCGATGGGCCTTCTGGAGGTCCCGGGTCCAGACGCTCGCCGAAAGTCCATAGCGCGTGCTGTTGGCATAGACAATCGCCTCCTCGGGAGAATCGAAGGGCGTGACGGTGACGACGGGCCCAAAGATCTCCTCCTGCATGACGCGCCTCTGGCAGTCGAGGCCGGCGATCACCGTCGGCTCTAGAAAGTAACCGTCCTGGACGCGCTCCGGGAGATTCTCGGGACGCTTTCCGCCGACGAGAATGGTGCCCCCTTCCTCTCTCGCAAGCTCGATGTAGCCTTCGACTTTGCGAAGGTGGGGCTCGCTCACGAGCGCGCCCACGTCGGTCGAAGCGTCCTGCGGGTCTCCGATCCGGAGCTTCTTCGTCCCCTCCAGAAAGCGGTCGAGGAACTCTTCGTAGATGCTTTTCTCAACGAACAGACGCGATCCGC
>DASXTI010000234.1:0-4325 GCA_036505535.1 Thermoanaerobaculia bacterium
GCGATATCGGAAGTTGCCCGTCGAGAACCTGGAGCGCTTCGAAGGCGCGGGGGTGTACTACAGCGCCATGCCGATGGAGGCGCAACTGTGCCGCGGCGAGGAGGTCGTCGTCGTGGGCGGAGGGAACTCGGCGGGACAGGCGGCCGTGTTCCTGGCACAGACCGCGAAGCGCGTGCATGTTCTCGTCCGGGCGGCCGGTCTGGCTGAGAGCATGTCGCGATATCTGATTCGCCGGATCGAGACGAACCCGGCCATCATCCTGCGGCCTCAAACGGAGATCGTGGCCCTCGAAGGGGCCAACCATCTCGAGCGCGTGACCTGGCGCGACAACGAGACCGGGGCCGTCACGACTCACGACATCCGGCATGTCTTCTCGATGACCGGAGCGGATCCGAACACGAGCTGGCTCGATGGCCGTGTCGCGCTCGATGGGGACGGGTTCATCAAGACCGGACCGGATCTGTCACAAGAGGACCTCACCGCCGCGAACTGGCCGCTCGTGCGGCCTCCGCGTCTCCTCGAGACGAGCCGTCCCGGAGTGTTCGCGGTCGGCGACGTGCGCTGCGGCAACATCAAACGCGTCGCCTCGGCGGTGGGCGAAGGCTCGATCGCGATCACGTTCGTCCACGAGGTTCTTCATGAGTAAGGAGACTTCCATGAAATCCGCGTCGAATCTCTTCCCGAGCCTGGCCGCAGTCGGCCTCCTTTTCTTGTCCGCTTCGTTCGCAGCGACCGCGCACGCCGATGGCTTGGACAACGCGATCGAGTCGCGGTCCGCGGAAGTCGATGGCGTCAAACTGCATTACCTAGCGGCCGGTAAGGGCTCACCGCTGATCCTGCTGCACGGCTACGCGGAGACCTCGCGCATGTGGCGTCCGATCATTCCTGTGCTGGCCGAGCGCTTCACGGTGATTGCGCCGGATTTGCCCGGCATCGGGGACTCGGCGATCCCGGCGGACGGTCTGGACATGAAGACGGCCGCTATCCGCATTCATGCTCTCGCCCGCTCGCTCGGCGTCGGGAAAGCCCGGGTCGTCGGGCACGACATCGGCCTGATGGTCGCCTATGCCTATGCCGCGCAGTACCCTGCGGAAGTGGAGAAACTCGTGCTGATGGATGCCTTCCTGCCGGGTGTCGGTCTATGGGAGGCCGTCTACAACGATCCGGGTTTCTGGCATTTCCGCTTCAACGGACCGACCCCCGAAGCCCTCGTTCAGGGACGCGAGCGCATCTATTTCGAATACTTCTGGAACGACTTCGCTGCAGACAAGACGCGCTCGATTCCGGAAGCGGACCGGAAGGCCTACACGGAGGCATACGCGCGACCCGGGCGCATGCGGGCGGGCTGGGCCTACTTCGTTTCGTTCCCGCAGGCGGCGAAGGATTTCGCTCAACTCTCTCAGAACAAGCTGACGATGCCGGTTCTCGTGATCGGCGGTGAGAAGGCATTGGGAGAAGTGCTGGGTCAGCAGACGAAGTTGGTTGCTTCGGATGTGACAGTCGTCGTGCTGAAGGATACGGGACATTGGGTGCTGGAGGAACGGCCCAAGGACACGACCGACGCGCTGCGGAAGTTTCTCTGATACTCACGGCGCGAGTGCGCGCCCCGGCTTCGCCTATTCTCGCGCTCCGCTGCCCATTTCCACCCAGTCGAACTCCTCTTCCAGCCGATGAAACGCATCGTCGCCGATGTCGTCCTTGGCCCTCATGTCGAAGACGACCTGTCGGGCCGCGGCGAGTGCTCGCCGGTGAATCTCTTCGTGGGCGGAGCCTCGGGCCTCCGCGGTTCCCGGATCAGCGGTCGCGCGCTTCAGATGAGCGGCGAATTCCTGGCGTACGGCCTCGGCTGCCGACGACGTGTCGCCATCGAAGGTGGCCAGCGCGGCCTGCAGCGCGCGTTCACGCGCCGACTCGACCTCCCGTCCGACCGGATCATCGTCACGCAAGTCGAGCGCCTGGATGAGGGGTCGGAGCGTCAGCCCCTGCAAGACGAGCGTTCCGAGCACCACCGAAAACGCCGTCAGCACGATCAGGTCGCGGAAGGGAAACGGTCCTTCGCCGACACGCGTCGGAAGTGCGAGCGCGGCTGCCAGAGAGATGATGCCGCGCATGCCGGCCCACGAAATGATCAGGCCGCCGGCGAGAGTGGGGGGCTGAATCGGTCGACGCGGATGAAAGCCGAACCGACGGATCTTCCACCGAGCGACGGTGTTGTGGAGCATCACCCAGGCGATCCGCACCAGGATGACGGTCAGAAGGACCACGGCCGCGACGTAGAGATAGCGGGCGCGGATGGTTGGCTCGAGACTCGCCAGAATCGGGCGGATCTGCAGGCCGATGAACACGAAGGCCAGCACATTGAGCACGAAGACCGCGGTTTCCCACACGGCGTAGGACGGCAGGCGAATCCGAGCGGGCGTGCGCTCCGGCGCCCGGCGTGCGACCGCGATGGCAAAGGTCACCATCGTGAGGACGCTCGAGAGACCGAGCCGCTCGGCAAGGATCCAGACACCAAAGGTCCCGATGAACTGCACGATGATCGCGGTCGGCACGTCCCGGATGTTTTTGGTCATCCGCAACATGAGCCATGCCAGCAAGATCCCGACGACGACGCTACCGGCGATGACCAACAGAAAAATGGGCGCCACGGCCCGGATGGAAAACGTGCTCACGGCGACCGCTCCGACGGCGAGGCGGTAGATCAGCAACGCGGTGGCGTCGTTCAACAGGCTCTCGCCCGCGAGGATCGTCAGGATGCGATGCGGAGGTCGAAGCTGTCGCAGGACCGCCATCGCTGCGGCCGCATCGGGCGGTGCGACGATGGCGCCGAGCGCGATGGCCGCCGCCGCCGGCATTCCCGGGACGAGCGCGCGCGCCACCGCAGCGACCGCGAAGGTCGTCAGGCCCACGCTGACCACGGCGAGGCTCGCCACCGGCACCCAGTGGTCCCTCAGATCCCGGGGGGATGTGTCGTATGCCGCGTCCAACAGCACGGGCGCGACGAACAGCGCCAGCGCGACGCCGGGGTCGATCGAGAACGAAGGCGCTCCCGGCAAGAAAGCCAGGACGGCGCCTCCGAGCGCCAGAAATGCCGGATACGGCGCGCCGACCTTGCGGGCCACGGCCGCCAGAACGACGGCCACGAGCAACACGCCAAGGAGCGCTTCGAACTCACTCATTCTCTAACCAGGCGAAGATTTCCGCCGTAGTACCGCACGACATCAGAGCCTTCCAAACGACGATACCGGAACCCATGAGGGGAGGACTACCCTGACCTGGAGGTCGGCGGAACACGAAGGCGTCCTTCGCTGAACGGTTCGAGGGGTTCCGGAGGACGCGCCGGGGATTCTCTCCTCGATGCCGATGCCTCATCGGCGACGGAGTCTCTTCGCCTGGAATGTTCTCCGCATGAGTCGCCGCTCTCGTCCGCGCGGCACGGTACATCAAGGGTGTTCCAGGGCTATGTCCTCTGTGGCTGAGCCACTCGCTTGTACTCAGACCATAGGAGCAAGAGGATGACCACATCCACAACGGTCAGGAATACTTGGAAGAGCGACCCCGAGTGGAAGAAGGTAGACCTGGTAGGCGGTAAAGAGAACGAGGACGAAGCCTGCGAGAGGGTACGCCCACAGTTTCTTTCTCCACAACGCGATCACCAAACCCACCTTCACGATGCCGTGGACCAAGAGGTAGACACTGGCGAAGACCCGCGCGTTCGCGGATAACCGCTGCGCGGCATGGAGAAGTGTGTTGGCGACGAGATCTTTTGGATCCTCAAGCAGCTCGTTGGTCAGTAACTTGGCCGCAAGCTTGCTCAAGGACTCGGGAGTACTGAGGAACAGGAAGATACCGCCCACCATCTCGAGCAAGCCATTCAGGAACTTCAGGGAGACGCCGATTTCAAAGAGATAATGCAGCACCGGCTGCTGCGAATGGTTTCTTCTCATCGGCGGGCGTGGCCTGATTGTTTGAGTCCTATCCTTGGGCATCAACGGAAGCGGTGCGCCGACGTTTGGCTCCGGCAGCGCGGATCTTCTCAGCCCGACGCCCTTCGCCGCTCCCCAGGCAGCCGCGGGGTGGTGGTAGTCCTTCTGGGAAAAACGGCCCCCGGCGTTCGAACCCGGCCCGGCCCGGGCTCCGACTGGCCGTCCTCTTTCCGAGTTCCGGCGTCGTGGGCATCTGACATGGTCGCTCCTAGAATTAAGGTGGTTCCCCGGCTCTCGGCGGGACCTCCGGCGGGCCGCTCCGGCGGTCGCCTTCCTCATCGTTCATAGCCATTCGCGTTTAGGCGTTTTCAGCAGGCCGCCCTTGAAAACATAAAACAG
>DASXTI010000235.1:0-10028 GCA_036505535.1 Thermoanaerobaculia bacterium
AAATTCTGCGCGCGCGAGCGAAAACCCGCCAAGCGCTTATCGGCGCCAGTGCTCGAACAGTTGAAGGCGCATCCCTGGCGCGGCAACGTGCGCGAGCTGCAGCACGCGATCGAGATGCTGGTGCTCTTCTCCGAGGGGGAGGAGATCGGCGAGGAGGATTTGCCCCGGGCCCTGCGCAACATGCGCCCGCCGGGAGGGAAGATGACGCCGCCCAAGAATTTCGCCGCCGCCGTGGAGGAGTACGAGCGCCGCCTTCTCTCCGACGCCATCGCGGTGGCGGGGGGAGTCAAGGCCGAAGCGGCGCGGCGGCTCGGGCTCGACGCCAACCAGATCAAATATCTCTGCCGGAAATACGGTCTCTAGTTGAAAAAGTAAGCGTCGGGGGCGGTAAATTTTCAACCCTTCTGTTCTGCTTGGCTAGACGCCAATCCATAAGGTACTGAAAAGGAGTAGCTTCTTGAGTCTGGCAGCGCGGTCGCCGCTGGCCACGTTCTTGCCCTTACAGACGGGCAACAGGAGGACAGAAAACCATGGCGAATGAAGTGAAGATCAAACTCACGGATGCCCAGAAGGCGAAGATCAAGGAAGCGACGGGCAAGGACCTGCCGGAGATCCGTGTCGAGAGCTTCGGGAGCAGCCCGGCCGTTTCGACGGCTTCCAAGGCCGTCTCGGCGCGCGCGGCGGCGAGGAGCATCGCGGGCCGTGCCTCGGCGAAGAACATCGCGGGCCGTGCTTCGGCGAAGAACATCGCGGGCCGTGCCTCGGCGAAGAACATCGCGGGCCGTGCTTCGGCGAAGAACATCGCGGGTCGCGCGTCGGCGAAGAACATCGCGGGTCGCGCGTCGGCGAAGAACATCGCGGGTCGCGCGTCGGCGAAGAACATCGCGGGCCGTGCCTCGGCGAAGAACATCGCGGGTCGCGCGTCGGCGAAGAACATCGCGGGCCGTGCCTCGGCCAAGTCCAGCGTCTAATACCGCTCGATCGCTTCCCGCGCCCCGCTTCGGCGGGGCGTTTTTTTTAGTTGGTAGTTGGTAGTTGGTAGTTTGTAGTCGGTAGTAACGGAGGGTAGTTTTACTTTCGGACTACCGACTACCGACTACCGACTACCGACTACCGACTACCGACTCACGGCCCCTTACCACGCCACCGACTGCACCCAGCGCTTGAGCACACGCCAGACCCGTGAAGCATACGAGGCCCGCTTGCCGTAGATCTTGGCGCGCCCAACCATCCCGGGTAGAAGGCTTCCGTCCACATTCTCGAAGACGGCGACCGCAACGAACCGTTCGGGCCGCGGCTTCGGCGCCGCGGGCTCGACCCCGGGCGAAGCCGTCGAGGGTTGTTCGAGAGTCGCGGGCGAGATCGAGGCAATCCTGCCCTTTGCAGAGGAGAGTCTGCCCCGGAAGAGCGCGGACACCGGCGCGCCCAGCGCGAGGTCGTCGAGCAGCCGCTCCGTGATGGGAAGGTCCGCCTTGAGGCGCCGGACCTCCGCGACCTCCGCAAGCAGCGTTCCCGCGGGCACGGAGCGTCCTTCGAGGTTCTCGAGGTATGGCGTGAGCACGCGTCCGGCAATCGGACTCCGAACCACGAGACGTTCTTCACGGGCATGGCCGCTTTTCAAGGCCGCCTCGACGGAAACGCCGCGGCGCTCCGACTCGAAGACCCTGGAAGGCTCCGTCGCCTCGCGGCCGCGGCTCGCCTCCCGAAAGAGCCGCTGTTGCTCGGTCTGGAGCCGCGCCACCTCCTCAACCGCGCTCGGGCTGGCGAGCAGAAAGACGGGTTGGCCGGCCGCCACGGCATCTCCCTCGCGGACAATCGCCCGCGCGACGATGGCGTCCTCAGGAGCCTCCAACCGCACCGTGGTGACCGGCCGGAGTGTGGCGGGGGCCTGAAGCCTCCGGCGGCCCAGGGGAACGACAAGCAGCAGGGCCAGAACAATTGCGGCCGCCGTCAGGGCGGCTCGGCTTCGCGGGGCCATCAGAAGCTCCTTCTTGTCGAGGTAAAAGAGTCGGCTGGTGCGCGTTACCAGGCGCACGCGCTTGCGAAAGAGGCGGTACAGTGTGATCAGCAGCAGCGGAATGGCGAAGTTCGGAACGACCTTGTCGTACAGGTTGTAGAGGATCCCGCCGATGAAGCGCATGACGACGGCAACCCAGGCGAGCGCCAGCGTTCCGTAGATCCAGTAGATCCGCCGTTTGCGGCGCGAGACGACAGGGACGTCGACGGGAAGGTGCAGGATACGGCGCTGGAACCATGCCCCGATGTAGCGGAAAGACTCCTCCCGAAGGTCCGGGATTTCCACCATGCTGGAAAGGGCGTAGTAGCCGTCGATCTTAATCAGCGGGTTGATGTTGAAGAACACCGTGGACACGCCGGTGAAGAGCATCGTCTTGAACGCGATCTCGTTGACGAGCGTGTCCGGATAGGAAACGACCCAGACGACCGTGGCGACCGAGCACATGAATGCTTCCACGTAGATGCCGGCGGTGGTGACCCAGAGCCGGTGCCACTTGTTCTCGAAGAGCACCGAGTCGGTGGTGTCGCAATAGAACGCGGGGGTGAAATACAGGAGCGCGATGCCGATGTCGTGGACCTCGCCGCCGTAGATCTTCGTGACATAGGCGTGCGCAAACTCGTGAATGCAGCCGATGAAGGTGAGAATGAAGAAGAACTGAATGACGTCGATGAGAGGCTTGGACGTCAGGGCGTAGAGCTCGCGCGTGCCGCTCCAGATCGTGTCCCAGTTCACGAGGATGACGCCGAGCGTCCAGGCGAAGAAGACGCACGAGGCGGCGACCACGGGAGGAGTCCAGATCCAGCGGACGTACTTGACGGTGCGCCGGAGAAAGCGTTCGGGATCGAGGACGTGAAAGAGGAGAAAGAAGGGGTTGAACCCCTCGGCCTTCTCCTCCGCCGCGCGCTGGCGGGCGGTCTTGGCCTTCGCGAGCAGGGTCAAGTTGCGCTCGGCGACGGACTGCTCGAATAGCTCCATCCCTCGGAGCATTTCGTAGTACTCCACGACGAGAGACATCTCGATCGTCTCGTTGGGAAAGCGCGCTTGATATGTCTCGCGGATTTCGGCCAGCGTCCGCGTGCCGTCGAAGAGCGAGACCAGTCCCCATTCATCGTCGTCGAAGTTGTAGTACTTGGTCGTTTCGGGATTCTTGACGACCCATTTCACTTCGCCGAGCTGAACCACGCGTCGGATGACGGCGTCTCCCCGAATCGCCGCCTGACTGCTCGCGGCGCCGTGGCGTGCCGCCAGCGCGAAGGCGCCCTCTCCGGGGCGCGTGGCGGCGATCAACTTCGGCGGGCGAGGCGCGGCGCTCACGGGAGCAGCGGCCAGATCTTGTTCCAGAGATAGCGCACGGGCTTCCGGAAGAGAGCCGTGACGACGCGGCGCGTCCCAACAGAGATCTTGCCGGTCCCGAGCGTGCCGGTCTTGAGCGTCCCCTCCGGATTCGCGATGCGGACTTCGGCGATCTGGAAGCGGTCGGAACCCTCTTCGCGAATGCGGGCCGCCACCCGCTCGACGGTTCCGCGGAACGTACGACCCGGATAAGGATTGAACTTCAGCGTGACCCTCTGCCCGGGCCGGATGAGCGAGGCCTCGGTCTCGGGAACGGCGATTTCAGCCGTGAGGGTTTTCACGTCGGCCACCACGCAGAGCTCCGCGCCGCGGGAGAGAAGCTGCCCGACCCGCTCTTCGATCCTCGGCGTGACGATCACGCCCGCCGTCGGCGCGCGCAAGCGGGTCTGCGCGAGTCGCTCCTCCTCCAGGACGATGCGTGCCCGGGCCTGGTCTCGACGCGCCTGCGCGTCGTAGACCGCGGCGGCATTGCCCTCCTCGCGAGCGCGGGAGATGTCGCCTTCCGCGATCGCCAGAGCCGCATTCGCCGCGGCGAGATCGGCCGCCTCGCTCTCATCCTTCAGCGTCGCGATCACCTCGCCCGCCGCGACGGCATCTCCTTCCCGGTGATGAACGGCGCGGACGACGCCCTCGACCAGCGAGGTGACCGCCGCGCGCCGTCCGGGCAGAACACGAGCCGGACCGGTAATCCGCAGCGGCCAGGGGACCACGAACAGAAGGACCAAGGCGATGGCGGCGCCGATGGTCCAGGTCCGCCGCCGGCGGGCGGGGATCGCCGAAAGCTTGCGGCGCTTCTCCAGCAGCGGCTTCCAGAAACCGGCGAGCGGGACCTGCTGGTATAGCTGCGCGTTGCGAACCGCCACCGTCGCCTGGTTGACCAGGATCGACAGCAGATCGCGCGTCTCCTCGTCGAAGATGAGCGGCTCCTTGCTCTCGAAGGCGAGAACGCCGAGCTTTCCCTCCTCGTCCTTCAACAGGACGCCGAAGAAGGAGCGCAGGTGCGTCTCCTCGAAGAGCGCCCGGAACTTCTCTTCGGTCTCGGGCCGGTCGGCCGAGATCTGGCCGTCATCCATCCTGGTGACGATGGTGTCCGTCCCGGAGAGAAAAACCCACTGAAGCAACTCTTCCATCCGCCGGACCTCGGTGTCCTTCCGGTCGATCTCGGCCGCCCCCGAGATCGCACCGAGACGGAGCCTGCCCTTCTGGAGGATCGCGATGCCGCAGCGGTCATAGGTGATCAGCGCGGACGTCGCGTTGACGATCGTCTGCATCACCTTGTCGAGGTCGAGCGTCGCCGTGATCTCGCGGCTGACGGCGAGCAGCGCGTCGAGCTCCTCGACCTTCTTCTCCGCTTCGTGCTGGCGCGCCGTACGAAGGGCGCGCACCGCCTGACGCGACAGATCCCCGAGCAGCTCCTCGTCCTCGGCCGAGAACTCGGGATGCCGCCCCCGCTTGTTGACCAAGACGAGCGCGCCGGTCGTCATTTCCTCCTCGACCAGCGGAACGGCCAGAACCGAACGGATGGGGTAGCCGGGGCAATCGGTCGCGAGCGGGTCCGATTCCGGAATGCGATTGCGCCGGATCACGGTCTGGTCGGCGATGACGTCCCCGACGATCGGCGCGCCGACGGCAGACGGAAGGGAGGCCACGTCGTAGTTCTCGTTGACGGCCGTCGCGGCGAGCGACACCTCCCCCTCGTCGCTCGCGAGCATCCAGAGGGAGGCGGCCTCGGCGGTCGCGAAGTCCGCCGCCTTCCGGACGATCAACATCGCGAGCTCTTCCGTGTCGATCGTCGCGCCGAATGCCTTGGAGAGATCGTACAGATTGGTGAGGCGCTCGATCGCATGGAGCATGCCGACCGTCTTGCGCTCCGAGCGGAGAGCCCGGCCGAGCGCCGGGGCCGCATGCTCGATGAAGTGCTCGAGACGGGAGAGGGCGTGGTCGGCGTCCGGCATCTCGATGAAGAAGAGGGCGAGGATGCCGACGACGAAGGCTTCCGCTTCGAGTGGGATCGCGAGGCAGGCGCGAAAAGTGGACGGAAGCCCGCGGACGAATGGGTCGCTCGAGGAGAGCTCCTCGCTCGCGAGCACGATGGGCTGGCGGTCGCGCACGAGGTCGTGAATGAAGCCGCTCTCGCGGGGAGCCGAGCGCCTCAGAAACCGATCGACTCCTTCTCCGGAGGCGCCGATGCAGAGGAACAGAGGATGAACCGTATCCGGCGCCCAGAGAAGGGTTCCGTCGGCGCCGGCCATCGAAGCGCTCCAACGGGCGGCCCAGCCCGACGTCTGGGAGAGGTTTTCACAGAGCGCGAGCTCCGCGAGCGCCGAGACCTCGGCTTCCGTCTCGGCCCGACCTTCCTCCGTTTCGACGGGCTCGTCCTCCGGCTCGTCGGGCTCGTCCGCCATGGACCGTCTCCTCCCGGGCGTCGCTAGAAGCTCGAGACCGCAGCCTCCATGTCGTCGTGGATCTCGAAGACGGAATCGAGCTTGGTCATTTGTAGGAGCTTGCGGACTTGCGGGCCGGCGTTCAACAGCTTGGTCTGGCCCCCTTCCTTCTGCGACTGCGTCAACGCGCGCACCAGGGCGCCGAGTCCCGAGCTGTCGAGAAACCCCACGGCCGAGAGATCGACCAGCAGATTGACGTGCCCCTCCTCCAGCAGCCGCGTGATCGTCTTCTTGAAGGTGGTTTCGGGCTCGCCGATGACGAGATCCCCCGATACCGTCAGAATCGTGATGTCGCCGTCCTCGCGAGTCGTGAGCTCCATAGAGTGGGCGGATTATGTCAAAAAGAGCGGTCGGCGCCAGCGGTCCGGCGGGGATGGCCCCCCTTCTCCGTCTCGGCCGGCGGACTATGATTCGCGGCCATGAGCACGATCGATCGCAGAGGTTTCCTCACGCTCGGCGCCGCATCGGTCCTCGGCGCCCGGTTTGCCCGCGCGGCCTCGGCTGCCGAGAAGGCGGCCCCCCCGACCGAGGTCAAGACGGGCGGGATCCGGCTCATCTCGGTCGACGGCAAATACAAGGTCTGGACCAAAAGGGTCGGCCACGGACCGATCAAGATCTTGACCCTCCACGGCGGCCCGGGATGGATCGTCGGGCGCTACGATGAGATGAACCCGGCGGACATCGAGGAGATGGGCCGCCGCATACGCGCTCCCGCGTTGGGGTTTGCGAAAAAGGGAGCCACCTCTGCATGTACGACGATCAGCAGGCTTATTTTCGCCACCTGATCAAGTTCCTTCATGACGTCCAGAGCGGACGCGGTCCGGCGAAGAAGTCATGAGTCATGCCCATGACTTCAGCGAAGATCGTCATCGTGTCGGACCCCGATGCGCTCGCCCGCGCGGCCGCGGTGGAATTCACGACCCGCGCGCAGGCCGCCGTGCGGGCGCGGAACCGATTCGCCGTCGCGCTCGCGGGTGGCTCGACACCCCAACGGCTGTACCGTCTCCTCGCGGACCCCTCGGCCCCCTTTCACGCGCAGATTCCGTGGGAGAAGACGCATCTCTTCTGGGGGGACGAGCGCCACGTGCCGCCGGAGGATCCTCAGAGCAACTATCGATTGGTGCGCGAGGTGCTGCTGTCGCGCGTCTCGATGCCCGCCGGGAACGTCCACCGGATCGAGGCGGAGCGGCCGGACGCCGCCGAGGTCGCGCTGGCCTACGAGCAGGAGCTACGCCGCTTCTTTGTGCTCGCGCCGGGGGAGGCCCCGCGCCTCGATCTCGTTCTTCTCGGCATGGGATCCGACGGCCACACCGCCTCGCTCTTTCCGGGAACGACCGCCTTGGAAGAAAGGGAGCGCCTCGTCGCGGCGCCCTGGGTGCCCCGGTTCAACGCCTACCGGATCACCCTGACTCTGCCGGTCTTCAACCGGGCCGCCGGCGTGGTCTTTCTGGTGTCCGGAGAGGACAAGGCGGCCACGCTTCGCGCGGTTTTCGACGAGGGAAGCGCGCGCAACGGCCTCCCCTGCCAGCGGATCCGGCCGCTCGAGGGCGATCTGCTCTGGCTCGTCGACCGCGCTGCGGCGCGTCTTCTCCCAGGCGCTGAGAAACCATGAAACCTCGGGGGCGCGGCGTCATCGAAATCCGAGAGGGCCCGCGTTTGCGTACCTAGCCCGGGAAGTCTGAGTGCGGGAGCGATTTGCGCGCGAACAGGCATGAAAAGGTAATATCCGCGCTACCCGCCGCCTCGAAGGGTAGCTCCTTGGAGCAAAGCGGAATCGAAACCCGGTGCGGTCATGAGGGCCGGACCGTTGTTTGAGAGGATCCCCCGAGGGGGAAGGAAAGGAGAAGTGGATGAAGAAGGGTGATCTCACAACGAAGGCGATCGGTCTCGCCGTCGCCGGGGTGCTCGCCGGCTCGGGCCTGGTGAAGGCGCAGCAGACCAATGCGCCCAAGACCGGGGAAAAGCCCAAGCCGGTCGCCAGCGACGAGAAGGGTGCCAAGGACAAGCCGGAGGCGAAGTCCGAGAAGCACGTCTGTAAAGGCATGAACGCCTGTAAGGGGCAGGGTGGCTGTAAGAGCGGCGACGCCGGCTGCGCGGGCAAGAACTCCTGCAAGGGTAAGGGCGGCTGCGCCTCGGCCGATATGAAGCACTCCTGCAAGGGCATGAACGCCTGCAAGGGTCAGGGCGGCTGCAAGAGCAGCGACGCCGGCTGCGCGGGCAAGAATTCCTGCAAGGGTAAGGGCGGCTGCGAGGTTCCCGTGAACCCGAAGCACAAGGCGGCCTAAACATCCGGTGATTCCCTTTGGGGGCCAGGGAATGTCCGTGGCCCCCCAAGGGTCTTCTTTCTATTTTGGATTTGAGATCTTGGAGTTTGGATTGAAACCTGCGGCCTCCGGCCCCGGTGCCAACCGGTGGGGCTTTCCGGATCTCGGCATCGGGGTCGGCCTCCGCACGGTCCACTATGCCCACATCCTGGAGAAGTGGCCGCTCGTCGACTTCTTCGAGATCCTCTCCGAGAACTACATGGAAACGGGGGGCCGGCCGCTCCGGGTCCTCGACCAGGTGGTCGAGCGGTACCCGATCGTCATGCACGGCGTCTCCATGTCGATCGGAAGCTCCGATCCGCTCGACCGCGAATACCTCCAGAAACTGAAGGCTCTCGCCGCGCGCACGCGCGCCCTCTGGGTGTCCGATCATCTTTGCTGGACGGGTGTCTCGGGGCGCAATACGCATGATCTGCTCCCGATGCCGCTGACGGAGGAGGCGCTCGCCCACGTCGTCTCGCGGGTGAAGACCGTCTCCGAGATCCTGGAACGGCCGCTGATGCTCGAGAACGCCTCGACGTATGCGGAATTCGCCGCCTCGAGCATGTCGGAGTGGGAGTTCTTCGGCCGCCTGATGGAGGAGGCCGACTGCGGAATGCTGCTCGACGTCAACAACGTCTACGTCAGCGCCTACAACCACGGCTTCGATCCGAAGGGCTACCTGGACGCGATCCCGCCCGAGCGCGTCTCGCAGTACCACCTCGCCGGCCACACCAACAAGGGAACCCACATCATCGACACGCACAACGACCACGTCATCGACGCGGTATGGGACCTCTACCGCCGTTCCGTGGCGCGTACCGGGAACGTATCGACGCTGCTCGAATGGGACGCCGACATCCCCGCCTTCGACGTCGTGCACGCCGAGGCGCTGAAGGCGCGGGCCCATCGGGCCGAGGAGAACACCGTTGCCCTCGCCGCCTCTTGAGCTGCCGCTTTCCCGCGTCCAGAAATGGATGCAAACGGTCATCGAGCATCCCGGTACGGTGGAGGAAGCCGTGGGGGCGCCGCCGGCCCGCGTCGAGCTCGATCCGCGGCAAATCGAGCGCGTCGTTCTTCCCTCGAAGACGCTCACCTCCGTCGAACGTGTCGGCGTGTACCAAGGCATGTACCTGCTGCGAATGGTCGAGGCGCTCGCGAGCGACTATCCGGCCGTCGCGCACTGGATGGGGGAGGAGCGATTTGAGAAGCTCGTGTCCCGCTACGTCCAGGCCCATCCCTCGGTCCACTACTCCTTGAACCGCCTCGGAGACCACCTGCCCGAGTTCATCCGGCGCTCGAAGGGAGTTCGCAAGAAGGAGTTCTTGGGCGACCTCGCGCGCCTAGAGCTCGCCGTCACGGAGGTCTTCGACGCCCCGCAATCGCCGGCATGGCCCGCGGAAGAAGTCGCGCGGATCCCGGAGGCGGCGTGGGAGATGGCGGTCATGAAGCCGATCGAAGCCTTCCGGCTGGCCGCGTTCGGGTACCCGGTCAACGCATACCTGCAATCGGTCAAGGAAGATCGGCACGATTACCCCGAGATCCGGCGCAAACCGTCGTGGGTCGCCATCTACCGGAAGGACTACGAAGTCTGGAGACTCGATTTGACGAAGCCCGCCTACGAATTCCTGCGGGCGCTGTCACGGGGCCGTCCCTTCGGAAAGGCGGTCGCCGAGGCCGCCGGGCGACTCCAGGGAGCCGCCGGCGACCGGCTGTTCCGTTGGCTACGCGACTGGGTAGCCGAGGGGATCTTTCAGGGAATCGACGCCTCGACCTCCCGGTGACGCGCTCCGCGCGGACGGCGGTCCTCTTGGCGGCCGCGGCCCTTCTCGGTTCGGTCGGGGCGCTCGCCCTCGAGGGGCGCGTGGTGCTGCGCGCGACCGGAGCTCCGATCGCGGGCGCCGAGATCTC
>DASXTI010000236.1:0-5969 GCA_036505535.1 Thermoanaerobaculia bacterium
TAGAGCGCGCATATATGGGGATGCGAGAGCTGCGAGATCGTCTTCGCCTCGCGCTCGAACCGCTGGCGGGAGTCGGGAGAGGACGAGAGATGTTGAGGCAACACCTTGATCGCCACCGTCCGCTCGAGCCTCGTGTCTCGCGCGCGGTAGACCTCCCCCATCCCGCCCGCTCCGATCGCCGCGAGGATCTCGTACGGACCGAGGCGGGAGCCGGATGCGAGCGTCATCGCTCCGAGCCGGCCATCGAGTTGAAGAGGAGGGTGATGGCCGAGACGTTTTTCTCAGCAGCGGGAGAGTTGATCAGAAACCTCTGGCCATCCGGTGCCACCTCGTAATCCGCTTCAAAGGGGACCTGCTCGCCAGTCACTCGAGCCTCGAAGAGCGGCCGGACCTTGCCGACCTCGAATTGCGAGCCTCCTTTGACCTCGACGGCCATCAACTTGCGGTCTTCCGCGATATAGAAGACTTCTCTGCCATCTCGGCGCCACCGGGGCGAGACGCCTCCGCCACTGGACAGCCGGACCGCGCCACCCGGCCCTGGAAAAGGCCGGACGTAGACTTCGAGCTGACCCGATTCGTCGGAGACGTACGCGATCCACCTCCCATCGAAAGAGAAGCGGCCGCCGCGCTCGTTGAAGGGGGTCGCGAGAACTGGGATCGGCTTCCGATCTCCCGACAGAGGGAGGAGCATCAGATCCGATCCGCTTTCGCCACTTATCTCATCGTAGAGGAGAGACCGCCCATCCGGCGACCAGTCGGAAACTGACTTGAGTGAGGGCGATTCGAGGACCTTCTCTTCACCTCCCACATTGCTCGACGATTTCACGTTCAGCGTGTTACGAAGCCCGTAGGCGATGCGTCGCCCATCCGAAGACCAGGCTTCTCCACGGTAAGTGCCGGGCTGGAAAGTGAATCGAGTGGGGGTCTCGCGTTCGGTCCCGTAGAGCCAGATATCGCCGTTCTGAGTCCGCGGATCGAGCAGGATCACGGCGAGTTTCCGGCCGTCCGGCGATGGCCGAGGAAACCGGTAGTGGGCCGGCTCACCGACGGATCCGGCCTCCTGGCCCTCTCGGTCATGCCAGACGAGCCTGGACGGAGAGAGGGTACTGTTCTTGTAGACGATGACTCCCTGCTGCGAGGCGGAGATGTCCGCGTAGACGACGCTCCCCGCATACGAGACTCGATCGCCAACGAGAAAGGACTCGCCGTGAACCTCGCGGCGTGCGACATTGAACGGTTGCGCCAGGAGGTTCGACTCACGGACGAAAAGGAGATACCCCGGAGGGGCATACGCGACGTTGGAAGAGACGTCCAGGAGATGCTTCCTCTCCTTCGAATCCAGCGACCCGACGAACAGACGGCCGAGCGGGCCTGAGCCTCCCAGGACCGTGAAGAGAAAGTGTCGTCCGTCGGGGAGAAAGTGGGGCCACCGGTGTGTGCCCTCTCCCCCTTCGAAACGCGTGACGGGCGTCGGCGAGCCACCGGACGCCGGCACCTGATGAATCGTGCTTCGGTTCCGGGGCGCGAAGACGATGACTCCATCTTGATTCCAGGACCCGCCGCGGCCTATAGGCGCGTCGCAGATCGTCTGAGAGGGCCCGCCGGAGACGTCGACCTTCTTGAGCTTTCCGCTCGCGAAGAAACCGATGAACCGACTGTCGGGGGACCAGAAGGGATAGGAGGCCCCCTCCGTGTCCGAGAGCGGGCGCGCGGCCAGAGCGTCGATTCGTCTCACCCAGAGAAGCGCCTTCCTTTCTGCGGATAGGGCGACGAAGGCGAGCTCGCGAGCGTCGGGAGAGATGGCGACGGCACCGGAGTACGCGAAGGACCACCCGTCCGGTGGAAGAATGGATGCGCGCACGGAGCGGGACGCGAGCCGAGCGCGACGCGCGAAGAAGAGGGCTCCCGCGACGGCTGCGAGCGCCGCAAGGAGAGCCACGGCCAACAATCCCCACGCCAGCCGCTCGCGGCTCGATCGGCGCGATGGGACAACGGCGGCGGCGCCCGCCTGTGAGCCTCCCTCCGCGATCCACCGAAGCTGCAGCTTCACGTCGTGCGCCGTCTGGAACCGGTCGTCGGGCTCCTTGGCCAGGCACGTCTGCACCAGCCGGTCCAGCGCCGGCGGCGTCATCGGCTCGATCGAGGAGATCGGCGGGGGCTCGTCCTTCAGAATCGAGCCGATCAGCGAGACCCGGCTCTTCCCGGTGAAGGCCTTCCTCCCTGTCGCCATCTCGTAGAGCACGGTCCCGAGCGCGAAGATGTCGGTCCGGGCGTCCGCCTCCGCCCCCTCGATCTGCTCCGGCGCCATGTACTGGAAGGTGCCCATCACGGTGCCCTTCTCCGTCAATGGCTGACCCGGAACACCCTGCGTGGGAAGACTCGAGGCTTCGGCCAGAGGCGCGGGAGGCGCCGCCATCTTTGCCAATCCGAAGTCGAGCAGCTTGACTCCCGACTTCGTCAGCATCACGTTGCCGGGCTTCAGGTCCCGGTGCACGATCCCCTGCCGGTGCGCCTTGTCCAGGGCGTCCGAGATCTCGACCCCGTACCGCAACGTCTGCTCCAGCGGCAGCGGGCCCCTGGCCAGACGATCACTGAGCGTCTCCCCCTCGAGCAGCTCCATCACCAGGTACTCGGTCTCGCCCTCCCGACCCACGTCGTAGAGCGCGCAGATGTGCGGATGCGAGAGCTGCGAGATCGTCTTGGCCTCCCGCTCGAACCGCTGTCGGACTTCGGGAGACGCGGATAGATGCTGCGCCAGCACCTTGATCGCGACCGTCCGGTCGAGGCGCGTGTCCCGCGCTTTCCAGACTTCCCCCATGCCTCCGGCCCCAAGAGGAGACACAATCTCGTAAGGGCCCAGACGGCTGCCGGCCGCGATCGTCATCTCAATTCACGAATCGCAAATCGCCAATCGCAAATCCCGTCGGGGGCTCACTTCAGTCCCTCGGCGAGGTACAGCTCGTTGAGCCGGTGCTGGAAGCCACAGAAGTAGGTCTTGCCGTCGGGAGTGAGCACGACGCCGGTGTTGTCTATCATGAGGCCGGCCGGGTCCGGATGAGGCTCCTTCCAGGGCTCGCGGCGGCCGCTTGACATCTCGATCCGAAAAAGCCTGACCGTGGCGCCCTCGATACTCCTGACGTAAAGCCACCGGCCGTCGGCGCTCCACCGCAAGGGTCTGTCTCCTGGGTCCGCGCCGAAGACGAGCCGCGGCTCGCCCCCCTCCAACGGAAAGAGTGTGACTCGGTCGTCGGTCCCAAGCGCCGCGACGAATCGTCCGTCAGGCGAAACCCCATGGCTATTGATCGGCGCAAACCCTACCGCCGCATCTCGCGTCACCGGCCTGGGTTTGCCGCCGGCGAGGTCTTGCACGTAGATGCGGCGGCCGCGTCCCGCCTCGGTCGCGGTGAAGGCGATGCGACTGCCGCCGGGAAGGAACTGGCCCCACTCCTCGTAGTGGAGGCCTTCTCCCGCGGGCACCGGCCGTGGCTGCCCCGCGCCAGTCGGAAGGAGAAGGAGCCGCGGGGGTTGCGTGTAGAGACGAGTCAAGACCCATTGCCCGTCAGGCGAGAGAGCGAGGCCGAGCCCGTCGCCGAGCCGCACCGGATCGGAGCCGTCGAAGCGGCGCAGGTAGACGGCTCCCCTTGGACCCCCACCCTCACCCCACTCTTCGAACAGGAGCGTCTTGCCGTCCTCCGAAAGGTCGATTGGGTACGAGAAGTCGAGCCAGGAGACATCTCTCTCGGCCGTGTCGCCTGGCGGCACGCCGATCATCGAGCACCGATAATTGCCGAGAGTCACCAAGACTCTGCCGGCCGGCGAGATCGCTTCCAACCGGATCGAGCCCGGAACCTCGGCGACGAGATGCCTCTTGCCCGTGAGCTTCACCGCCCAAATGCTGTCCCGCAGACCGCTCGCTGAGGCCGAGAACCAGACTTCGTCTCCGCCCGGCCGCCAGCACACGCTTGAGAGGTCGTACCAATCTGAGGAAAGGATCCGGCTCCGCCCCGCTCGGTCGACGACCACGACGGATCCGACGATATCGCCCGGGACGGGCCAGTCCGCAATAGCCACGTGGTCGCCCCGCGGCGAGACACGGACGTCGGCGACTCTGCCCTTCGACTCGTAGAGGACCTTCCCGATCGGGAACTCGAGTCGTGCTCTCCCGCCGACCAAGTGGGCCACCGCGAGCTCCTGACCGTCGGGTGCCCAGTCGGTCGCGCCGACGTCGGTCAAAACCTCGCGCGGCGCGCCGCCTGAAAGCGGCGCACGGGACAGCGTCGCGGTCAGCCCGGAGCCGGATGGCCTGGGTCGGAGGCCGAGCGCCAGCTCGCCGGTGCTCGAGACGGCGCCGAGAGCGGCGTTTGAGAAACTCAAGGCGCTCGACTCGGGACTTCCAAGCCGGACCGAATAGATCCGAGGAGGCTCGCTTCCCCACATCGCGGTGTAGAGGACCGTCTGCCCGTCAGGAGTGAAACGCGCATTCAATATCCTTCCGCGGCGGAACGTGAGCTGCTGGTATCGCGCCGGAGCCGGTTTCCGCAACGTCGCGCCGATCCAGACGGCGGCCAGGAGCGCCGCGGCGGAGGCGACACCGGCCAGCAAGAGCAGCCACGGCCGAGGCCGGCCTCGCCTTGCCCCGACCTCGGGCACCATAACTCCCGAGACTCCCGAGATCGCCTCGAGATCGAAGGCGATGTCCGAGGCCGAGTGGAACCGCGCCTGGGGACTCCTCTCCAGACAGTGGCGCACGATCCGGTCGAGCGACTCGGGAATCTTGCGGTTGGTCTCCGAGAGATCCGGCGGATCCCTCGTCAGGATCGCCGAGATCGTGTCCGCCTCCGTCTCCCCATGGAACGCGCGGCGGCCCGACAGCATCTCGTAAAGGATCGCTCCGAAAGAGAAGATGTCGCTTCGCGCGTCGGCGCTCTTCCCTCGCACCTGCTCCGGCGACATGTAACCCATGGTGCCCAGCACGACACCCGGCTCGGTCCCCGGTGTGACGGTCGGCAGGTTCGTCGCGCTCGGGCCCGGGCCCTCGGGCTGAGTGACGCGAGCGAGGCCGAAATCCAGGATCTTCACGCGCCCGTCATTCGTGACGAAGACGTTCTCGGGTTTGAGATCCCGATGAACGATCCCCTTTTCATGAGCGGCTGCTAGGCCCTGCGCCATTTGCAGCGCGTGTCCGATCGCGCGACGCGGGGTAAAGGCGCCTCCGGCCAAGCGACTCCGGAGAGTCTCGCCTTCCAGCAACTCCGAGACGATGTAAGGAGCGCCGTCGTGGTTTCCAAGGTCGTAGATCGACAGGATATTGGGATGGTTCAGGCCGGAAGCCGCTTGCGCCTCCTGCTCGAACCGGCGGAGCCTCTCGGCGTCGGTCGCGAAGGCGGTCGGGAGAACCTTGACCGCAACATCTCGTTTGAGTCTCGTGTCACTCGCCCGATACACCTCGCCCATTCCACCTGCGCCGATCGGCGCCACGATCTCGTAGGGCCCGAGGCGCGAGCCCGACGCGAGGGTCATCTCAATTCCATAGCCAGAATCGAGAATACCGAAGTCACGTCATCCGGCCATGGACACGTGGTGGCGCGCACCGTAGCAAGCCAGAAGCAGCTCGTGGCGATCAGTGGGACGATATCGACCGCTCTCGGAAACTCCGTCTCGAATGACGTGAACCTCCCGGATCCGGCTCGTGACGACCCGGTTGCCGAACTCCAGGTGGAGACCGCAGGCGGCGACGACGTCGTTCTTGATCACGCTTCCGCCCCAGGTGCACCCGGCAATCGACGTCTGAACGGGAGAGAGACCTTGGCGGTCGAACCATCCCCCGCAGATGCGATAGGAAGAGCCCTCCAGAGGTTCGATGGAGTAGACGGAGTTCTCCGTTGCGACGAGCAGACGATCGCCGCGGCGCAAATCGGCCTTCCGAACGGACTGGCAGCGCCCCGCCTGCTCCACTTCGGCACTCACCG
>DASXTI010000237.1:0-7325 GCA_036505535.1 Thermoanaerobaculia bacterium
CAGCTCGACGATCAGCGCACGCATCTCCGTGGTCCCGATGTTCTCGACGGAGTGGGTCACGGGATCGCGCCAGAGCACCTCGCCCGTCTTGAACTCCCGTTCCTGGGTCTTGCCGTCGGGAAGCGTGAAGCGCTCCTTGCCTCCCTGCACGATGTAGACGATGTTCTGCCGGTGCGAGTGCATCGGTTCCTTGTCGCCGGGGTTGGAGTGGTACTCGAAGACCTGCACCTGATCGTTGTTGAGCTTCTCGGTGAAAGACTTCGGCGACACCTTGGACGGATCCTGCGCCCGCGCCGCGAGAGCGACGCCGAGTACCAGCGCGCATGTGAAGACATACCAGGCGACTCTGTGCCCCTTCATGCTTCCTCCTCTCAACCGCTCAAGCAGTTGTTTGCGCGGAAGGCTATCACCGGCATCGCCTCTCCCGGTGGGAGGGGGCCGGGACGAGGGGCGCCTGGAGCCGCGCCTTCTACTGTGGCTGCTGTGCTGCCGGAGTTTTCTTCTTCTGTGAGATTGGTGCCTCGGTCGGCTGGCGCGACCGAGCCTTCATATTCTGTATGGCATTCTTGGACGTATCACGTCGTGTCCCTTCTTCTCCGGATCGAGGTGTGGACCTGACCTCGCGATTGGACTTGGAGCTGTTCAAGTTCACAGCGCGGTTTCCCTCGCCCTCCGGAGTAGGGGTGGCCTTCATCTCGCGATTGGACTTGGAGCTGTTCAAGTTCACAGCTCGGTTTCCCGCTCCCTCGGGCTTGGGAGTGGACTTAACCTCGCGATTGGACTTGGAGCTGTTCAAGTTCGTAGCGCGGTTTCCCGAAGGCGTCGGTGTCCATGCGGGTGCGGCACTCTTCTGCGCGTGCAGGCTCGCTGACGCGACCATCATGACGAGCCCCGAAATCAGTCCCAAAAGTTTCTTCACGATGCCCTCCGGCGGATTGAAATGATGGTAACCCGGCGGGGGAGAATTGGAGGTGAGGGATCTCACTCTTCCGCCGAAGTGCGCTAGCTTCCGGCGTGCGGCCTACCGAACACCGGCCACCGATCGGCAGCGGCACACGGCTCGCATCGGAAGAAGAGCAGGGGATACTCGACCATCTTGCGCGCGTTTCTTCCGCAGGACCGGCACGCGAAAGCGGTTAGACGAGCCGCCTTCGCGGTGAGCTCGATCAGTCTCGGCTCGCCTGCCGGGACTCGACCGTGCGGGCCGCAGGAGCAGCCGTCTCCCGGCCGATGCTCGGCCTCCTCGTCATCGCGGCACCACCGCTGACGGCACCAGGCGCGCGGCTCGATGAGCTGTCCCATCCGATCCCTCGACTACAGGATGCTGCCCCGCTCGGACACATGATGTCCGTCCCAGAGATTCGAGAGGGTCAGGTCGGGGGATGACAGCCTTGTCTGTCATCCCGAGCGAAGCGAGGGATCCAGACTCGAAACGCCGCTGTGGCGATCAAGCCGGGGATGACCGCCGCCCTACAGGCGGCGTTGCCTACTGCCGGTGGTCTGCCGTTGGTGGTCGGCTCCTCGTCGCGGAGCCTGCCCTGAGCGAAGCCGAAGGGCTCCTCGGAATGACAGCGTGTGCTCCTTAAAGCCCGCCCCCAGGATGACGCGTGCGCGGGCTCCCTCAGTACCTGCCGCCGACCGGCGCCGGGATCGCGTCGAGCTCTTCGAGCTCCCGCGGGGTCAATTCGATGTCTCTGGCCGCGACGTTCTCCTCGAGGTACTTGCGTCGCCGCGTGCCAGGGATGGCGAGGACGTGCTCGCCTCGCGTGAGAACCCATGCAAGCGCGATCTGAGCGGGAGTCGCGCCGCGGCGCGCCGCGACGGCGCGGACCCGCTCGACGATTCGCTGATTCTCGGCGACCGCTTCGGCTCGAAAGCGCGGAAGCGTCGAGCGAAAGTCCGTCTCGTCGAACCGCGCATCGGCCGAGATCTTCCCGGTGAGGAATCCCCTGCCGAGCGGCGCGAAGGCCACGAACGAGACGCCGTGAGCGGCGCACCATGGGACGACGTCGGCGAGATAGTCACGCGTCCAGAGCGAGAGCTCCGACTGAACGGCCGTCACAGGATGGATGCGCGAGATGCGCTCGAGATCATCCACCTTCGCCTCGGAAATGCCGAGATGCCGAACCTTCCCCGCCGCGACGAGTCCCGCCATTGCCGTCCAGGTCTCTTCCACCGGAACCTGCGGGTCGATGCGATGCAGATAGTAGAGGTCGATGACTTCGATCCCGAGGCGCGAGAGCGACGCATCGCAGGCCTCGCGGATGTGCTCGGGACGCCCGTTGCGTTCGTACCGGTAGGTCGCCTTGTCCTCGATGATCAGGCCGACTTTCGTAGCGACCAAGACCCGGTTCCGCCGCCCCGCGATGCCGCTCCCGACGAGAGTTTCATTCGTGAATGGACCATAGACGTCGGCCGTGTCGAAGTGATCCACGCCGAGATCGATCGCGTGACGGATGAGATCGATCGCCACCGCCTCGTCCACGGCTTTGTCGTGGTAGGCCCAGCTCAACCCCATGCATCCGAGACCCACCGGATGGACCGAAAGGTCTTTGCTGCCCAGTCGCCTTTTTCGCATGCGGACCAATCCTATTTGGAATCCGGCGCGAGCCAGCGCGCGAGGTTCGCGACATAGGCTCGGATATCCGCCCGGGCCCGCTCGTTGGAGGCCATCCCCGTTCCCTCCGGTTCCGTGACGAAGGAGGGCGCCGGCTCCCGGGTATCCCAGTTGTAATCGGCGAAGTGGTGGAAGCTGGAATGGGCCACGGCGCGTCCGAGGAGGTTGCCGCCGCCGTCGCGACCGCGCTCGAAGGCGACGATGAGATTGAACGGCCGCCCGCTGGCGGCGCTGCGGCCCACGGCGATGACGCGCGCGGACTCATCCCCGGGCGGAGCGCTCACCGCGCCTTCGTGGGGGTGCGCCGGAAAGAACTCGAGCGTTCGCCTCGCGTCCTCCGGGTCGCGCAGCAGGGCGTGAACCGGCTCGACCGCCTCGATTCTCTGAAAGTCGCCGTTTCGCCCGGAGTGGTAGTTCGGCCACGAGATCGTCGTCGTCTCCCAGTCGTCCGGCCGCCGGCGGGACTCGTCGGGCTCGGGGTTGCGGGTGTGAAAGTGATTGGCCGCGCCGACGCCGCCGAGATCGCAGAGGGAAGCGCCCATGTCCTGATGGTCCCTCGCCGTGACGAGACCTCCACCTCGGCGGCGAAAACGGCCGATGGCCGCGCACTCCGCGGCCGTGATCCCCTTACCCGTATCGAGCCCGAAGAGCCAGAGCTCATCGAAGTCGGAGCGATCGATCTCCGCCAGAACCGGATCCGAGCCGGAGGGCGGAGCCTCCCGGTTCCTCGCCGTCACGAAGACGGGCCGATCCTGGAAGCGTGGCGACTCCAGTTGTCGCCGCAGCAGAGAGACGCTGTCGATCGACCAGTCATCCGGATGGGCTGGTGTGGTCGTTTGAAGCAGGATGCGAAGCGGCTTCGAGTCCATGACATTTCTCACCCAGTCTCTTCCCCGCCGAAGAATCCGAATCAGGCGGCCAGGATGCTTCGAGCCTCCGCCGCCGTCATCGGCTTGTTGTAGATGTCCGAGCCCGGCTGCTGGCGTCTGCCGCCCTCCTCGAGCGAGCCCGTGTCGACCGGCGTAAAGCCGATCTGCTCGACGAGGCGAGACACCGTGTCCTTGGCCTCCGCGTCGTCGCCGGCGACGAAGATGGGATGGCGGTCTGACGGCGGGAGATCCTTGCGCCCACGCGTCGCCAGGTGCTTGTAGTAGGTCGTGTTGAAGGCCTTGACCACGCGAGCGTCCGGGAGCTGCTTCGCGACCTCTCCGCTCGAGGTCTTCTCGCCGAGGTCGAAGATCTCTCCGCCTGCGCCGTAGGAATTCATCGCGTCGATGACGATCTTCCCTTTGAAACGCTCCGCCGGCGGCAACTCCTCCCGGAGCGGCCAGGGAATAGCCAGAAGCACGATGTCTCCGAAGGCGGTCGCCTCCTCCGGCGTGGCCGCCCGTGCCTTCGGCCCGATGGATGCGACGAGGTCCTTCAGCGACGCCGGGCCGCGCGAGTTGCTGATCGCGACCTCATGCCCCGCGTCCGCGAAGAGTTTTGCCGCCGTTGCGCCGATATTTCCCGATCCGATGATCCCGATCTGCATGTGTTACCTCCCGGTATGACATCCATGAGTCGGTGATACGCACGGACCGGGGAGGAAGATTCCAGAGCCTTCCACTCCTCCCGCGCACGGGGGAGAGAGAATGTCCCATATCCTTCGTCCTGATTCCAAGAGGCCAACACGACGATGCTGAAACCGCGCCGCTCGACGCTTCTCCTCTCCGCCGCCGTCCTCCCGCTGCTCGCCCGCGTCGCCATGCCTCCGTCGGCGGCCCTTCCCGGGACTAGCCATTACGAGGACCTGGTCTCGTTTTTTCAAGACTGGCGTTCATTCCAGAAGCCGAAACTCGTCGGCGGAGTGCCGGACTACAGCACAAACGCGATGGCCGCGCAGCAGCGCGAGCTGGACGCCTACCGAAAGCGGCTGGCCGCGATCGACCCGAGCGCCTGGCCCATTCCGCAGCAGGTCGACTACACCGTCGTGCGCGCCGAGCTTGCCGGCCTCGACTTCGACCACCGCGTCGCGAAGCCGTGGGCCAACAACCCGGCCTTCTACGTCACGGTCTTCACGGAAGAGAGCGACCAGCCCGCGCGCGAGGGCCCGTTCGCCGAAGGCGCGGTCGAGCTCTGGAGCTATCGGTTCCCGCTGTCCGAAGAGAGCGCCGCGCGGATGGACGCCGGTATCCGGGCGATCCCGGGCCTCCTGGCGCAGGCGAAGAAGAACCTGACCGGGAACGGCCGGGACCTCTGGATCTACGGTACCCAGAGCATCCGGCAGCAGAGCGCCGATCTGGCGAAGCTCGCGTCGAAGCTCGACGGGCCGCCGGCGAACCTCAAGGCCGACGTCGAGAAGGCGAAGCAGGCGACCGACGACTTCGTGGCGTGGCTCGAATCGAAGGCGCCGTCGAAGACGGGGCCGTCGGGCGTCGGAATCGAGAACTACGACTGGTACCTGAAGAACGTCCAGCTCGTCCCCTACACGTGGCGGGAGGAGGTCGCGCTAATGGAGCGCGAACTCGCGCGCTCCCAGGCTCTCCTCGCCATGGAAGAGCTGCGCAACGCGAAGCTGCCTCGGCAGATACCGATCGCGAGCGCCGACGAATACGACCGGCGATTCAACGCCGCGGTCACGGAGTACATGGCTTTTCTCAAGGACCACGAGATCCTGACGGTCAAGGACTTCATGGATCCGGCCCTGCGCGCCCGGATCGGCACCTACAGACTCGGTCCGCGCGAGTTCT
The DNA here is from genome assembly GCA_036505535.1 of Thermoanaerobaculia bacterium. Taxonomy (GTDB): domain Bacteria; phylum Acidobacteriota; class Thermoanaerobaculia; order UBA5066; family Gp7-AA6; genus DAHUXD01. The sequence goes on from DASXTI010000237.1 coordinate 5,350, forward strand.
TCGGAGAGGTGGACTACCGGGACCCCGAGGTCATGCGGACCCACGGATACCACTGGTTCGACAAGGCTCAGATGGCGCACGAGCCGCATCCGAGCCCGATCCGCCGGGGCGCGTTCCTCTACAACATCTTCAACACGCGCACCGAGGGGCACGCGACGGGCTGGGAAGAGCTGATGATGCAGGCCGGGATGTTCGACGCCCGGCCGCGCTCCCGCGAGCTGGTGTACATCCTCGTCGCCCAGCGGGCCGCGCGGGCGCTCGGCGAGCTCCGAATGCAGAGCAACGAGATGAGCCTCGAGCAGGCGGCGGCGTTCGCCTGCGCCCACACGCCGCGGGGCTGGCTGCGCATGGACGGGAATCTCGTCCGCGGCGAGCAGCACCTCTACCTGCAGCAACCCGGCTACGGGACGAGCTACCTCATCGGGAAGATCGAGCTCGAGAAGCTGCTGTCCGAGCGGAGGGAGCAGCTCGGCGAGCGCTTCCGGGTGAAGCAGTTCATGGACGACTTCAACGCCGCGGGCCTGATCCCGGCATCGCTCCTCCGCTGGGAGATGACCGGGCGCAAGTCGCCCGAGCTCGAGCGGATGCTCAAGTAGTCATCTGGTCCGCGACGGCCCACCGCCTCTACACGGAGACGGACTCAGAAGAATCCCGTCGGGCTCGGCTCTACGCCTTGCGAGTGGGGCACGACACGCGCTGGACGTTCTACGAATGGCTGGCGATCCCCGGGGTCGCCCGGAAGCACAACGGCGCCCACGGTCGCTGCTCGGTCTGCGATCCGGCATCAAACCCCGGGCGTGAAGGGTTGAGCGTCGGGGACGAGCTCGCGCTCTTGGAGGACCGCCCGGCGGATTCGCGCCGCCCGGCCAAACGCCGGCGCAAGGATCGGAGGCATTGTTGCCGGGGCAGAGTCGGCGTCGTCCACGCTCCAGCCTGGACGCCCGCGTACAGCAGCTCGACTTCTTATCTCCTCATCTGCCAGACCTGCGGAAAGCACCTCGACTGGTGCTTCCACGCGCCTTTCTGGCCGAAGCGATTTTCATGCAGGTGCCCCTTGGGACACGGTCCTCCGGACGGCGAGCCTTGCCCTTCCAGCAGCATCTCCCGACACCAAAGCACGCTCGGACATGATCTGTCCCCTCGGAAGATGCAAAATCCCATCGATGCCCGATGCGCGGAACCGATTCCTGGAGCCGACAACGGGCCAATCCGCGCCATCCGCCCGGCCGGTCTAACGGGTGGTATATACTGGTCTATGCCATGAAGACGGCCAAGCTGTTCCGGAACGGCAGAAGCCAGGCCGTTCGCCTGCCGAAGGAGTTTCGTTTCGCGGGGGACGAAGTGGTTGTCCGCCGTTCCGGCAAGCGAGTGATTCTCGAGCCGAAAGCGCGCCGGCGGTGGCCGGCCGGCTACTGGGAGAGCTGGCGTAAGGTCCCCGCCGACTTCGACGTGCCCGATCCGCTTCCCGGCGGCGGCCGCCCGGTGGACTTCGACTCGTAGTGCAGTACCTGCTTGATACCGATTCCTGCGTTTACGCCATCAAGCGCGAGCCCCGGGTCGTCGACCGACTGCGGGAGCACAGCCCGGAGGACTTCGGGATCAGCGCGGTGACCGTTGCCGAGCTATGGTTTGGAGCTGCCAAGAGCAGTTGGCCGAAGCAGACCCGTGAGAGCGTCGATGCGTTCCTTGTTCCCTTCGACGTCCTGCCGTTTGGCGCCGCGGCGGCGGAGGCCTATGCCGAGGCTCGCCTCCATCTTGAGAGGAAGGGCCGGCCCATCGGCGAGCGCGACCTGCTCATTGCGGCCACGGCGATCTCGCTGAAGCTGACGGTGGTCACGCACAACGTACGCGAATTCTCCCGCGTACCAAATCTGCGGCTCGAAGACTGGCGCTGAGGCTGGGATAGCAATTTAGCTCGGGATCCTTCGTCGCGGAGCCTGCCCTGAGCGGAGTCGAAGGGCTCATCAGGATGACAG
>DASXTI010000238.1:0-9217 GCA_036505535.1 Thermoanaerobaculia bacterium
AGTACGCGCTCGCGCGGGAGCTCTCCAACTCGCGCTATGTCAACGTCGTTCCCCGCGAGCGCATCGGAGACGCGCTGCGGCTGATGCGAAAGCCGCTCGAAACCCGGGTCGATGCCCTGGTGGGGCGCGAGGTCTGCCTGAGGGACGGTGAGATCCGGACTCTCCTCACGGGCCGGATTGAGAAGCTCGGCACGAAGTATCGCTTGAGCATTGACCTCGTCGACCCGAAGCGAGGCACGAGGGTGATCGCCTTCACCGAAGAAAGCCCGGGAAAGGAAGACTCGCTGACCGCCGTGCGGCAGATCTCGGATCGAGTGCGGGAAAAGCTAGGCGAGAAGCTGCCTTCCGGACCCAACGAAACACCGCTCGTTAAGGTCACCACGTCCAACCTGCGAGCGCTCCAGCTCTACTCGCGGGCAGACTCGCTGATGAGCTCTTCGGCAATTCCGAGCACTCAGGCGGCCGCGGAAGAGCTCTTGAGACAGGCCATAGCCGAAGATCCGAACTTCGCCTCCGCCTACATGCACCTGGCACACGCGATCAACAACCAGCGACGGCCGGCGGAGGAGTTTCGGCCCTATGCGGAAACGGCTCTCCGCCTCTCCGAATCGACGACCGAGCGGGAGCGGCTTTTCATCCGTGGAAGCTACTACGGTCTCCTGGGGCAGCAAGGTAAGGCGATCGCCGCGTTCGAGGCCCTGCTCAGTCTCTATCCCGACGACTTCTGGGGCACGAACAACCTGGTCAGTCTCTATTGGTCGGAGGGTCGGTTTAGAGACGCCGTCGAGCTCGAGGTTCGCCGGGCCGACCTCCGCCCGTGGGATTTCCAAGCGAACGAGATTGCGGCCTCCGATCTGGTCCCGCTGGATCGCGTCCGATCCCGGCTTTACGTCGAGCGGGCGCGGGCCCTGATTTCCCCGGCTGCCATCCAGGAGCATCCTGGCGAAGCCGAATGGCTGGAGCTTGCGCCGGCTGTGGAAGCCTGGCTGGACGGGAACCTGACACGGGCGCTCCAGGTAGTGGATGGGATGGCCGCGAGGATCGACTCCTTGAACGGTGGCGCGCGGACGAGCTTTGCCATGGGAACGGCCCTCTTCTATCTAACGTTGGGGCGGCTCGAGGCAGCGGCACAGTGTTTCCAGAAGATTCCGGACCCGTTTCTTCGTGAGGAGCAGCTCGCCCGGGTGGCGTTCGTCAAAAACGATCGCCGCGCGCTGGAGCAGCATCTGGTGGCTTCGGAAGGGACGACCTATCTGAGTACCAACACCGTGATTCTCCTGGCTCGGGTCGGTCTTCTGCCGCGGGCAGCTCGGCTCCTCAACAAGATCGGAACACCGCAGTCCATATCCGACCCGGGTTTTCTGCAAATTCCGCGAGGAGAGCTGGACCTCGCGCGAGGCGAGGTGGACAGCGGAATCGCCGAGCTCGAAGAGGGGATCCGGCGCGTCGGAGTGATGGGTAACTGGGTCTTTCTCGGATCGGAATCGCTCGCCGCGGCCTTGAAGGAGAAGGGAGATCTGGCGCAAGCCGTCCAGGTGCTGGAACGGACCTCCGAAAAGCGCTCCTCGGCCGCCTTCGAAGGGGCCGGCGCTTTCTGGTTGAGGGACCAGTTCCAGCTCGCCCGGCTCTATCGAGAGGTCGGCCGAGTCAAGGACGCCCAGAAAATCGAAGGAGAGCTTCGGAGTCTCTTGGCCCTCGCGGATCCCGACCATCCGATGCTCGTCGAGCTCAAACGCCTGCGTTCCTCGTCTTGATCCGGCTTCCGGCGCCGGCCGGCTCCCGTTAGCATCCCAAGGCTGACTGATGTCTCGCGCCCCGCTTCAGAGATTCATCGACGCTCTCGAGGCGTTCTACGGGCGCCCTGCTAAACCTGCGGTGACGGATCCCCTCGAGATGATCCTCTGGGAAAACGTCGCCTATCTCGCCGACGACGAACGGCGGGCCGCAGCCTGGGAGACGTTTCGCAAACGCGTTGGCACGAGGCCCGAGGAGATCCTGGCGGCGCCGCGCAGCGAGCTGATAGCGGTCGCCAGAGCCGGGATCCTCGCCGCCGACCGCGTCGAAAAGATCCGCGAGATCGCAGCGATCGCTCTTCATGAGCTCGGCGGGGACCTGAACGGGGCTCTGGACCGCGCGCCGAGGGCCGCGAAGAAGATCCTCAAGAAGTTCCCATCGATCGGCGATCCGGGCGCCGAGAAGATCCTCCTCTTCTCGCGCCGCCAACCCGTCCTCGCCCTCGATTCGAACGGCCTGCGCGTGCTGCTGCGTCTCGGATACGGAAAAGAGGAGAAGAGCTACTCGACCTCGTACCGGTCTGCACAGGAGGCGACGCGCCCGGAATGGAACAAGGACTACGACTGGCTCATTCGCGCGCATCAAATCCTGCGCCGCCACGGGCAGGAGCTCTGCAAGCACAATCATCCACTCTGCGAACCGTGTCCGCTCAAGAAGAGCTGCGCTTACTTTCGCGGGTTCCGCGCCTACGACGCCAATCGTTCGCGATAGAGTGGGCGAGGAGGACGACGTGGCGAGCCCAGACCCTCATCTGAAAGAAACGCGAAAGGTGACCCCGAGCGCGAAAGGCTGCGAAGATTGCCTGAAGACCGGCGACAGTTGGGTCCAACTGCGCCTCTGCCTCTCCTGTGGCCACGTTGGCTGCTGCGACTCCTCGAAGAACAAGCACGCCCGCGCTCACTTCAACGGCACGCGCCATCCGATCATCCAGTCCTTCCAATCCGGCGAGGACTGGAAGTGGTGCTACGTCGACGAGGCGTTCGCATGATGGGCGGAGGAGCTGTTCTCGGATTGCGATGGGCGCTGGCAGCGACCGTGATGCTGTCGGCCATCCCCGGGATGGCGAGACAGAAGACGGAAAGCAGGAAACTCATCCCGGAAGGAGACTGGGGCGGCAATCACGTGAGCATGATCGTCGCCGGCAACTCCGCCAGGCTCGATTTCGATTGCGCCCACGGAACGATCGAGGGTCCCCTCACACTGGACGCGGAGAGCCGCTTCGACCTGCGGGGATCCTTTGTGAAGGAGCACGGCGGACCGATCCGAAGAGGCGAGGAGTCCGCGCCCGGCGAGCCGGCGCGCTACCAGGGGAAGCTAGACGGCGACACGATCGCCTTCGAGGTTCTTCTTTCGGGATCCGGAAAATCCGTCGGCTCCTTCACCGCCTCGCTCGGCAAGGCCGCCCGCGTCCATAAGTGCCTGTAGGGAGCACTCGGCTTCACTCGCACTAGAATTCCGCGGAGGTGGCGAAGCCGCGCCGTGGGCTCCTCGAACTTCGTGTCATCGCACTTCCTCTCTCCTTTCTCCTCTGGACCGCCGACGTCCTGATCGTCATTCTGTGGACGCCGATCATGGCCGTCTTCCGAATCGCGACCCGGCGGTCAGATCCCGGGCGCAATCGCGTGGGGCGTCTCCTCCGGAACTCTGCGGTGCTCGCCGTTCGCATCAATCCATTCTGGGACTTTCACGCGATCGATCCGATCCACCCGAACGCGAACCGGCCTTATCTGTTCGTCTCCAATCACCGTTCGCTGGCGGACGTTTTTCTCCTGTGTCTGCTCCCCTGGGATATGAAGTTTCTCTCCAAGGAGTCGGTGTTTCGCATCCCGCTCCTCGGCTGGCAGATGCGGGTCGCCGGCGACATCGAGCTTTCGCGGGGGGACAAGGAGAGCGCGCGGCGGGCCCTCGAGCAGATGCGCGAGCGGCTCCTCCAGAAGAGCTCCGTCGTCGTCTTCCCCGAGGGCACGCGGAGCGCGGACGGCTCCCTCGCGCCATTCCGCGACGGCGCCTTTCGGCTCGCCATCGAGCTTTCCGTCGACGTAATGCCACTCGCGATTTGGGGAACCGAGGCCGCCCTCCCGAAGCACTCGCTGACGTTCCGGAAGACGACGGCGACTGTGACGGTCCTGCCACCCGTTTCGACGGCCGGCTTGAGTCCCGCCGACGCGCCGCGCTTAGCCGAGCGCGTCCGCGGCGAGATCGAGCATGCGCTCGAGAAGGCCGGCGGTCGCGGCAACGCCATACGATAATCGCCGCGCCATGCCGGAGCTCACGATGCCGCTCATCCTCGAGGCGCGGCGCCACCTGGAAGGTCGCGTCCGTCGAACGCCGATCGAGGCGTCGCCCGGGCTCTCCGAGATCGCCGGCGTCCCGGTTTTGCTCAAGCTCGAGTCGCTGCAGCTGACCGGCTCATTCAAGATCCGGGGCGCCTTCTTCAAGCTCTCGCGGCTGACCGAGGCGGAGCGCCGCCGGGGCATCGTGACGTGCTCGGCCGGAAACCACGGGAAGGCCGTGGCTCATGTGGCGCGCGAGACAGGCGTTCCCGCGACGATCTACGTGCCGCGCAGCGTCGACGAGTCCAAGCACCGGGGAATGCTCGCGTTAGGCGCCGAGGTGATCCGCTCCGATTTCGACGGCTTCGACGAGACCGAGGCGCTCGCCCGAGAGGCCGCCGCGCGGACGGAACGGCCCTACGTCTCGGCCTACGACGACGAGATCATCCTGGCCGCGAACGGCGGGACGCTCGCGGCCGAGGTCCTGGAAGACGCGCCGCAGGCTCGGACCTTCCTTCTCCCGGTCGGGGGCGCGGGCCTGGCGGGCGGTTTCGCGTATTACGCGAAGATGGCGGTGCCACAGGCCCGTATCATCGGCTGCCAGCACGCGCTCTCACCGGCGCTGCAACTCTCGCTGGAGAGGGGGGAGGCGGTCACGACGCTTCCGCCCGTGGAAACGACGGCGGGCGGCCTCGAGGGAGGCATCGGGCGGACCGGGTTCGGAGTGCTCAAGGATCGGATCGACGGCGTCGCCCTACTATCGGAGGAGGAGATCTTCGAGGCCGTCCGCTGGATCCTCGATGCACACCAGTACGTAATCGAGCCTTCCTCCGCCGTCACGGTCGCGGCGATTCTTTCCGGGAAGGCCGGCCGCCTCGACTCCCCCGCCGTCGCGGTCATCTCCGGCCGCAACGTCGCAGTCGGAACCGTCCGAAGGATTCTGGCCGCGTGAGGGTCCTCGGCTCAGAGGAGATCCGGCGGTCCGTCAGCCTCGAGGCGGCGGTTGCCGCCATGCGCGAGGCGGTCATCGCCCAGTCGCGCGGCGAATGCGACACGCCGATGCCGATGCACCTCTACCTCGCCGCGGAGCACGGAGGCGAGGTCCACATCAAGTCGAGCTACCGGAAGGGCGGCCCGCGCTTCGCGCTCAAGATGGCCGGCAGCTTCTCCGCGCGGCCGTACGGAATGGCGCTGCTCGTTTCGGCCGAAACGGGCGAGACCGTGGCCTACTTGGACGACGGCGGCTACCTGACGGATCTGCGCACCGCCGCAGTATCCGCGATGATCGCGAAGGAGCTGGGCCGCATGGACACGGCGCTCGGGATTCTGGGAAGTGGCGTTCAGGCGCGGCTTCAGGCCCAGCTCCACGCCGAGGTCCTGACGCTCTCGGAGATCCACGTCTGGGGGAGAGACCCCGGCCGCGTCGCCGCCTGCGTTCGCGAGATCGGCATCCTGATCCCCGGCGTGAAGGCGATCGCCGCCGAGACGCCGGCGGAGGTGGCGGCGCGTTCGCGCTTGATCGTCACCGTCACCGCGTCGCGCCAGCCATTGCTCGACGCCCGCGACATCCGATCCGGCACCCACGTCTCCGCCGTGGGGGCCGACTCCCCCGGCAAACAGGAGCTCGACCCGGAGATCCTGCGCCGGGCATCGCTTCTCCTTGTGGACTCGCTCGCCCAGTGCGAGAAACTGGGGGAGCTCCAGCACGCCCTTTCCGAAAAGCCGCACGCCGTCGAGATGGGCGCCTTCTGCGAGCGACCCTCGCCCTTCGACCGCAACGGCGTCACCGTCGCAGACTTCACCGGCCTCGGCGCGGAAGACCTCTTCATCGCCGAGGACTGCTATAGAACGATAAGTCGATCGCCATGACCCGAGTCCTCCGGGAGCGTCTTGCCGAGCGGAGATTCGCGCGCCGGGAGGGCTTCATGGCATGATCGCGGGGAGCCGCCGCCGGCGCCAATACGAGAAATCGGACGCATGACTCGCTTTCTCTGGATCTGCCTCGGGGGCGCCGCGGGCACCGGAGCGCGATACCTTCTTTCCGGCTGGGCGCTCAGCGCCCTCGGAGCTTCTTTCCCCTACGGGACGCTCGCGGTCAACGTGATCGGGTCCTTCGGCGTCGGCCTCCTGATGCAAGTCGGCCTCACCACGCCTGTCATGTCGCCGACGATGCGGCTCGCGCTGACGACGGGCGTCATGGGCGGATTCACCACTTACTCGACCTTCAACTACGAGACCATTCGTTACTTCCAGGACGGCGCCTGGCAAGTTGCCCTGCTCAACGTCATCATCACGCTCCTCGCATGCCTAGTGGCCGGCTTCACAGGCATGGCGGCGGGGCGCTGGCTCTTCGGAGGCTAGGAGGCGGCGATGAGGGTCCTCGACGGCGAACAGGTCCTGACGCGCATCTTCATCGGAGAGTCGGACCAGTGGCATCACCAGCCCCTGTGGATGGCTCTGCTGACCCGGCTGCGCAAGGAGGGCTTTGCCGGAGCGACGGTCTTTCGCGGGATCGGAGGCTTCGGCGCCCGCAGCGTCCTGCACACGTCGCTGCTCGAGCGCCTATCCCAGGATCTCCCGCTTGTCATCGAGATCGTCGACACGTCCGAGCACACCGATCGCCTCCTGCCGATCTTGGATGAGATGGTGTCGGAGGGGCTCGTCACGATGGAAAAGGCGCGAGTCCTCAAGTACTCGCCGGGCAAACGTCCGCTCGATCGTCCCTGAAGAGAGAACCCGCTACGCTGCGCCGGCGTACGACGCGGCCGGAGGAAACCTCGCTTGCTCACGTCGAGCGTAGAGACCGATTCCACGGCTCGGGAATATCCCCCCGGGGGGGATATGTTAGGCTTCGGGCATGAGACCCAAGTCCAAGCTCGCGCCTCTGGGACACCCGGAGTCGTCTTCTCGAAACCTCGATAAGAAAGCACGGTCAGAGATTGATACGCGGCTCGCACGGATCGAAGGGCATGTCGCTGCAATCCGGCGCATGCTCGCCGCCGGCGAGGATTGCGACTCGCTCCTCATTCAAGCGTCGGCAGTTCGATCCGCCCTCAACGGGGTCCTCGTCAGCCTGATGGAGGCCCACGTCGATTCCTGCGTGATCCCTTGCTCGAAGACCGGAAAGAACGAGCTGGCGATCGAGCGTTTCCGCCGCGCCTTAGAGACGGTCCTCAAGAGGTCTTAACGATGAAGGCGGGTGGAGTGCGACTTCTGGAAGGCGGCGCAATCGGATCAGCGATTGCCGCCTCGATCTGCTGCGTCGGGCCGCTCGCCCTTGCTCTCCTGGGCCTCGGCGGCGGTGCGATTCTGGTTGCGCTAGCGCCCTATCGACCCATCTTCATCGGCGCCTGCGCCCTTTTCCTCGGCGCTGCCTTCTACGCCGCTTACAAGCCGACTCCGGCGGCGAAATGCGCACCGGGTTCCGCCTGCGCAGCCACCGCCGACCGAAGGAGACAGAGGTTCCTCCTTTGGTTCATTACGGTCGTCACCGTTCTCGTAGTCACGTTCCCAGCGTACTCACGGTTCTTGTTCTGACGAAGGAGTCGTTCATGAATTCGACCGGTTCCATTCGAAACCTTTCTCGCAAACCAACCACCAAAGTCGCAGCGGTTCTCGGCGCAGCCGTTCTCCTCTTCTTCTCTGCAGGCGTGTCTCTCGCCGCGACGAAGACCGCAACATTCGCCGTGAAGGGGTGGACCTGCGGCTCCTGCGCGGCATCGACCCGCATCGCCTTGAAGAAGGTCGACGGGGTTGAAGATGTGAAGACCGACTTGGAAAAGGCCGAGGTCCTCGTCACCTACGACGACACCAGAACGGCACCCGACAAGATGGTTCAGGCGATCGAAAGGCTCGGCTACAAGGCAATGGCCAAGACGGTGGCTTCGTCTTCCATGAGTTCGCCTGGCTCGGAAAGGGGCGCGACACTTAGAGCACCGGCGTCCCCCGAGCGCGTCAGTTTTTTCGAGGTTCCGCTTGAATGCGGTGCTGTGGAAGGACTGGGCTGCGGCTCGGCCTCAAAACCCATACTCAAGGCGCTGGAACGCGATGCCAAAGTCAAGGAAGCGAAGATCAACTATTCGGGGACGGTTCTCGCGGTCGTCTGGAGGGACCCTGATCAGGCTCCCTCAGGTGCCACAGCGGTGGATGCCGCCTTCAAGGAGCGCGATCTCGAAGCCACTGCCCTCCGCGGTTCCGCGCGCGACAAATCTCTCAAGGACTTCGAATCGCAGCGGTGGTACGGAGCGGCCGACGTGGACCGGTTGAGCGAGCGAGAGGCTCAGGTGATCGCCTCCAGGCTGGTCAACCGGGCTAAGGCCCGTCTCGAGCTTGCTCCGGAGAAGCTCGCGGCGTTGACCAGGGATCTTTCCGGAGGCATCGCCACCATCCTGACCAGGGACAAGGGCGAGGAATGCGCCAGGGACCCGTTCGGAGAGCTGACTAAGATCGCGGGCAAGCATCTCAGTCAGGAACAGCTCGCCGAGCTCCGGAGGTCCGCAGAGCAGGGCGCGGGGGCGTTGCCCGGCGAGGTGAGGTGAACGACATTTTAGCGGGGGACCTTGCCGTCCCCCGAACCCCCTAGCCGCAGGGCGCCTCGGCAGACTCACCGCGAGAAGGTTTTCCGTGTCCCGCTTTCTTCAGTCTCTTGGATTCCTGGGGACCTTCTTCGCCGCGGCCTGCTGCCTTGGCGTCTCTTTCCTGATTTCCGGTCTGACCGCGATTGGCGCGGGGTTCTTGATCCGCGATCGATACCTGTTGCCGATCCTCGCACTCTTTCTCCTCGCCTCGATCGTCGGGACGGCGCTCTCGATGCGGCGGCACGGGCGTAAGACCCCGTTGGTTGTTTCCATTGCCGGAGCAGCCGTCACCTTTGGCGGGATCTTTCTCTCAGCCCCGGTCGCCTACGCAGGCATTGCTCTGCTCTTGCTCGCGTCGATCCTGGATCTCCTGGCCGCTCGACAGGGGTCGCGCAAGGGCGGCTGATCATGGAGCGCTTCGACCTCGTGATCCTGGGCTCGGGCTCGACCGCCTTTGCGGCCGCGCTCAGGGCTCAAGAGCTCGGCAAGACCGCCGTCATGACGGAGGTACGCACGGTCGGCGGTACGTGCGTCAACCGGGGATGCCTCCCCTCGAAGAACCTCATCGAGGCG
>DASXTI010000239.1:0-2289 GCA_036505535.1 Thermoanaerobaculia bacterium
CGGTTTGCCCGGACGGAATCGATCCAATTGCATCATGTGAGGCAAGACGCGCCTGCGTTGAAGGAAGCGGTCGAATTGGACAAGGATAGCGGCGCCGAGCTGCGGATCGCCCACGCCCATCAGCCGCCGAGCTCCGTTCAGGCCGACTCTTTCGCCACCGGCGTTTTCGAGGACTGGGACCAGAATCTCAGGACGGCCGTAACATCTCCACGGCTCCCTGCCCGGTGCTGACCGTTCGGGCGAGATAGATCGTTTTGCTTTAAGCCTGAGACACGAAGCGGTCTACAGCGGAAGTGAATTGGTGGAGGCGGCGGGAGTTGAACCCGCGTCCGGAAGCGCTACGGGAGAGGCCACTCCATGCTCAGCCTCTTCTTGATTCTCGCCTCACCGCCTCGAGAAGAGGCAAAACGGCGGCAAGGCAACCCCGAATTCGTTTCGCCGCTCCGTCCGGGGCTCCGGAGCGGCTACACCCGCTTTTCGCGACGTCAGCCGGGGCGCGGCGGGTGCGCTCCCCGGACAAACGAGGCTACTTAATTAAGCAGCCAGAGCGAAGTTGCTGTTGTTCGCAGCTACTGTTTTTCACCTTTTTTACGAGGACGGTGAGACCTCGGCATGCAACCTTTCGCGTAATCGTCCCCGTCGAAGCCGTTTCGCCCCCACGGGTCTCGCTCGAAGGCGTTCAAAGACCGAAGAGGATTTTACCATGCGCGTCCAGCCGGCATCGCGCTTGACACGGGGAGTCCAAGAGCATGGAATGCGCGACGTGGCCGCAAAAGACTTGATGGTGGTCGTCACCTCCGTCGGCACGGAGGATCAGGCGCTCGACCTCGCGCACGCGCTCGTGCGCAGCCGTCGCGCCGCGTGCGTCAACATCATTCCCAATGTCCATTCGATCTACCGATGGAAGGGGCGCGTCTGCGACGACGGTGAGATGCTGCTGGTGATCAAGACGCGGGCGGCCCACTTCGAGGCGGTGCGCGAGACGATTCACAAGGTCAATACATACGAGCTTCCCGAAGTGCTCGGCTATCGGGTCGACTGGGCCTCGCCAGGTTTCGCATCGTGGATCGACAGGATGACGACCGCGACGACGCCGAAGGTGGCGGGCCATACCGTGGCGCGCAACGTCAAGGTCCTCCCGAAGGCCCGGCGGGCCCGGGGCTAGAACAAGGGGGCCTACGGCTTCCACTTCGCTCGCCTTCGCAACTCTTTTTCTCGGCCTCGTCCTCGGCGTGCGTCCCGTCACGGTTCTCGTCGGAGGGCCCGTCTCCGCGGTCGCCTTTCAGCTCGACGGAAAAGAGGTGGGCCGCCGCACGGCGAGGCCCTGGACGCAGGACGTCGACTTCGGCAACGGATACGAGCCGCACGAGCTCGTCGCGCGCGCCCTCGATGCGAAGGGAGAGGAGATTGCCCGCGCGCGACAGTGGATCAACCTGCCGCGCCCCGCGGCCGAGGCCGAGATCCTGCTCGAGAAGAACGAGACCGGCAAGCCCGATACCGCCCGGCTGACGTGGGCGAGCCGGATGGGTCCGAAGCCGGAGCGGGTGACGCTGACTTTCGACGGGCGCGAGTTGCCGCTCGACGGGAGCCGCCGCGCGAAACTGCCGGCCTACGAGGAGTCGACCGCGCACGTGCTCACGGCGCGGCTGGAGTTCGCCAACGACGTTCGCTCTCGCGCGGATCTGGTCTTGGGCGGCGGATCCTCGGGTGAGGCCGGCAGCGAGCTGACCGCCGTGCCGGTCCGCTTCGCCGGGGGAAAAACGCCGCCTCTCGAGGATCTTCAGACCCGTTTCCGAAACAAGGGGATGGCGCTCAAGGTCACCGCGGTGGAGCACGGCGCGGCGGAGGTTCTCGTCGTGCGCGACCTCGACGAAACCCGCGAAGCGATTCAGCGCTTGCCGAGCCTGGTTCGGCTCGGGTTCCCGGGCGATGGGACCTTCATCGGCAAGGAGGACCGGCTCCGCATCCAGTGGCCGGTGGCCCGAGAGATCCCCGACGTCGAGGCGTCCAACGTTCTCTTCGAGGCGTCGCGGACTTTTCGGGGCGCGGATGTGAGCTTCGGACTCCTCCTGCTGCGCGTGGAGTATCCGAAGCCGAGTTCTTCGCCGCGCCGGTTCGCCGACGCCGTGGCGGTGGCGGGACTGGAGGCGGCGGCGAGCTACTCGCGCCGGGCCGTCGTCTTAGTGCTCGGCCGTACCGACCGCGACGACAGCCGAAACGATCCCGCGTCGGTGCGGCGCTATCTCGAGCGCCTGCACGTGCCGCTCTACGTCTGGTCGCTCGCGGGCA
>DASXTI010000240.1:0-2081 GCA_036505535.1 Thermoanaerobaculia bacterium
CGCTCAGGCATCGCTTCTTAAGGCGGCCCCTTCGAAGGCGACATCGCCCGCAAAGTCCGCCGCTCCAACCGCCTCCGTCGATTTCGATCGCAAGAGTGTTCTGCGCGAGCTCAAGGAGATCGCGAAGCTCCTCGATCACGGCCGTCGACCCTAGCTCCTCACGGGGGGGTCAGGTCTCCATTTTCCACTTCGCGGTGACGAGCAGGCGAACTCTCCTCCTCAGACAGAAAATGGAGATCTGACCCCATGTATGGACCCCATGTATGCTCCGGAAGATCCATGCCGAGTGAAAACAGCGTCGAGATCCGGAGCCTGACTAAGCGCTTCGGAGAGACCGCCGCGGTCGACGCGGTCTCCCTCGACATCCGGCGAGGAGAATTCTTCTCGCTGCTGGGTCCTTCGGGCTGCGGCAAGACGACGTTCCTGCGGATGCTCGGCGGCTTCGAGCTTCCGACGGAGGGAACGATCCGGATCAACGGCACCGACATGACCTGGACGCCCCCCTATCGGCGGCCGGTCAACATGGTCTTCCAGCACTACGCGCTCTTTCCGCACTTGACCGTGGAGCAGAACGTCGGCTTCGGCCTGCGTTACAAGGGGGTCAATCGTTCGCGGGAGGGGAAGCTCATCGCCGACGCGCTCGCGCTCGTACAGCTCTCGGGCTTCGAGAAGCGCCAGCCGCACCAGCTCTCCGGCGGCCAGCGACAGCGTGTCGCGCTCGCCCGCGCGCTCGCCTTGAAGCCCGAAGTGCTTCTGCTCGACGAGCCTCTCGGTGCTCTCGACCAGAAACTGCGCAAGGAAGTGCAGGTGCAGTTGAAGCACCTCCAGCGCTCTCTCGGCATCACCTTCGTCTTCGTGACGCACGATCAGGAAGAGGCGCTTACGATGAGCGACCGAATCGCGGTCATGAACCGGGGGCGGGTCGAGCAGGAGGACGCGGCGCCTCGGGTCTTCGAGCGTCCGAGGACGGAGTTCGTCGCAAACTTCATGGGCGCATCCAACTTCTTCGCCGCGCGGGTCCGGGAGGCGGCCGGCGGTGTCGTGTCGCTGGCACTCGCCGCCGGCGGAGAGGTCCGCCTTCCCGTCGACGGCGCGCGCTACCGGCCGGGGGAAGAGGTCCGTTTCGTCGTGCGGCCCGAAAAACTGGACTTGCGGGGGCGCGATCTGTCCGGCCACGGCATTCCCTCGCTGGCCGTCACCGTCGAAGACCGTGTCTATCAGGGCGTGAGCACGGTTTGGGTCGTCCGGGACAGCGCGAACGAACGGTTCGTCGTGTACGAGCAGAACGAGAAGCCGTTCGAGGAGGCCTCCAGGTTCTCCGTGGGCGGCCGCGCGTTTCTGTGCTGGAACGCGAACCACGCGGTGATGATGCGGAAGGAAACAGCCGACGCGTGATGGATCACGGCGAGAAGAAAGCCGCGCGCATCACCTATCCGCTGATCCTTCCGACCTGGCTGACCCTCGGCCTCTTTTTCCTTCTCCCGCTGGCGATCCTCTTCGTCGTCAGCTTCGGCCAGCGGGCCACCTACGGAGGGCTCAAGCCAATCGAGGACCTCGGCGAATACCTCCGCTCGGGAGCCTTTCTCGCCAACTATGCCCGTACGTTCCAGCCGATCTATCTGCAGATCTACTGGCGCTCGCTCTGGATGGCCATCGCGACGACGGCGCTGTGTCTGATCATCAGCTACCCGGTCGCGTACTACATCGCCGCGATCGCAGCCCCGCGGCGGAGGAACCTGTTGCTGGGACTCGCCGTCATTCCGTTCTGGACGAGCTTCCTGATCCGGACCTATGCCTGGATGTTCATCCTCCGAACCGAAGGACTGCTCAACCGGGCGCTGCTGGCGGCCGGTTTGACGTCGCATCCGCTGGAGCTTTTGTACAACGACTTCGCTGTACTGATCGGCCTCGTATACGCCGAGATCCCGTTCATGGTCCTTCCGCTCTACGCCTCGCTCGAGAAGCTCGACCTATCATTGCTCGAGGCCTCGGCGGACCTGGGAGCGCCGCGGCGCTCGAGCTTCTGGCGCGTCACGGTGCCGCTGACGATGCCCGGCATCGTGGCCGGCGTCATCCTCGTC
>DASXTI010000241.1:0-5412 GCA_036505535.1 Thermoanaerobaculia bacterium
GATTCGGATCCCTCTGATGGAACGCGTGTCGGACGAATACTCTCTCAGGCGGAATTGAGGACGCCGCCCAGCGCAAATTGAGGGCGCGCCCTCATTGACTTGAGCCTGAGTCGCCCACAGATTTTCACCGTGCGACTACGCTTGTGGGCTCTCAGGGCCTTCTCTCGTCCAGGGCGGGAGCCGCCAGTCCTTCGAAAGGATGCCCGGGACGCTTCGGGACGCCTGCTACCGGCGCATAACCGATGACACTTTCTCCTGGAACCCGCCTCGGCCCCTACGAGGTCCAATCGCCGCTCGGTGCGGGCGGAATGGGGGAGGTCTATCGAGCGAAGGACCCGCGGCTCGGCCGAGAGGTTGCCATCAAGGTCCTGCCGGCGCCCTTCTCCCAGGACCCCGATCGCCTGCGCCGCTTCGAGCAGGAAGCCAAAGCCGCCGGGCTCTTGAACCACCCCAACATCACGGCGGTGCACGACATCGGGTCGCACGACGGGGCGCCCTACGTCGTGTCGGAGCTGCTCGAGGGGGAGACGCTGCGGTTGGCGCTCTTGGGCGGGAAGTTGTCGCAGCGAAAAGCGATCGACTATGCGCTCCAGATCGCACACGGCCTGGCAGCCGCGCATGAGAAGGGGATCGTGCATCGGGATCTGAAGCCCGAGAACCTGTTCGTCATCAACGACGGCCGCGTCAAGATCCTCGATTTCGGGCTGGCGAAGCTCACGCACACCGAGGCAGAGCCCGAGGTCACGAGCCTGTCGACGGCGACAGGCGGCACGGAGCCGGGTGTGGTGCTCGGGACGCTCGGGTACATGTCGCCGGAGCAGGTGAAAGGCAAGCTCGCCGACGCCCGATCGGACATCTTCTCTTTGGGCGCCATCCTCTACGAGATGCTCTCAGGCCAGCGCGCCTTCCACGGCGACTCGGCGGCCGAGACGATGTCGGCGATCCTGCGCGAGGAGCCACGCGATCTCTCCGGCTCGAATCGGCACGTCGATCCCGCGCTCGAGGGCCTCGTCCTCCACTGTCTCGAGAAGAGCCCGGAGGAGCGCTTCCAATCCGCGCGGGACCTCGCGTACGCGCTTTCCACGCTGTCGTCTTCGTCCGGAGCGGCCAGCGGCGCGACGGGCCGCATAACGCGGGGACGGAGGAGTGCGTCGCCGTCGCCAGTTCGCGATCCTCGGAAGCGTGGCGGCGGGTGTACTCCTCGGAGGACTCGCCGCGGGCGTCCTCCTCCGGCCGCGAGCGGCAGAGCCGCCCAGTTTTCAGGTGCTGACCTACTCGGGAGACGACACGCAGCCGTCGGTTTCGCCCGATGGGAAGACGATCGCCTTCACGTCGCTGCGTGACGGCAGAAGCCGGATCTGGATCAAGCAGCTTGCGGGAGGCGGAGAGGCGGCCCTGACCGAGGGACCGGATATGTTTCCGCGGTTCTCGCCGGATGGCTCCGCCGTGCTTTTCGTCCGCCAGGTCGCGGACACGAGAGTCACCCTCCCGGGTCCCAGCATGACTGCGGAGAGCCTCGCGCTCTACCGTGTGCCTCTCGTCGGAGGCGAGGTGCGGAAGATCGTCGGCCAGGCGACCGAGGGTGACTGGTCTCCCGACGGGCGTGAGATCGGTTTCCTGAGAGTGGATCTCAAGGAGGGCAAGGTCGAGTCCTCCGTCCATCGCGTCGCTGTGGACGGGACGAACGAGCGAATGGTCGCGAGGGTCGCGGACCGTGTCCTCCTGCGCCTGTGCTGGTCACCCGACGGCCTCACGCTCGCCGCCATCGAGGTCCCGGGGGCCGGCACCGGCCGCCCGAGGATCGTCCTCTTCCCCCTCGACGGGAAGGCTCCGAGACACCTCGAAGCGCCGGAGAGTGGCAGCGTTCTGGGGTTCACTTGGAACGGGGACGGCCGCCATCTCATTTTCCTCGGTGGCGGCTCCGAAACGGGCGTCGGGTCGCGTACGACTCGCGTCTTCATGCAAGGCACCCGCACGGGAAAGGCCCGTGCGCTCCTCTCCGGTATCGATCTCCGGGGGGCTGTGGACGTCCTTGGCCCCGAATCTCTGCTCCTCGTCACGGGGGGGCGCCGGTCGAACTTGAGGGAGGTCTCACTGACGAAGCCCGGCGAAGCCGGGCGCTGGCTCACGCGGGGTAGCAGCGTCGACCGCCAGCCGGTCTACGCGCCGGACGGCGAGTGGGTCGCCTTCACCTCGAACCGGAGCGGAAACAACGACATCTGGGAGGTCTCGACGAAATCGGGTGCCGTGCGCCGGCTGACGGACGACCCGGCCGAGGACTTCGACCCCGCGTTCACCAGCGACGGCAAGCATCTCCTCTTTAGCTCGAACCGCTCCGGACACTTCGAGATCTGGATCGCCGAACGCGACGGCGACGGGGCGCGACGCGTCTCGGCCGACGGGGTGGACGCCGAGAACCCGACGGCCACGCCGGACGGGCAGTGGATCGTCTACACGTCGCACAACCCGAAGAAGCGAGGGGTCTGGAAGGTCCGGGCCGACGGATCGGCGGCCTTCCGTCTGGTGGCGGGTGCGGGCACGGTCGCCCTGGCCGAGATCTCGCCGGATGGCAGGCTCGTGTCGTACGCGACGCAGGGGGGCATCATCCGCGTCGTGCGGTTCGAGGACGGTGCGCCCGTCCCGTTCGAGGTGACGGCTCCCGTCCCCGGCGCCGACGCGAGTCGTGTAGGCGTTAGAGGGCGCCACCGCTGGATGCCGGGCGGCGTCGCGCTCGTCTTCCCCGAGAAGGGTCATCTCGGCATCGCCGCGCAGGATTTCACCCCCGGAAGAGACACGTCCGCGACGCGCCGCCTCCTGACCGGCTTCACGCCCGATTCGTGGACCGAGTCGCTCGGCGTCGCACCCGACGGGACGCGCCTGACGGTCAGCGAGCTCCAGGATTCCGCGAGCCTCCTCCTGGCCGAAGGGGTCGACGGCGTGGTCGCCCGCACGGCGCGGGGCGCGAAGCAGCCGTGACGCTCGGGCCCATGGTCGGCCGCAGCCTCGCCCACTACCGGATCACCGCCGCGATCGGCGCGGGCGGCATGGGCGAGGTCTATCGCGGAGGGTATGGGGGTCAGGTTAGATGAAGACCGGGGGGCAAGCTTTTCGGCGATAACGGTTGAGAGGGAGCCGTTGGAGCTGGAAGGAGGCCCCGATGTTGTCGCCAGACGAATCGGCCAAGCCGAAGTAAGGGTCCGGTTCGGATCCTGGCTCAGAAGACAGTGATCGGGGTGTTAACCTGATCAGGAAGGATTTCGAATGAGCTACCGCGCCGTCCAAATCGTTTTGGCTTCGGTGTGCGGGGTATGCGGCCTGCTCTGGCTCACCTCTCGGGCAACCGCGGCGACACCGGCCCAAGAACCAAGGCCGTCCACCGCCACGCCGGGTGCCGCCCGGACGGTCACCGCGACGGTCCGGTCAGTGGACGACCGCGCGCGTGTGGTGGACCTCCTTACGGGGGTCGGACACGCCCTGCGAATCGTGCGGATCTCGGTCCCTGAAGGTTGTCCGATTCGGGTGAAGGCCGCGGCCGCCGGGCTCCGGGACTTGAAGCCGGGGGACATCTGCCGGGTCGAGTTCCGCAAGACCGCGGCTCTCAATGTCGCCGTGCGAATCGAGGTGCAGGACGCAGCAGGTCGGCCATGAGAAGGCCGGCCTTAGAGTCTTTGGTTCTCCTCCTCCTTCCGGCGCTCCTCGCGGCCGCGGCGTGCCTCACTCCGGCGAAGCCCGGGGATCCGTTGAGGGGCCTCACGCGCGACGAACGCAACCGGTTCGAGAAGGGGCGGGCGGTATTCCAGAAACAGTTTAAGCCGGAGACCGGGTTGGGTCCCCTCTTTAACGCCCCGGCCTGCGGCGAGTGCCATGAAAACCCTCGGGCGGGGGGAAGCGGGGACGAGCTTGAGCTGCATGTGGCCACACTCCGCGCGGACGGCACTTGCGATCCTCTCGCCGACAAGGGGGGGTTCGTCATCCAACAGCACGTCACAACGGCCCTGAAAGAGGCCCTGGGCATCGATCGCGAGCCGGTTCCTACGGAGGCGACCTTGCGGGCAACCCGGAGCACGCCCGATGTCTTCGGGTTTGGATTGCTGGATGCGATCCCGGATTCGACGATTCTCTCCTATGCCGATCCCGATGACCGTGACGGCGACGGCATCTCGGGGCGTCCCAACCGCTTCTTCGACGGCCGCCTCGGGCGCTTCGGCCGGAAGGCGCTGGTTCCGACTCTCAAAGAGTTCAATGAAGGTGCCTTCGTCATCGAGCAGGGGATCACAAACCCGGCGATCCCGACGGAAGAGACGATCGCGGGCGATCCGATTCCGCCGGGCGTGGATCCGGTGCCCGAGCCCGAGATCGACCAGCAGGCGAGCGACCTGACGGACGCGTTCGCGCGATTTCTGGCGCCTCCTGCGCCTCTCAGGCTTGACCGGGAAGGGAGGCGAGGGCGGGAGCTCTTCTCCCGCATCGGCTGCGCCGCTTGCCATGTCCCGACGCTCAAGACGGGGGCCAACCCCGTGAAGGCCTTGCGTCACAAGAAGGTCGCGGCCTTTACCGATCTGCTGCTGCACGACATGGGGGAAGAGCTGGCCGATATCTGCCTGGGTCTGGCGAGCCCGTCGGAGTTCCGCACCGAGCCGCTGATGGGGCTGCGCCTCCTGCCGCGCTTCCTGCACGACGGCCGGGCAAAGACTGTGGAGGAGGCGATCCAACTCCACGGCGGCGAGGCGGCGAGGTCGCGCGAAAAATTCCGAGAGCTGAGCGACACCCAAAGGGCGGCGCTCCTCAAGTATCTCGCCTCGCTCTAGGATCAACGCGCTCCGGGGATTCAAATCCCGGGCTCTGAGAGGCAAGAATGCCGGGATCTAGGCTGACCCCCGTCTTCTCTCCCGGCGATGCCGCTGAGGCAGACCCAATCCCCCTCCCGCCACCGGCCCTGACTTCTTTTGTTCTCGTAGTGCAAATCGAGCGCTTTTCGGTGTCGTTCCGTGGCGGAACGGGAGAAAAGAGGGGAGCGAGAAAGAGTCCGCCCTTGTAGCTCGATCTCGCTCCCCAACGCTCAATCGTTCTTGGTCGAAAAACGCTCTGATCGCCTTGCCAAGGTGGATGTCGCGGGTTCGACCCCCCGTTTCCCGCTCCAACTCGTGATCCCGTCCCCGCCGCCCGTGCCGTCGGGGGTCAAGACCCCATGGGTACCGCGCCAACCCGCCGGACAGACCATCGCAGCATAGAATCCTCGCCAAGGTCATCGGTTGACACTCTCTGCCCGGACCCGTCTAGGCGCCTACGAGATCCTGTCGCCGATCGGTGGTGGCGGGATGGGGGAGGTGCAAGATTCCGTGCCTGACCCAATGACCCGTGGCTGACCCCACGTGACCCATTTTTGAGCCTTCCAGTGGTGCAAGCGACGAG
>DASXTI010000242.1:0-24560 GCA_036505535.1 Thermoanaerobaculia bacterium
AGCACCCACGCGCGCTGACTCGGGGCGAAACGAGGCGCGAGCAATCCATCGTTCAGCTCGCGGGTGACCGCGAATCGGTCGAATTCGGTTGCGTTCAGGTACAAGCGTTCGTTGGGAAGTCCGTCCGATTCGTCTTCCTCGTCCGCTTCCTCGAAGGCGAGCACCCCATCGCCGTTTTCATCGATCCGTGCGACCTCGGCGGCATAGGCCTTGAAGATCCGCTGATTCAAGTCGGTTTCGCTGGGCTCGAACGACGCCAGGCGCACATAGGCGTCCAGCAGAATCTCGTTGGCGAGGCCGCTCGGGACGAAACGATTGCGCGTTTCCAGGTGATCCGCGTTCGGAGCCTCCGGGCAATCCAGATCTTCGAGGCTATTCTCGGGCGCCCGGTCGGGATCCCTCGGGTTGTTCGGGTTGTCGCCGAAGATCGTCGGATCGTTTCCGCCGGTCGGTCCGGGGCCGGTCGGTCCCGTTCCCGCGGGACCGGAGCCTGGAACGACGGAGCTCAAGAAGGCGACTTTTCCCTGAGCGAAGGAATCGCCGAGGCCGCCCGTGAACGGCAGCTCGTACTGCGGAAACACCCAGTCCGTGTAGGGATTGAACTCCCAGTAGGCATGGCAGTCGGCCTGCTGCAGGCAGTTGTACGCTCCCATGCTGAGCTGAATGGGGACGAGGTTCGACTGGCTGTCCGGGAAGTGGTCGGTCGCGCTGGGGAAGCGGACCCCGTTGCCGTCGACCGTGAAGAGTTGACCGGGCACGTTGTGATGGCCGCCCAGGTTGTGGATGGCCGTGGCGTCGGCGGCGGTCATCTTGCCAAACTGCGCGTGTCCGTCCGGCCGCGGTGCGGCGACGTCGGGCACGACGAGGTCGTGGATCATCCAGCCTTCGTACCAACCCGACTCGTTGTTAATCACGAAGAGTCCCGAGATGTCGGTGAAGATGTCGATGAAGGCACCGGGATCATGGGGATCCGTCGGCAGGCCCGGCTTCGGCTCGAGCGCGAGACGCACCGCGGCGATCGTCTGCATCCCGCGATTCGCGCAGTTGGCTCCCGTCGGGATCGCGCCGACGTTGATCTCCGGGATCCTCGCCGTGAAGACGTTCGGCTGAAAGCCCGTCGTGTCGAGCAGGTAGTAGCCGAAGAGCTGGCTCGGCGTCGGCGCCTCGGCGAACACCGTCAATGGAAGGTAGCTGTGCGGCCGTTCCGCGAGAGCGATGATCCGTTGCTTGAGCGGCGCGGGCAGGTGCTTGATGTCTCCGCGATTCTTGATGTTGTGCTCGTTGTCCTGAGCCCGGGTGTCTTTCGCGACCGTGGCCATCGCCGCCACGGCGAGAAAAAGTGCGAGCGCGGTCGGCTTGGCTCGCGTATTCATGGGAACCTCCTGGATAAGGCGGGGCTCGATTGCCCCAATGCCAGCGTTTGCCAGCGTGATGCCACAAGGCAATTTGAGGGTCCGGTCTAATCTGCCCTTAAGCGTTTGGTGCGCTCGGAGTGGATCAAACGCTCTGCACGGCACGCGGCGACGGCGAGGCGCGGCAAGATCCATGAGGTTTCTCTAAAAGGTGGAGGAGCTGGGATTCTCGTGCAGGATTCTGATGGGTTGGAGACCGAGGTCGGCGCGCGGTAACGGGTCTCGATCGCGTCGAGGCGGCGCACGCGTGCTCCGCGGACGTCGCGTCAGCCGCGTCGGTTCAGCAGATCCAGAAACTCCTCGCGCGGCGACTGCGTGTTGAAGATGCCGCGAATGGCGGAGGTGACCGTCAGCGCTCCCGGCTTCTTGATGCCGCGCATCTCCACACAGAGGTGTCGGGCCTCGACGACGACCATCACGCCTTGAGGATCGAGCTTCTGGTCCATGAAACCGGCGATCTGCTCGGTCAAGCGCTCCTGCAGCTGCGGGCGGCGCGCGTAGAACTCGACGATCCGCGCCATCTTCGAAAGTCCCACGATCGATTCGTTGGGGATGTAGGCAACGTGCGCGTGGCCGTAGAACGGAACGAAATGGTGGGAGCAGAGGGAGTAAAAAGGAATGTCCTTCTCCATCACCATGGCGGTGTAGTGCTCATCGTTGGGGAAGAAGGTGACTCTGGGCTCCGCCCCCTCGGAGAGCCCGGAGAAGAGCTCCAGATACATCTTCGCGATGCGCTCGGGCGTCTCGACGAGATTTGGATCCCCCCTGTCGAGGCCGAGCAGCTCGATGATCTTCCCGAAGTGCGACGCGATGTCGCGAACGCGCTCGGCGTCCGCATGACTCGTTACGACCGCCGACTCGTTCTCGAAGTTCCGATTCTTCATGATCCTCAAAGGCGAAACTCTCCCTCCGGGTGTCGACTCAGGCGGCCTTCGCCTTCTCCAGGAGCTTCTCGATGTCCCGCGCGACGGGAATGTCGCTCGTCACGACCTCCTTGATCTTGCCATCCTTGCCGATGATGAAGGCGGTCCGGGCGGAGATCCCCCTGTCGGGCAGGTAGACGCCGTACATCTGCGCGACGGCGCCCTTTGGATGGAAGTCGGCCAACAGAGGATAGGGGATGTCGTTTTGAGCAGCGAATGCCTTGTGCGCCCAGAGGGAATCGACCGAGACGCCGAGGACTTGGACGTCGTCCGAGCCCTTGGAGGGGAGCATCTCGGCGCACTGCTTGTTCTCGACCGAACATACCGGGGAGAAGTCGAGGGGATAGAACATCAGGAGAACGTTCTTCTTGCCACGGTAGTCCGAAAGGGTCACCTTGTCTCCTACGGTCGCCGGAAGCGTGAAGTCCGGTGCCAAGTCGCCAGCCTTGAGAGTCATCCTGAACTCCTTGAGCGATCAAGTCGTCGCGGCGCCGCGCCGCGGAGGCGCGATTCTATCCCGAGGCGAGGCCTGCCCGTTCGGGGATGGGAGAGCCTCGCCGCTCCTCCAGCCAGGCCGTGAGCTGCTCGGGTCCCTTCGCGTTCAAAACCGCCCCTTTCGAAGCCCAGCCCTTGCGCGCGACGCCTACGCCGTAGGCGGTGTGGGCGAGCTCTCCCGTCGAGTGCGCGTCCGGGTCGATGGAGAGCAGCACTCCCTTCTGGATCGCGCGCCGGCACAGCCGCCAGTCGAGATCGAGCCGGTGGGGGGAGCCATTGACCTCGAGCGCGCAGCCGGACTCGGCGGCCGCGTCGATCACCTTCTCCATGTCCGCGGCCGCGCCCTGGCGTTCGAGCAGAAGCCGTCCCGTGGGATGGCCCAGAATCGCGACCCGGGGGTTCTGGACGGCGCGGAGAAGGCGGCGCGTCTGCTCTTGCTCCGATAGCCCGAAGCGCGAGTGGACCGAGGCCACCACGATGTCGAAGATCTGCAGGAACTCATCGCCGAAATCCACCTGGCCGTCGGCGAGGATGTCGGCCTCCGTCCCGTGAAAGATGCGCAGCTCCGGAAACCGGAGGCGGAGCCGCCGGATTTCTTCCCGCTGCGCGAGGACGCGCTGCTCCGTGAGGCCTCCGGCGTAAACCGCCGTCTCGCTGTGGTCGGTGATCGCGACGTAACGGTATCCGGCATCCCGCGACGCACGAACCATTTCTTCCAGAGTGTCTCGCCCGTCCGACTCCGTGGTGTGGACGTGGATCAAGCCCTGGATGTCCTCCTCGGCGACGAGCCTCGGCAGCGTTCCCGCCTCCGCGGCCTCGATCTCGCCGCGGTCTTCGCGAAGCTCCGGCTCGATGTACGCCAGGCCGAGCGCTTCGTAGATCTCCGCCTCGGCCGCGCAGGCGAGTCGTTCTCCCTCTGGTTCTCGGAAGAGCCCGTACTCGTTCAACTTCAGCCCCATCCTCTTTGCTCGCCCGCGAAGAGCGGTGTTGTGCTCCTTCGAACCCGTGAAATAGAGGAGGGCGGCGGGGTACTCTTCGGCCGCCACGACCCGCAGATCGGCCGCGAGGCCGTCGAGGAATCGCACCGAGGTCTTCGTCTCACCCGACCCGATGACGTCCATGACGTCGGGGAGTCGCCGGAAGGCTTCCGCCAGGGCCTCGGGCTCTTCGGAGGCCGCAAGAATGTCGACGTCGCGGACGGTCTCTTTGCGCCGCCGCAGGCTTCCCGCGACCGAAAGCGTCGTGGCGAGGCTCGTCGCATCGAGCTCCCGCAAGAGCTCGTCGGCTTTCCGCCGTGCGGTGCTGTAGAGGAAGTGGCCCGCCGACATCCGCAGGACCGCGATCCCTCTCAAGATTCGTTCGGCGCTCTTGGGGCCGAAACCCGGAAGTCCTTCGAGACGCCCTTCGTTGCAAGCCTTCTCGAGCGCCTCGAGCGAGCCGACCCCGAGCCCGTCGTAGAGCGCCTTCGCCTTCTTGGCACCGAGTCCCGGGATGCGCATGCATTCGCGAAGACCCGGCGGAAAAGAGGCGCGCAGCTCCTCGTAGAATGGGAGCCCGCCGGTCGTAAGCAGCGTTTCGACCGCGCCGAAGATCGATGCGCCGATTCCCCGCAGCTTTAGGAGCTCACGCGTCTTCACCGCCTCGCCGAGGTCCCCGGGAAACGCCAGGATTGCCCGGGCCGCATTCTGATACGCGCGAACCTTGAAGGAGCTCTCTCCCTTCAGCCGCAACATCGCTGCGGTCTCCTCGAGGATCCGAGCGACGGCTTTGCGGTCCATGGGAGTCAACAGTCTAGAGTCGAGAGTCGAGGTGAGGAAAGCGGAGTGGCTTCTGTCGACTCTCGACTGTGGACTGTCGACTCCCCACGATAGGATCCCCGTCGCATGAAGGTCGATCTCCACAGCCATTCGACGGTTTCGGACGGCCTCGACGCGCCAGCGGTGCTGGTCCGCAGGATGGCCGAGGCCGGGCTGACCGCTCTCGCGCTGACCGATCACGACACGTTGCAGGGGCTACCGGAAGCTCGCGCGGAGGCTCATAAGCTCGGCATCGAGCTCATATCGGGAGCCGAAATTTCGGCGGAGTGGGGAGGACAGGACGACATTCACGTTCTCGCGCTCTTCGTCGACGAGTCAAACGAGCGCTTCCACGCATCGCTGGCGCATCGGCAGGAGGAGCGCCGGACGCGCGGAGAGCGGATGGCGCAGAAGCTCGTCGAAGCCGGTTACAAGATCGATCTCGATGCGATCCGGGAAGACGTGGGCGACGGCGTCTGGGGACGGCCGCATCTGGCTCGGGCGCTGATTCGGGCCGGTTACGCCGCCTCCAACGACGAGGCCTTCAATCGCTTTCTGGGCCGGGAGCATTCCTGGTACGTCCCGTATGAGAAATGGAAGGCCGAAGAGGCGGTCCGAGCGATCCGCGAGGCCGGCGGCGTCTCCTCTCTCGCGCACGCGGTCTGGTACAAGAACACCGATGCGCTGATCCGCGCGCTGGCGGCCGAGGGGCTTGACGCCATCGAGGTCTTCCATCCCGACCATGGCCGCGAGCAGGAAGAGCGCTTCTCATCACTCGCCCGCGAGCTCGGCCTCGCGGCGACCGCCGGCAGCGACTTTCACGGGGCGTTCGAGGGACGCAAACGCCCCGGCGGAGTCGTCGGCGACAGCGCAATGCTCCAAGCCCTGCGCGCTCGCCTCCGCTGAGAGAGTTCCCCTCTCGCGAGATCTCGCGGGCCGGTTCGAGGTCGGACGTCATTTGTCCGTTTCCGCAAATTCCAATAGGGCTGTGGAAAAGGGCCCCGAAATTTTTTTTCGCGACCTCCCGATGCTTTTCCGGCGCAGGAACGGCTGCGGAAATTTTCTGGAGCGTTGACAGTGATCCGTCTGCGGCAAACAATCCCGGCCACTCGCATCCCGATGCTCGAAGAAGCGACGCTGGAAAGGGGTCTGCCCCAAAACCTCGAGGCCGAGCGCTCCGTCCTCGGCGCGGTGCTTCTCGATCCGGCCTCGCTGTCTCTGGTCGTTCCAATCCTCGAGAACGACGACTTCTTTCCGGATACGCACCGCCGCATCTACGGCGCGATGCTAGAGCTCTCCCAGCGCTCGGCGGAGATCGACGTTCTCACGCTCAGGGAAGAGCTCGACCGGACGGGCGCGATCGAGAAGGTTGGCGGTGCGGGATATCTTTCGTCGCTTCTCGACGGCGTTCCCGACGTCGGCAACGTCGAGCACTACGCGCGGATCGTCAAGGAAAAGTCGACGCTTCGGCGTTTGATTCGCGCCGGGCAGCGCATCGTGCGC
The DNA here is from genome assembly GCA_036505535.1 of Thermoanaerobaculia bacterium. GTDB lineage: Bacteria > Acidobacteriota > Thermoanaerobaculia > UBA5066 > Gp7-AA6 > DAHUXD01. Next base: position 6,130 of record DASXTI010000242.1, read on the forward strand.
GAGGGCCTGGCGGGCGAACGCGACGCCGAGGCGCTGCTCGGGGAAATCACCGGCGAGATCTTCGATATCGCCGAGGGGGCGGTCCAGGGCGGCTTCGAGCCCATCGGTCAGGTCGTGCGGCACAACCTGGAGATCATCGAGGATGCCCGCGGCCGCCAGGGAATGCTCTCGGGGCTGGCCACGGGCTTCACGGAGCTCGATCGTCTGACGTCGGGCCTCCAGACGACCGACCTGATCGTGGTGGCCGCCCGCCCCTCGGTCGGCAAGACCTCGTTTGCCCTGAACATCGCCCAGTACGTCGCGATTCACGAGGGGCGCTCGGTCGGGTTCTTCTCGCTCGAAATGTCCAAGGAGCAGCTCGGCTTCCGGGTCCTTTGCTCCGAGGCGGACGTGGATGCCAAGAAGGTCCGCGACGGGTTCGCCTCCAAGGAGGCGATGCAGCGCCTCGTGCTGGCGCAGTCCAGGATTCATGCGACGCGTTTCTTCATCGACGACAGCGCATCCTTGAACGTTCCGGAGATGCGGGCCAAGGCTCAGAGGTTGAAGCGCGAGAAGGGGCTCGACCTGCTGATCGTCGACTACATGCAGCTGATGGCGGGACACGGCCGCTTCGACAACCGCACACAGGAAGTCTCGATGATCTCGCGCGGGTTGAAACTGCTCGCCAAGGAGCTGCGGGTCCCCGTCATCGCCTTGTCGCAGCTTTCCCGCCAGCCCGAGCAGCGCAAGGGGGAGTTGCGGAAGCCGCAGCTGGCGGACCTGCGCGACTCCGGCTCGATCGAGCAGGACGCGGATCTGGTGGTCTTTCTCTACCGCGAAGAGCTGTACGACAGGGAGACCGAGCGCAAGGGGATCGCCGACGTCATCGTGGCCAAGCAACGCAACGGGCCGACCGGCGCCTTTCCGCTCGTCTTCCTGGGAGATCACATGACATTTGCGAACTACGCCGTACCTCCGGTGCAGCCCGAGGGGCAGCCCTTCTAGGAAGTCCTGAGCCATGAGTCACGGGTCGTGAGAGGGGAGCCCTTGGAGTTTGGACTGAGCAAGGAGAGAATCGCCGCTCGGTGAAATCTCGTTGACCTCAGAACTCACGACTCACGACTCACGACCACCCACGCGCGCCCTCATCGATCTCGACGCGATCGCGCGCAACTTCCATTTTCTGCGCGAACGCGTGGGTCGCGGTCGCGCCCTCTACGCGGTCCTCAAGGCCGACGCCTATGGCCACGGCGCGGCCGCCGTCGCCGCCCGTCTCGCGCGAGAAGGCGCAGATCGTTTCGCGGTCGCCAATACCGAAGAGGGCATCGCGCTGCGGCGGGCCGGGATCCGCGGGGAAGTTCTCCTTCTGTCTCACGCGGAGCCCTCCGATCTGCCCCGCCAGCGCTCTTACGGCCTCACCCCCGCGCTCTACGACCGCGCTCAGGCGGAAGCCGTCGTCGCGGCGGCGAGAGGACTGCCGGAACCGCTTCGGGTCCATCTCGAGCTCGATACGGGAATGGGCCGCGCCGGCTTTCGGGCGGAAGAGCTCGACGCCGTCGCCTCGCTCCTCCGGAACTCGCCACAAATCGAGCTTGCCGGAACTTTCGCGAACCTGTCCGCGGCGGATGACCCCGCCTCGCCGGAGACGGACCGGCAGGTGGCGGCGGCGGCGGCGTGTGTTCAACGGCTTCGCGCCGCCGGAGTATCGCCGGGCCTCGTTCACGTCGCCAACTCCGCGGCGATCCTGGCGCATCCGCAGTCATGGTTCGACGGAGTTCGACCGGGCCTCGCGCTCTACGGCATCGCGCCGTCGGAAGCGCTGGCATCGCCCGACCTTACGCCGGCGATGACCGTGGAGACCCGCGTCGTCGGAGTTCGGCACGTTCCCGCCGGCACGCCGCTTGGCTACGGCGGTCGCTTCGTAACCGCGCGCGAGACGATGATCGCGATTCTTCCGATCGGCTATCATGACGGCTTTCGTCGAAGCCTTTCCGGCAAGGTCGCGGTTCTGCTGCGGGGGAAGCGAGCGCCTGTCGTGGGAGCAATCAGCATGGATGTGACTCTCGTCGATGCGACCGAGACGGGCGCCGCCCGGGGCGACCGCGCGGTCTGCATCGGGCGGGACTCCGCCGACGCCGTGACGGTTGCCGAGCTCGCTCGTGCCGCGGGAACGATTCCTTACGAGATTCTCTGCGGCATCGGGCCCCGCGTGACACGGGTCTACGTCGGCGGAGAATCCTCTTGCTGAACCGATTCTTCGAGGCGATCGGGCGAGCCGTCCTGCGCCTTCTCGAGGAGCAGGGACGGTTCTTTCAGATGCTCGGCCGAGTGATCCTCTGGACGCCGCGGCCGCCCTACGACGTGGCGGAACTGTTTCGGCAGATGGCGCGCGTCGGCGTCAACTCGATTCCCGTCGTGTTCTTGACGACGCTCTTCACGGGCATGGTGCTCGCCCTCCAGAGCTACCACGGCTTCTCGCGCTTCAACGCCACGGGCTTGATCGGAAGCGTCGTCGCCCTCTCCCTCATGCGCGAGCTGTCGCCCGTGCTCTCGGCGCTCATGGTGACCGGCAGGGTCGGCAGCTCGATGGCGGCTGAGATCGGCTCGATGCGCGTCACCGAACAGATCGATGCCTTGAAGGCCCTTGCGACCGAGCCGGTGCACTACCTCGCGGTGCCGCGCGTCATCGCCTCGACCCTGATGATGCCCCTGCTGGTCGTCATGGGGGACGTGGTCGGGATGTATGGGGGCTACTTCGTCGCGGTACAGCTGCTCGGCTTGAACCCTGTGACGTATTACGAGAACTCCTTCGAGTACCTCGACATGAACGATTTCACCTCCGGCCTCATCAAGGCCGCGGTCTTCGGCCTGATCTTTTCGGTCGTCGCCTGCGCGAAGGGCTACTACACCGTGGGGGGTGCGGAAGGGGTCGGCCGGTCGACGACGCAGGCCGTCGTGGTGGCCAGCCTGACGATCCTTCTGACCGACTTCTTTCTCACGAGGCTTCTCTTTTGAGCTCCGAGACCGGCCGCTCGGCGGCCGCCGCCCGCTCCGAGTCGGCCAAGCTGCGGGTCGAGAAGCTCCGCAAGGCCTTCGATGGCCGGCCCGTCCTCGACGGAATCGACATGGCGATCCAACCCGGAGAGTCGCTGGTGATCGTGGGTCCCTCGGGAACGGGAAAGAGCGTGTTGCTCAAGCACTTGATCGGCCTTCTGCGTCCCGACGGCGGCAAGGTCTTCGTGGACGGGCAAGATCTCTGGGCCCTCGATCACGTCGAACGCAATACCCTGCGCAAGAAGTTCGGCATGTCGTTCCAGGAAGGGGCGCTCTTCGATTCGATGAGCGTCTACGACAACGTGGCGTTTCCGCTCCGGCGCAGCGGCCGCTCGCCGGGGGACGTCCGCGCCAGGGTGGAGGAATGTCTGGATCTCGTGCAGCTCCCCGATATCGGCGGCAAGCGGCCGTCCGAGCTTTCCGGCGGCATGCGCCGGCGCGTCGGATTCGCGCGGGCGATCGCGCATCAGCCGGAGATTCTGCTTTTCGACGAGCCGAACACGGGGCTCGATCCGATTACGACCGACGTCATTGCCGAGGTAATCCTCGGCATTCGAAAACGCCTCAAACCGACGATCGTGACGATCACCCACCACATACCGAGCGCCCGCAAGATTGGAGACCGCCTCGCGCTCCTTTTCGGCGGGCATATTCTCTTCCAGTCGGCTCCCGATGAGTTCATGAAGTCGACCGATCCGGCCGTACGTCAGTTCGTGGAAGGGCGGGCCGAGGGCCCGCTGACCGTCGAGTTGGAAAGGGTAAACCGCAAGGTGATTTCGGAGGCACGATGAATACCGCGGCAAAAGTCGGAGCGTTTTTCCTGGTGGCCCTGGTCCTGACCGGACTTCTGATCTGGAAGATCGAGGATCTGAAGTTCGGCCGCGTGACGGGCAAGACCCTTTCGGTTCAGTTCGACGACGTGGCCGGCCTCAAAGACAAGGCGGATGTGCGGATGGCCGGCGTGCTCGTCGGAAAGGTCTCCAGAATCCGCCTGGTCGGCGGAAAGGCCCTGGTCGACATCGATCTGACCAAGGACGTCGAGTTGCGGCAGGGCGCCTCCGCGTCCATCCAGAGCCTGGGAATGCTCGGCGATAAATACGTCGAGCTCATCCCCGGCCCCGTCGGCGCTCCCGGACTGCCCGCCGGGACCGTTCTCCAGGGAGGCGCGCCCGTCAACTTCGAACAGATCACGCGGCTCGCCCGCGACATCGAGGTGGATGTCAAGGACATCACCCGGAATCTCAAGGAGTCTCTGGGGGGCGCGCTCGGCGAGGAACGGCTGACGGGGATCGTCGAGAACGTGCTCGTGCTCTCGCAGGAGCTGCGCAAGCTGCTCGAATCCAATCGGGCCAACATCGACTCGACCACCGAGAACTTCCGCGAGTTTTCGGCCCAGATGACGCAGCTGGTGGACCGCATCGATCGGCTCGTCGAGGCCAACACCGGCGGGGTGAATTCCACCGTGGAGAACGCGCAGGTGCTCACGACGAAGCTCCAGACGACTGTCGACAACATGAACGCGATCACCGGGAAGATCAATCAGGGCAGAGGCACCGTCGGAAACCTCGTCAACAGCGACGAGACCAGCCGGAACCTGAACGACGCTCTGGTCGCGGTCAAGGAGGGGGTCGCCGGATTGACCGGCGCGCTATCGAGTGTGAAGAAGCTCAACCTCGACCTCGGCCTGCGCTCGGAATACCTGACCGGGCCGGGTAAAGGGAAGGCCTATTTCACCGCCGACATCCAGCCTCAGGGCTTGCCCCGCTTCTATCGTTTCGAGCTTTCGAGCCAGCCCCAGGGGACCCGATCCGAGAGCACGACAATCACGACGACGACCTTCCCCGACGGCCACACCGAGGTCGTCCGCGCGGACAAGGAGGAATTCAAGAGGAACGTCGCGATCTCGGCGGAGGTGGGCTATCGCCTCGGCAACTGGATCGGCCGCGCGGGCTTGATCGAGAACACCGGGGGCGCCGGAGTCGACTACCTGATGCTCAAGGACCGCCTCCGATTCTCGGCGGATCTCTGGGACTTCGACCGAACCGACTTGAATGCGCACGCGAAGCTCACGGGGCGGTTCTACTTCTCTCCGTCCGTGTTCGTGACCGGCGGCTGGGACGACTTGCTCAACACGAAGGTCAAGCGCGACTCGCTCTTCCTCGGCGCCGGTGTGCGCTGGGGGGACGACAACATCAAGTACCTGGCGGGAGCGGCGGGCTCCATCCGATAGGCTTCGAGCGACCGTGTCCCCCCGCGCTGCGACCGTCTTCGCCTGCCAGTCCTGCGGCGCCGTCTCGCCGAAGTGGCTCGGCCGCTGCCCCGAGTGCGGGGAGTGGAATTCGTACGTCGAGGAGTCGCGCGCCACGGCGCCGCGGCCGGCGGAATCGCCCGGGACGCCGCCGGTCTCGATCGGCGAAATCGCCTCGGAGGAGAACCCGCGCTTAACGACCGGTCTACCCGGATTGGATCGGGTGCTCGGCGGCGGGCTCGTGCCCGGTTCGGTGGTTCTGCTGGGGGGGGAGCCAGGAATCGGGAAGTCGACCCTTCTGCTTCAGGCGGGACGTGGCCTGGCCGCGCAGTCGCGAGACGTGCTGTATGCGAGCGCCGAGGAGTCGGCGCAGCAGGTCCGTCTGCGGGGGGAGCGGCTCGGCATCCGCGAGGGGCGCTTGCTCGTGCTCGCGGAGACCGACACCTCGCGCATCATCGGGGAAGCCGAATCGTGCTCGCCGGCCGCGGTGGTGGTCGATTCGGTGCAGGCCGTCCGAGAGCCGTCTCTATCCTCGGCGCCCGGCACGGTCTCCCAGGTTCGCGCGGTGGCATCGGAGCTGGCACGCTACGCCAAGTCGCGAAACGTCCCGGTCCTCCTGGTGGGGCACGTCACCAAGGACGGCTCGCTGGCGGGTCCCAAGTCCCTGGAGCATTTGGTCGACGCCGTCGTTTCGATCGAAGGCGAGCGCGGCTCCTCGCGCCGCCTCCTTCGGGCGACCAAGAATCGCTTCGGGCCCGTCGACGAGATCGCGCTCTACGAGATGACCGGAGAGGGATTAAGCGAGCTGCCGGACGCCTCGGCGACCCTTCTCGCGGAGCGGCGCGCGGGACTCGCGGGCAGCGCCGTGACGGCGGCGCGGGAGGGAACGCGTTCGGTGCTGGTTGAGATCCAGGCGCTGGTCGGCGTCGCATCGCCGGGTTCGCCGAGGCGCGTCGCCATCGGTCTCGACGCCGGCCGCCTGGCGCTGCTCCTCGCCGTGCTCGAAGGGGCCGGCCTCCCGCTCGCCTCGCGCGAGGTCTTCGTCTCCTGCACGGGCGGGATCGAGGTCACCGAGCCCGCGGCCGATCTGGCGATCGTGGCGGCGTTGATCTCCTCGCTGCGATCCCGTCCTCTGCCGGAGGGCAGCGTCCTCTTCGGCGAGATCGGTCTGCTGGGGGAGGTCCGGAGGGTTCCGGCGGCCGTCTCGAGGTTGAAGGAAGCGGCGGCGCTCGGTTTTCGCACGGTCTACCTGCCGTCCGGAAACGCCGGAGACGCCTCGGCCTATCCGGACCTCGACTGCCGGCCGGTGAACCGGGCGGCGGATCTCCTCGCGGCGTTGACGAGCGCCCGGGTCCCAAATATATAAGCAATCGCTTATGTATTGATTCCGGGGATCGGGAGGAGAGCTATGCCGTTAGATAGGCGGGAAGCTCGTCCGTCAGCTTTCGGTAGGCGTCCAGGTATTTTTCGCGCGTCGTGCGGACCACGCCCTCCGGAAGCTTGGGAGCCGGCGGCCGCTTGTCCCAGCCCGTCGATTCGAGCCAGTCACGGACGAACTGTTTATCGAAGGAGGGCTGGCTCTTGCCCGGAGCGTAGTGCGCCGTGTCCCAGTACCGCGACGAGTCCGGCGTGAAGGCCTCGTCGATCCAGACGATGCGTCCGTCGAGCCGCCCGAACTCCAGTTTCGTGTCGGCCAGGACCAGGCCGCGCGACTCGGCGAAATCGGCGGCCCGCTCATAGATCCGCAGCGTCATGTCGCGGAGGAGCTCGGCCTCCCCCTCGGGCAGGGCCCGAGCCATCGTCTCGAAGGAGATGTTCTCGTCGTGGCCGTGCTCGGCCTTCGTCGCCGGCGTGAAGATGGGCTCGGACAACTTCTCGGCCTCGCGCAGACCCTCGGGCAGCCGGATCCCGCAGACCTGCCGGGTCTTCCGATATTCCGCCCAGCCGGAGCCGGCCAGGTATCCGCGCGCGACGCACTCGAAAGGGATCACCTCGCACTTGCGCACGATGACGGATCGCCCGGCCAGCATCGGCGCGTCCGCGCGGAGATCCTCGGGGAACCGCGCGATGTCGGTCTCGAACAGATGGTTTTCGACGTCCGAGAACCTTCGAAACCAGAAATTGGACAACTGCGTCAGGATCTTTCCCTTATCCGGAATTCCGGGCGAAAGCACCACGTCGAAGGCCGAGATCCGGTCGCTCGCGACAAGAAGAAGCAAGTCTCCGAGATCGTAGAGCTCGCGGACCTTGCCGCGGCGGGAAAGGCGCGCGCGGGAGAGGTGAGTCTCGGTGATCGTCGTCATGGGCGGTTGGAAGTTAGCACAAGCCGGCTCTGCTATCGTAAACGGCCATGCGCATTCAGATGACGGATTCTCCGCCTCGCGCCGCTGGTCTGCGACGCATCGCCTTCCTCTACGAGCGGCGGGATCCCTCGATGGGAGCTCCTCCGTCCGTGCGCGCGGCGCTGAAGAGCGCCGTCCGAACGTCGCATTTCCGCGGAAAGGAGAAGGAGGTTGCGTCCGGTGAGGGACGGGGCGCCGGCTGGATGCTCTACGGCCTCGGCAAGGCGCCGGCGTCGGCCTCGCGCCTCCGGAGCGTTCTGCGCCGCGCCGTACGCGACGCCGTCCGTCGGCCCGGTGCGCGCCTTCTCCTCTGCTTCGATGAGGCGCTCGGGGAGCCCGTCGTTCGAGCCCTCCTGCCCCAGATCGCCGTGGCGGATTACGCTTTCGATCGTTACAAGTCGCGCAAATCCGATTCGTCCGGGTCGGCCGAGGCCTTCGTCGTCCCGCCGGGGGAAAAGAAGGCGAGGCAATTCGCGAGCGCGGCGCGTGAAGCCGCCGCAATCGCGGAAGCCGTGAGGTGGGCCCGCGACGTCGGCAACGCGCCGGGGAACGATCTCGGCCCGCTGGAGCTGGCCGGCGAGGCGAAGTCGCTGGCGAAACGCCACGGATTCCGGCTCCGCGTCCTGGATAAGCGCGAGATCCTGCGGGAAAAGATGAGCGGACTCATCGCCGTCAACGCCGGGAGCGCCCGTCCCCCCGTCTTCCTGGTCGGCGAGTACGCCCCGGCGGCGGCGCGCGGCACGGTCGTCCTGGTGGGCAAGGGCATCACGTTCGATGCGGGAGGCATCTCTCTGAAACCCGCGCCCTCCATGGGGGAGATGAAGTACGACATGATGGGTGCGGCGACGGTCCTTGCGAGCCTGTCGGCGGCGAAATCGCTGGAGTTACCCGTGCGCATCGTGGCCCTGGCGCCCGTCACAGAGAACATGCCGAGTGGCTCCGCGACGCGGCCGGGCGACATCCTCCGGATGCGCAATAGCAAGACGGTCGAGGTCGACAACACGGATGCCGAGGGTCGGCTCGTTCTCGCCGATGCGCTGTCGTATGCGGAGAAGTTCCGCCCGGACATCGTCATCGACTTTGCGACGCTGACGGGTGCCGTCATCATCGCGCTCGGGCACGAGTGTGCGGGGCTGATGGCGCCCGACGATTCGCTCGCGCGCGAGCTGATCGAGGCCGGGGAGGCGACCGGCGAGCGGCTGTGGCGCCTTCCGGCCTGGGACGACTATCGCGAGAATCTCAAATCGGAGTGGGCGGACATGAAGAATACCGGCGGGCGCAGCGCCGGGACGATCAACGCCGGCATCTTTCTGAAGGAGTTCGTGCCCGACGGGGTTCCGTGGGCCCACATCGACGTCGCGGGCGTCGCCCACTTCGAAAAAGAGCAGAGCGGGTGGTCCGCCGGCGCCACCGGCTTCGGCGTCGCTCTGACGGTCGAGTTTCTGAAGCGGCGTTTCGCGCGAAACCGAGTTTGACTCGCCCGAGTCGCTTTGCTAGGTTGCCCGCCACCATGCCCCTTCGTGATTTTCGGATCGGTCCGGTCGGAGAAGAGGTCTATCCCCGCTTTATCGATGAGCTCGCCGGGAAGCTCGACGATCGAAGGCTCGATCGCAACGTCGTCGTTCGCGACGCCCTCGCGGAGCTCTATCTGGGCCGCTCGATCCACTTCGATGCGACGATCGCGGACGCGAGCCTGCCGCGGGCGATCAAGGCTCTGGTCGCCTCTTTCGATCCCCGCAACGCCACGCTGGAAGCGGAGTACTACCGCGAGATCGATCTGGAGAAGTGGAAGCCGGTCAAGCCTCTCCTCTGGTTCTGGCAAATGTTCGACCACTCGCCGGTCGGACGCAACGTCCGCCTCGGAACACAGATGCGGGCGATGCTCGCCCCGCGCGTTTTCCGCAAATGTGGAAAGAACGTCCGCATCTTTCACGAGGTGGAGTTCTCCTTCGGCTACAACTTGACCGTCGGCGACGGCGTCACGATCCACCGCAACGTCTTAATCGACGACCGTGGCGAGGTCGTCATCGGGAACGACGCTTCGATCTCGGACTATGCGAACATCTACTCCCACGCGCACGCCGTAGAGGACATCCACAACATCTCCCTGGGCAAGACCGAGATCGGCGACCGCGCCCGGATCACGTATCACGCGGTCGTGCTCTCCGGCGTGAAAGTCGCGAACGACGCGATCGTCGGCTCGATGGGAGTCGCGTCGAAGCCGGTCGAGGCGGGCTGGATCGTCGGCGGCATTCCGGCAAAGCTCATCGCGCAGAAGACGATCAAGGGTTAGTCGACTTCATTTCATGCTGCGCCGGCTGACGGTCAAGAATCTCGCCATCGTCGAGGACTTGGAAATCGAGCTCTCGGAAGGCCTCACGGTCATCACGGGGGAGACCGGCGCGGGTAAATCCATTCTGGTCGACGCCCTTAGCCTGATTTCGGGCGGCCGAGGCTCTTCCGATCTCGTGCGCCAGGGCGCTTCCCGTCTTCTCGTAGTGGGCGAGTTCGAGGCGGACGGGGCGGTCCGATCGTTGCTCGCGCAGGCGGGTCTTCCGCCGTCCGCCCCTCTGCTGCTGCGCCGCGAGCTTTCCCCAGACGGGCGCGGCCGCGCGTTTGTCGAGGACGAGCCCGCGTCCGTGCGAACCCTCGCGCGGATCGGGGAATGCCTGATTTCGATCTACGGCCAGAACTCGGAGCTCGAGCTCGTCGACACCGGCGCGCCGCTGGAGATTCTCGACACGTTCGCAAAGGCGGAGACCGAGCGGCGGGCGACGGAAGAGACTGCCGCCCGGTGGATGGAGGCGCGCGAGAAGCGGGAGGCGCTCGAAGCCTCCCGTCGCGAGCGCGGGCAACGCCTCGAGATGCTGGAATTCCAGATCCGCGAGATCGAATTGGTTTCTCCTCTGGAGCAGGAGGAGCCGGAGCTTTCCGCGGAGCGGGGGCGACTCCTCCATGCCGACAAGATCCGCCGGGCGGGGGAAACGGCCCTATCCGCGCTCTCCGAGGACGAGGCCTCCGCGGCGGACCGGCTGGGAGAAGCGGCGCGGGCCTTCGCCGAGCTCGCCGCGATCGATCCGCGCGAGGAGCCTCACCGCGAAGAGGCCGAGGAGCTCAAGCGGCGGATCGCGGATCTCGCGGCGGCGGCCCGGAATGCGGCCACCTCCATCGAGGCCGACTCCGATCGGCTGACGGCGTTGGAGACGCGTCTGGAGTCCATCGCGCGTCTCAAGCGAAAGTACGGTGGATCCGTGGCCCAGGTCCTCGAACGGCTCGCAGCCTTCCGGTCGGAACGGGCCGAGCTATCGAACATCGAGGACGTGCTCGAGTCACGGATGCGCGAGGAGGCCGTGGCGAAGACGTCCTATCTCGAGGCCGCCTCCGCGCTCTCCGGGAGGCGGCGGGCCGCCGCGCCCCGATTCTCCGCAGCCGTCGAAAGGGAGCTCGGAGGGCTCGCGATGGAGAAGGCCCGGTTCCGCGTGGGCCTCGAGTTGGTCCTCGAGGGATCGCCCCGGGCGTCCGGCTTAGAGACCGCTTCCTTCCTTTTCACGCCGAACCCGGGCGAGGCCGAGAAGCCTCTGGAGAAGATCGCCTCGGGGGGCGAGCTCGCCCGCCTGCAGCTCGCCATCCGGACGGCGGCCGCGGGACGCAAGCGGAAGGCTCGCACGCTTGTCTTCGACGAGGTGGATGCCGGGATCGGCGGCCGTGTCGCGGAGGTCGTCGGCAAGCGGCTTCGTGATCTTGCCGCCGGCGACCAGGTGCTCTGCGTCACGCATGTGCCGCAGATTGCGGCCCTCGCCGATCGACACTTTCTCGCCGAGAAACGCGAGGTGCAGGGCCGAACGATCGCTTCGGTCCGTCTGCTCGAAGGAAGGGAGCGAGTAGCCGAGATCGCGCGCATGCTCGCAGGGGAAGAGGTTCCGGAAACCGCGCTCAAGCACGCGCGGACGCTGCTCGAGGCGGCGGCGCGATGAACGAGCGCGGCGAGAACACGCCACTCACTCCGGCCCTCTCCCGGGAAGAGAGGGAGAAGTACTCGCGCTCGGTCCTCTTTGCCGGGATCGGTCGAGAGGGGCAGGCGCGCATCCGCGCCTTCTCGATCGCATTCGTCGGAGTCGGGGCCGTCGGCGCGCCGGCCGCGGAGGCGGCGGTCCGCGCCGGCTTCGGGCGGATCAGCGTGATCGATCGGGACATCGTCGAACCGTCCAACCTCTCCCGGCAGTTCCTTTTCGACGAAGAGGACGCGGCCCGCCTTTCGCCGAAGGCGGAGGCCGCGGCGCGGAGGCTTCGCGAGATCGACCCGGCGTTTCCCATCCGAGCCGTGGTGGCCGACCTCGACCACCGCAACGCGAGGAAGCTGCTGGCGGGACACGATCTCGTTTTTGACGGCTCGGACAACTTCGAGACGAGGCTGCTCGTCTCCGACGCGACGCGCTCTCTCAAGCTTCCGTTCCTCTACGCCGCCTGCGTCGGCGCCGAAGGGCGCGTGGCTCTCTCGATACCGGGTAAGACGCCGTGCCTCCGGTGTTATCTGGAGACGCTGCCGCCGCCCGGATCGGGGCCGACCTGTGATACCGCGGGCATCGTTCCGACGCTCCCCCCGCTCATCGCCTCGATCGGGATGACCGAGGTCGTTCGGTTTGCGGCGGGCGAGCCGGCGTCCGCGGGGATCCTGACGGTCACGGTGTGGGAGGAGGGGTTCCGCGCGGGACGCCTCTTGGAGGCAGCGAGACCCTCGTCGGCCTGTCCCGTCTGCGCGCAGGGTCGATTTCCGGCGCTGGAGGGGGAGGGGGCTTCGGAGATGGTGAAGCTCTGCGGTCGCCAGTCGGTTCAGATCATGCCGGGTCTGCGGGCGCGGCCGGACTTTGAGGCGCTCGAGCAGCGGCTTTCGCCGTTCGGTCGCGTGCGCCGGTCCCCCCAGCTCTTGAACGCCGAGGTCGAGGACGTGAGCCTGACGGTCTTCGCGGATGGACGCTGCGTCGTTCGCGGCACCGATGACCTCACCCGCGCACGGTCCCTCTACGACCGGTATATAGGGTCGTAGAGAAGAGGCTGGCCCCTCCCCGGGGGCGCCCACACAAGGTTGGTTGAGTGAAGCGGATCGACATCGAACAGCTGCTCGCCTCGCCGGCGGAGGCCGCTGCACTCGTTGAGGTATTGCGGCGCGGAGGCGTCGCGGGAATCCCGACGGAGACCTTCTATGGCATCGCGGCCGATCCGTTCAGCGAGGCGGGCGTCCGGCACGTTCAGGAACTCAAGAGGCGCGGCGCGGAGAAACCTCCGCTCGTTCTATTCGCCTCGCGCCGGCAGCTCGCCTCGTTCCACATCGCCGCCCCGGCCTCTGCTCTCGACAGGTTCTTCGCGCTCTGGCCGGCGCCGCTGACAGTCGTCTTGCCGCTCCGCGCTCCGATTCCCGCCTCCTGCGGCGCCTCGAGTCTCGCCGTCCGGATGCCCGCCCACGAGAAGCTCCGCGCGCTTCTCGTCGAAGTGGGGCCCGTCACCGGGACGAGCCTCAATCGCGCGGGGGAAGCGCCCTGCGAGGACGCCGACGGCGCCGAGCGGCTCTTTGCGCGGGAGATCGACGTGCTGGTCGACGGCGGGAAGACTCCTGGTGGCCTTCCCTCCACGGTCGTCGACGCGACGGCGGAGCCGGCGCGCCTGTTACGGGAAGGCGCCTTCGCCTGGCCGCCGGGCCGTCCGTGATTTCCATGCTAAATTGCCCGCTTTTATGGGCATCCTGAAGGCCTACGCCGGCAAGACGCCCCGGCTCGGGGATCGCGTATATCTTGCCGAGACGGCCGCCGTGATCGGAGACGTCGTTCTTGGAGACGACGTGTCGGTCTGGTACAACTCCGTCGTCCGCGGCGACTGCCATTACATCCGCATCGGCGCGCGCAGCAACATCCAGGACAGCTGCGCGATCCACGTCATGCAGGGAACGCACCCGACGATCCTCGAAGAGGAAGTCACGCTCGGCCACGGCGCGATCGTGCACGGCGCGATCGTGCGCGCAGGCGCTCTCATCGGAATCCGGGCCACGGTCTTGGACGGCGCCGAAGTGGGCGAGTCGGCGCTCATCGGCGCGGGCGCGCTCGTCACGCCCCGGACGATCGTTCCGCCGCGGACGCTCTGGCTGGGGGCGCCGGCTCGCCAGACCCGGGTCCTCTCCGAGTCCGAAGTGGAAAACCTGAAGCACTATTACGGCAACTACCTCCGCTACAAGGAGGAGTACTTCAAAGTCGACGGAAAATGGGCGCGATGAGCGAGCGGCTCCGGGCGCCCAAAGGAACTCACGACCTGTTCCCGCCGGAAAGCGAAAGGTTCGCGGCCGTCGAGCAGGCCGCCCGCTCCGTCTTTGGATCGTTCGGCTACGCCGAGATTCGCACGCCGACCTTCGAATCGACCGAGCTCTTTGCGCGGTCGGTCGGAGAGACGACCGACATCGTCAACAAGGAGATGTACACGTTCACCGACCGAAAGGGCCGATCGCTGACTCTCCGGCCCGAAAACACGGCCGGCGTGATTCGCGCGCTCGTCGAGAAGGGAATGCAGGAAATCCCGAAGCCAATCCGCCTCTGGTACGCCGGTTCCCAGTTCCGATACGAGCAGCCGCAGGCGGGGCGCTACCGGGAGTTTCGCCAGATCGGGGTGGAGCTGTTGGGCGTTCCCGCCCCGGCGGGGGACGCCGAGGTAATCGGCATGCTCTTCGATTTCCTCCGAGCGCTGGGTTTCACCGACCTCGTCGCGACGATCAACTGCATCCCGCGAGGAGAAGCGAGGAAGGCCTTTGCGCGGGCGCTTCAGGATTACGCTCGGCCGCAGGCCCGGAACCTGGGGCCGGAGGATCGGCGACGGCTCGAAGAGAATCCGCTTCGGCTCTTCGACTCGAAGGACCCGGCGATGCGAGGGATTCTCGATGGGGGGCCGGCGACTCTGGATTTCTTGGACGAAGCGTCCCGCGCGCACCACGATGAGGTCAAGCGTCTCCTCTCAGTCGGCGGCGTCCGATTCGAGGAGAGCGCTTCGATCGTTCGAGGCCTCGACTATTACACGCTTACGGTCTTCGAGGTGGCTTCCGAGCGGCTGGGAGCGCAGAACGCCATCCTCGGCGGCGGACGTTACGACGACCTCGTCGCCGATCTCGGCGGGCCTCCAACCTCGGCTGTGGGCTTCGCCATCGGCGAGGACCGGCTCGTGGAGGCCATGACGGCCGACGTCCGTCCCGAACGGCCTCTCTTCTACGTCGTCCCCGACTCGGCCTTCGATTTCACTTACGCCCTCGGCATCGCGAACGAGATTCGAGCATGTATCCCGGGGGCGGTCGTCGAAACCGATCTCAACGGCCGCGGAATCGTGAAGGGACTGTCGCGGGCGGGCCAGATCGCGGTCGATCCGTCGAGTCATCCGTTTCGCGTGACCAGCATCCATGCGGTGCTCCTGGGCGTTCGAGAGCGGGAAGGCGACAGCGTGACTGTCAAGGACCTAAAGACTGGCGAGCAGGAGACCTATTCGCGAGATCAGCTCGCGGAACGGCTCGGCGCAGCGAGGGAGCGGTGAAGAGGGCGCGACAGGCGGCCGGTGTCCTGCGCGCCGCGGACGCCGGTCGAAGGGTCTTCCTGCAGGGCTGGATCGCTCGGCGCAGGGACTTAGGCGAGCTGATCTTCCTTTTGCTCCGCGACCGCAGTGGCTTAGTCCAGGTCGTGTTCGACAAGGCTCGATGTCCGGCGGCGGCCGTGGCAAGGGCGGCCGAGGCGCGGAGCGAAGATGTCGTTGCCGTCGAGGGGGAGGTCACGCTGCGAGGCGAGGGACAGAAGAACAGGGATCTTCCCACCGGAGACATCGAGGTCGTGGCCTCGAGCCTGGAGTTCCTTGCCCGCTCGGAGACGCCGCCGTTCGTCGTCGAGGACCGGACGAACGCGACCGAGGAGCTTCGGCTGGAGTACCGATACCTCGATCTGCGGCGTCCCGCGATGCAGAAGAACTTCGTCCTTCGGGATGAGATCGCCTTCCGCGTGCGGAAGGTCCTTCACGAGCGCGGCTTTCTCGAGGTCGAAACGCCCATGCTGACGCGCTCGACACCCGAGGGGGCGAGGGACTTTCTCGTTCCCTCGCGCGTGCACCGCGGGCAGTGGTACGCGCTGCCTCAATCGCCCCAGCTCTTCAAGCAGATCCTGATGATCGCGGGGTTCGAGAAGTACTTCCAGATCGCCCGCTGCTTCCGCGACGAGGACCTGCGGGCGGACCGCCAGTTCGAGTTCACACAGATCGATCTGGAGATCTCTTTCCCGACCGAGGAAGAGATCTTCGATACCGTCGAGGCGTTCCTCGCCGAAGCCCTCGCCGCGGCGGAGATTGCGGTCGCGCGGCCGTTCCGCCGGCTCACCTTCCGCGAGGCGATGGAGAGCTACGGAACCGACCGCCCCGACCTGCGCTACGACCTTCCGTTGTGCGACCTCTCCGGGCAAGCCGCGGGAAGCCGCTTCGCCCCCTTCGAGAACGCGCTCTCCCAGGGTGGAACCGTGCGCGGCCTGCGGGTTCCGGGCGGAGCCGTGCTGTCCCGCAAACGGCTGGAGGAGCTGACCGGGAAGGCCCGCGAGCACGGCGCGGCCGGGCTTCTCTGGATCAAGAAGGCGGGGGGCGAGGTTGCGTCCCCGGCCAAGAAGAGTCTCTCGGAGACACACGTCTCGGCCCTCCTCTCGGCGGCCGGAATCGAGGATGGCGACCTGCTCTTGATCGTCGCGGACCTCGAGAAGTCGGCCTTCGCCGCGCTCGCCGCGTTGCGGGCGGAGGTGGCGCGTGAGCTCAAGCTGCTGGATGAGTCCCGGAACGTCTTCTGCTGGGTGACGGACTTTCCACTGCTGACCTGGGATGAATCGGCGGGGAAGTGGGCCCCCACGAACCATCCCTTCACCGGGCCGCGCGAGGAGGATCTCGATTTGCTCGAGTCGGATCCGGGCAGAGTCCGGGCCCGCGCCTACGACGTCGTCGTCAACGGCTGGGAGCTCGGCTCGGGCTCCATCCGAATCCATCGCGCCGATCTCCAGGAGCGCGTTTTCCGCGCGCTCGGCATCTCCGAGTCCGAGGGAAGAGAACGGTTCGGCTTCCTTCTCGATGCCCTGAAATACGGGGCACCGCCGCATGGTGGAATCGCGCTCGGCCTCGACCGCCTCTGCGCGATCGCGGCCGGGGCGACGTCGCTGCGCGACGTGATCGCCTTTCCGAAGACCACCTCCGGGATCTGTCTGATGACGAAGGCGCCAGCCAACGTCTTTCCGGATCAGCTCCGAGAGCTGGGGATCGAGCCGCCGGCCCGGCCGGAACGGTGACCACTCCCGCGCCCGAGCGGATTCTCGTCGGCCCGGCGGCGGCGCGAAGCACGGTCTGGCTGGGACGCGGATCGCTTCTCTCGGCGGAATCGCTCCTGGCTTCGAAGAGCGGCCGGTTCCTGCTCTTTTCTTCTCCCGCGGCGAAAGTGGCCGCCGAGCCGCTGCGCGAGGTCCTCGGCCGCCGGCTGCTTCTCGATCGCTTCGTCGAGGATCGCGAAGCGGAAAAGACGCTCGAGACGGCGGCCCGGATCGCCGACGCGGCTCTCGAGGTGGGAATACGGCGCGACGACGCATTGGTCGCCGTCGGCGGCGGCGTCGTCACCGACGTGGTGGGCTTCGCTGCCGCGATTCTTCTGAGGGGCGTGACGTGGAACGCCGTTCCGACGACGACGGCCGGCATGGCCGATGCCGCGATCGGCGGCAAGACGGGCGTCAACCATCCCCTCGGAAAGAACCTGCTCGGCGCGTTTCACCCTCCGGCTGTGATTCTGATCGACCCCGCCTCCGTCGCCACTCTGTCCGACCGCGACTACCGCGCCGGCCTGATCGAGGCGTACAAGGCCGCCTGGATCGCCGACGCGGCGCTGGCCGAGCGCGCCGAGCGAGAGCAAGCGGCGATCCTGGAGCGCGATGAGGAGCCGCTTCTGGCGCTTCTCGCAGGGGCGGTGCGGATCAAGGCAGCGATCGTGTCGGAGGACCCGCGCGACTCCGGGCGCCGACTTCTCTTAAACTTCGGGCACACGCTCGGCCATGCGTTGGAGGCCGCCGGCGGCTTCCAGACGCTGCGTCACGGGGAGGCGGTCGCGTGGGGGATCGCGGCCGCTCTCGAGATTTCCCACCGGCGCGCGGGCCTTCCCGAGACACAAGTCGTTCGGCTCCGTTCCACGCTGGCGCGCCTCGGACCGTTTCCGACTCCGGAGCGGGATCCGGCGCGATTGCGGCCACTGCTCGCTCGCGACAAGAAGAGGACGGCCGGGGGCCTGGCGTCGATCGTGCTCGAGAGAATTGGCTCCGCGCGCATCGACCGAACGATCTCGGAAGAGAATTGGCTCGAGGCAGCGGCTATAATGCGCTTATCGTGAACGGGCGCTCCGGTCGGCGTCGGATCCGCCTTTTCGTAGTTCTCTCCGGCGCTCTGATCCTGGCCTCCCTCATTCCGTTGGTCGTCGCCGAGGCCGTTCTCATTCGCCGCAATCGGCGCACTCTCGAAACACTCGAGGAAAAATACCTCACCCGCTCTTCCGCGGCCATGGCCGACCACATCGCCGCGTATTACGCCGGCGCCGGCCAGCAACTGACCAAGGCCGCCGACGCGATACGACTCGCCGTGCAGCTGACGGGAAAGAATCCCTTCGGATCGGCGGACGGCCCCGAGATCCTCGGGACGGTCCTGCGCGGGCAGAGTCCGCTCGTCGCGCTTCGAGGGGTCAATCTGGCCGGCCGCGGGAGCTTCGTCGGGCCGGACCTTCACGCGCCGGAGAT
>DASXTI010000243.1:0-8610 GCA_036505535.1 Thermoanaerobaculia bacterium
GCGAGGTCTCGTGACGACTGGAACCGCCGCTCGGGGTTCTTTTCGATGCAGTGCCGGACGATTCGCTCGAGGCCGGGGGAGATCGACTTGTTGGTGGCGGAGAGATCCGGCGGATCTTCCCTCAGGATCGCGGCCATGGTCTCGCCGGCCGAGTCGGCCTGGAAGGCGCGCTTGCCCGAAAGCATCTCGTACAGAATCGCGCCGAGGGCGAAGATGTCCGAGCGCGCATCGGCTGGCTTGCCCTTGATCTGCTCAGGCGAAATGTAACCGAGGGTGCCCATGACGACGCCTGGTTCGGTTCCGAGGGTGGCGGTGGGCAGGTTGGTCTGCGGGCCCGATCCTTCGTCCGCGTGCGTGAGCTTGGCCAGGCCGAAGTCGAGGATCTTGACGCGGCCGTCTTTGGTGACGAAGAGGTTCTCGGGTTTTAGGTCCCGATGGATGATCCCCTTCTCGTGCGCGGCGGCGAGGCCGTAAGCGACCTGCAGCGCGTATTCGACGGCCTTGCGCGACGAGAAACGGCCGCCCGCGAGCTCGGCGCGGAGCGTCTCGCCCTCCAGCAGCTCGGAGACGACGTAGGGGGACTCATCGACTGAGCCGATGTCGTAGACGATCGTGACGTTGGGATGGTTGAGAAGCCCCGCGGCCCTGGCTTCCTGCTCGAAGCGGCGAAGACGGTCGGCATCCTGAGAGAAAGATACCGGCAACACCTTGATCGCGACCTCCCTGCCGAGGCGCGGATCCTTGGCCCGGTAGACCTCGCCCATCCCGCCCGCGCCGAGCGGCGCGAGGATCTCGTAGGGGCCGAGGCGAGTTCCCGGAACGAGAGTCATAGCCTCAGCTCCTACCGCTTCGGTGAGGACGCGCATGCCTCGAAACGGTAGGAGGCCTCATCTCAGTCCCTCGCCCACGTACAACTGCGACAGGATCCGCGGGTAGCTGTATACGTAGGATCGGCCATCGGGCGTGAAGAGGAGCGGCACGATCGTGACGACACCGGCCGAGTCGACGGGCAGGACCTCTTTCCAAGGCAGCCGCTTTCCCGTGGCGAGATCGAGGCGGAAGACTTTCGCCGGAAGCTCGCCGTGTGAGTACGCGAAGATTCCGCGGCCGTCGTCGGTCCAGCCGCACAGCTCGTCGTTGTCGCCCCACCCGGGGATCGGCTTCGGCTCGCCTCCATCCACGGGATAGACGTAGGCCTTCTGGTCGGGCCCGATCGCCGCGACAAAGCGGCCGTCGCGGGAGAGCTCCCGACCGGAGAAGAGACGGACGCCCTCGGGAGTGATAGCCCTGGGCCCTCCGCTGGCGAGATCCTGTCCGAAGAGGCGGGCGCCTCGTCCGGCCTCGTGGCCCTCGAAGAGAATCCGTTTCCCGTCAGGAAACCACCGGGCAGAATGAACTTCGACACTGCCCTCCAGCCGCCGCGGCTGCCCCGCTCCCGTCGGCAAGAGCACGATTCGATAAGGCGGCGTGATGGGAATCGAGATCGTCAGCTTGCCGTCGGGCGACAGAGCCTGCGCGATCCCATCTCCCAGCCGCACGGCTGGCGAGCCGTCGGTTTTCCTCACGAAGACGGAATAGCCCGGACCGCCGCCGTATCCAGACTCGTCAAAGAGAATCACGTTCCCGTCCGAAGAGATGTCTCGCGGGTAGGTCCAGTCGAGCCAGGAGAGATCGCGCTCCTGCGCCTCGCCGGGGCGAAGACACCGCATCTCGCGCTGGTTGCCCTGGCGAGCCAATAGTGTCCGCCCGTCTCGGGAAACATCGAGAAGGGACATGTCGCCGGTCGCCCGATAGAGGATGCGCCGGCGGCCTCGAAGGTCGATGGCGAAAACGTCGCTACCCGAGAGCCCGTAGCCCGCCGAGTACCAGATTTCTTTCCCGTCCGGAGACCAGGCGAGCCCCGACTCGGAGTCCTCCTCGGTCGACTGCATCCTCTTTTTCCCGGACCTGTCCACGACGGCGAGCGTCCCCCGATTGTCGAAGCGGATCGGATGATCGAAAAAAGCGACGAGCGTGCCGTCGGGCGACACCCGCGGGTGGCTCAACCAGCCGACGGAGTCGTAGAGCACCTTTCCGATGGGAAGCTCCAGCCGGTAGCGCCCCGCCACGTCGTGGATGACGGCGAGCTCCTTGCCGTCGGGGGACCAGTCCGCATCCTCGACCTTTTCGAGAGTCTCGCGGGGCGCCCCGCCGGAGAGAGGGGCGACGGCGAGTGTTCCCAGCGCGTGATGGGTCGTCAGAAAATGACGGCCGAGCGAGACGGCCATCTCGCCGTTTCGATTGATGGCGAAAATGTCGGCGTCCGGAAGATCGATGCGGCCCGCCTCCAAGCTGTCCCGCCTCGCCGTGAACAGCCGGATCGGCGCTCCCTGCCAGGCGGCGCCGTAGACGATCGTCAGGCCGTCCGGGGCGAAGCGGGCGGAGCGGATCGTGCCGCGGCGAAAGGTCAGCGGAGAGAAGCGCGGAAATGTCGGGCGGCTGGCTCCCCGGCCGAGCAGGAAACCGAGGGCGAACACGAGCCCGGCGATCGCGATCGCCGAAAGGGCAAGCTTGAGCCGACGCGGCCGACGGGATTCTGCCACCGCAAGTGCCGGCGTCTGAAACGACTGGCCTCCGGCCGTCTCCAGCGCGAAGGCGAGGTCGTGCGCGGTGTCGAAGCGCTCCTCGGGCCGCTTCTCCAGGCAGTGCCGCAGGATCCGCTCCACGGCGGGAGAGAACTTCCCGCTCGCCTCAGAGAGATCCGGCGGGTCCTTCTGCGCGATCGCCGCCATGGTCTCGGCGGCCGAGTCGCCGCGGAACGCGCGCTCGCCTGAGAGCATCTCGTAGAGCACGGATCCGAACGAGAAGATGTCGGAGCGCTGATCGGCGGGCTTGCCGCGCACCTGCTCAGGCGACATGTAGCCGACCGTGCCCATCACCGTGCCGGGCTCCGTCGCCGCCACGGCGGTTGGGGAATGCGTTTCGTCGGCCTTTGGCGCGGCGACTCTGGCAAGGCCGAAGTCCAGGATCTTTACCCGCCCTTCCGATGTGATGAAGACGTTCTCGGGCTTCAGGTCCCGGTGAACGATTCCCTTCTCATGCGCGGCGGCAAGGCCCTGCGCGATCTGGAGACCGTACTCGAGCGCCTTGCGCTGTGGCAGCGGACCCTCCGCCAGACGCTGACGCAGCGTCTCGCCGTGGAGCAGCTCCATGACCGCGTACGTCACGCCGCCGTCTCTGCCGAGGTCGTAGATTCCGAGGATATTGGGATGCGAGAGCGCCGCAACCGCCTTCGCCTCACGATCGAACCGGCCGAGGGCGGCCGCGTCCTCGGCGAGCTTCTCGGGCAGCACCTTGACCGCCACATCCCGCTCTAGCTTCGTATCCCGTGCCCGGTACACCTCTCCCATCCCGCCCGCCCCGAGCGGCGCGAGAATCTCGTAAGGGCCGAGCCGGGTGCCCGAGGAAAACGTCATGGAACGCGGGAATTCTATGCCGCGGGCCTGGCCTCCTCACGGCGGCGGCGCCGCTCGGCGAGCCAGTAGAGAACGAAGCCGGCGGCGAGGAATCCGAAGGAGCCGACGAAGACCTGTACGAAGAAGCCGAGTCGGTCTGTCGTGTCGGCCGGTGGAATGAGCGCCAAGACGATCGAGATGGCTGCCGTGGCGAAGCCGAGGCCGTTCCACAGCAGGCTCCCCGCGGAGCCGCCGGGAACCGGGATCGCCTGCGGTGTCGCGGCGATCTCGCGCCGCAGACGGACCGCCGAGGCGAACATGTACAGGTAGGGGAGGAAGTAAACGATCAGGGTGGCGTTGACGAGCTTCAAGTAGGCGGCCTTGACCGTCGAGCCCTGGGTCGCCGCGAGGATGAAGATCGCCGAAAACGCCGCCTGAAAGACCATCGCGAACCATGGCGTCTTCCACCGAGGATGGGTCTTCGCGAAGACCGGCGGCAGATAGCGGTCGAGGCCTCCCACGAAGAGCAGGCGCGCGGTCGCGATGAGCCACGCGCCGATGCCGCCCAGGCCCGCGAGCGTCATCAGCAGGGCGACGGGCGACCCGAGCCAGGGAAGCCCGTGCAGTGCGCCGGCCTTCGTGATCGCCTGATTGACTCCCGAGATGATCGAGACCTCCTTCGGCGGGAGCGCCCAGAGAAGCGAGATCGTGCCGAGGAGATAGCAGGCCGCGATCGTCAAGCCCGAGATGACGATCGCCCGGGGGAAAGTCCTGCGCGGCTCGACGACCTCGCCCGCCATCGTCGGCGCGAGCTCGAGGCCGGCGAAGCCGAAGCAGAGGTTGGCGAAGAACAGGACCGTCGGGAGCTGGCCGAAGTGGGGCATGATCGTCTGCGTCGTGATCGCCGTCGCGGAGCCGGCTCGCGTCAGCGCGATGATCCCGACCAGAAGCAACGCCGCCGACGGCAGCCACTGGGCGAGACCTCCGATGTTTTGCACCCACTTGCCGGTCTTCAGCCCCACGATGTTGAAGACGAGAGCGATTGCCAGAAGAACCAGCGACGCCCCCGCCGCGTAGGCAGGGCTCTGCTCGAGCGACGCGAAGCGCGTTCCGAAGACGTAGAGCGCGAAGACCACGGTCGAGAGCGTGAGCGTCGGGAAGTAGGTAATGTTCGAGGCCCAGTAGAGCCAGCCGGCGAGGAATCCCTGGCGCGGCCCGAAGGCCTTCGTCGTCCAGACGTAGAGGCCGCCCTCCTCCGGGATCGCCGTCGCGAGCGCCGTGACGGCGAAGCCCTGGGGGATGAAGAAGACGATCGCCGCGAGCACCCAGAGAAAGAGCGAGGAGGGCCCGTTGGCCGCGGCCAGAGCCACCCACCGCATGCCGACGATCGCGGCGACGTTGAAGAGGACGATGTCCCGGGTCTTTAAGGCGCGCTCGAGGGGCATGACGGCTCCTCTTGAGATATATAAGTAATTGCTTATATGTTTTGGCGCCCTACCTCGTGCCTTCCACCACGTAGAGCTCCGAGAGCGATCTCGAGTAGGCGTAGGCGTAGCTCGTCCCGTCGCCCGAGACCACGACGGCGGAGAGAGCCCTAGCGCCGGTCAAATCCGAGGGGCGGATTTCTCGGTAGAGCTCCCGCCGCCCGCTCGAGGCCTCGATGCGCCAGACCTTCGCGGGGAAATGGGAATCGTGGAGATATAGGAAACGGCTGTCCGAGCTCCAACCGGCCGGCCATTGCCCGGGCTCGTAGGCCGGGATCGCGCGGGGGTCGCCGCCATCCGTCGAGTAGAAGAAGGCCTTGTGATCGGGTCCAACTGCGAAGAAGAGCCGTCCGTCCGGCGAGAGCTGGGTCGGCGCCGTGATGCCGGCGGGCCCCACGGGGCGTGCCTTTCCCCCCGCGATCTCCTGGATGAACAGGCGCAGCGGCTCTCCCGGCCGGGCCCCTCCGATTAGCAATCGCTTGCCGTCCGGAAACCAGAAGGCGCCCCGCACGCGAAGGTCGTAGTCCGGTAGCGTTCGGGGCTCCCCGGCGCCCAGGGGCACGACCACGAGCCGCTGCTTTCCTCCCGGAACGATGGCCAACACGGACTTTTCGTCGGGCAAGAAGCCTCGGGCGAATCCCTCGCCCAGCCTGACGGCGGGAGAGCCGTCGGTCTTTCGGACATAGATGCCGTAGTTCTCGCCCCCGCCTTCTCCGGTCTCGCCGAGGAGAAGCAGCGAGCCGTCCCGCGATAGCGCGTACAGGCTGGAATAGTCGAGCCAGGCGAGGTCGCGCTCCTCTTTGGCTCCCGGAGCCAGGCACATCACGACCCGCCGGACCGTGCGTTTCTCCAGAAGCAACCGGCCGTCGCGCGCGATGTCGTGGAGAATGAGGCGGCCGGGTCCCGTGAGCACCAGGCGCATCTTTCGGGAGGGCGTCACCGCGCGCACCGCGAGATTGGCGCCGTGCTCGGCGGCCGTGAACCAGATCTCCTTCCCCGAGGGCGCCCAGGCCAGCCCAACCGCGCTCGCCCACTCGGGCGTCAGGGTCGCTTTGCGGCCGTCGCGGCCGACGACCGCGACAGAGCCTCGGTCGTCGGCGATCAGCGGGTGGTCGAAGAACGCGATACGCTCGCCGTCCGGAGAGATCTTCGGAAAGCTGACGTAGCCGCTCGTCTGGTAGAGCGTCTTTCCGATCGGATACTCCAGCCGCGCGGTGCCTCCGGCGTAGCGCACGACGGCGAGAAACTGTCCGTCCTTCGAAATGTCCGCGTCGTCGACATTCTCGGATACCTCCCGGGGTGCTCCGCCCGTGATCGGAACCCGAGCGACGGTGGGTCCGCCGGGTTTTTGAAGCAAGACGGCCATCTCGCCGGAAGACGAAATGCCCGATATCGTGTCGACCCCGAGCAAGCCCAGCGTTTGGGACTCCGGGATCCCCACGCGCGATTGGTAGAGCGCGAAAGGATCGCCTTCCCAGGAGGCGCCGTAGATCACGGTCTGCCCATCCGGCGCGAAACGTGCCGAGCTGACGAGCCCTCTGCGGAACGTCAGTTGGCGAAAGGTCGGAGGCTTGGGAGATCTCCATCTCCCGCCGACGAGAAACGCGGCAGCCACGATCGCGCTCCCGGCCAGCGCCGCAAGGATCGCCCTCCAGGGAATTCGCCGTCGGCGCGCCTCGATCGCTCCGATGGCCGAGGGCGTGGAGACGCCCGTGATCGTCTCGAGAGCGAAGGCAACGTCGTGGGCGGAGTGGAAGCGCTGCTCGGGATTCTTCTCGAGACAGTGGCGCACGATCCTCTCGAGCCCCGGCGAGATGTTCTGGTTGGTGACCGAGAGATCCGGCGGGTCTTCTCGCAGAATCGCCGACATCGTGTCGGCGGCCGAGTCGCCGGTGAAGGCGCGGCGGCCCGACAGCATTTCGTACAGGATCGCGCCGAAGGAGAAGATGTCGGAGCGGGCGTCGGCCAGTCTGCCACGCACCTGCTCGGGGGACATGTAGCCGAGGGTGCCGAGCACGACGCCGGGCTCGGTTCCCTTCGTTTCGGTGGGAAGGTCCGTGGCGCTGGCGACGCCGCTCTCCGCCTGCGTGAGCTTGGCCAATCCGAAGTCGAGGATCTTCACCCTCCCGTCGCTGGTGACGAAGAGGTTCTCGGGCTTCAGGTCCCGATGGACGATGCCCTTCTCGTGCGCGGCGGCCAGGCCGTGCGCGATCTGCAACGCGTAGTCGATGGCGCGTCGAGGCGAGAGCTTTCCTCCGGCAAGCACGGAGCGCAGCGTCTCGCCTTCCAGAAGTTCCTGGACGACGTAGGGCGCGCCGTCGTGCTGGCCGATGTCGTAGACGGCGGTGATGTTGGGATGATTCAGGACCCCGGCTGCCTTAGCCTCCTGCTCGAACCGGCGCAGCCGGTCGGCGTCTTGCGAGAAGGACGCGGGCAGCACCTTGACCGCGACCTCGCGAGAGAGCCGCGGATCCCGCGCCCGATACACTTCGCCCATGCCTCCGGCTCCCAAATGGGAGAGGACCTCATAAGGACCGAGCCTGGTGCCGGCAGGAAGCGTCATGGCCGTTCGCGGCGCGACCAAGGTTCGTGAAGTAACCGAGCGAACCGACTCGCGCCGCGGGAGCCGGAGCGCCGCTCCAAGACGAGGGCCGCGGTCGAGTACGCATCCGGAGGAGCAGCGGCCCGCTGCCCGAAGGGCGCGTCTTGGAGCAAGCGAAGGCGACGATACGCCTCGCCCATCCCGCCCGCGCCGAGTGGCGTGAGGATTTCGTAGGGGCCGAGGCGAGTTCCGGCGGAGAGTGTCATGGCGCTCGGAGACTCCGCCGGATTCTATCGCCCGATCAGGCGGCAGCCCTCTCCGCGCGCCGTCGGCGTCGCTCCGCCAGCGCATAAAGAACGAGGCCCGCCGCGAGGAAGGCGAAGGAGCCGACGAAGACCTGTACGAAGAAACCGAGTCGGTCTGTCGGTCGCGGTCACGGCGCAAGCCCCGCCTTACGCAGCAGGTCCGCGAACCGCGGATCCCCGCGCAGATCGTCGTTCAAAGGATCCACCTTGAGAAAGATCAGGTCGAAGGAGCGATCCTCGCAGGCCTTGGCCCACCACTCGAGTGTCTGATCCTTGTCGCCGAGGCACTGAAAGACGATCGCGATGAAGGCGGGTGAGACGTACCGACGCGCCGCCAGAGTCTTCATCTCTTCGATGATCCGGAGCGCCTCGGCGCGTTGGCCGGCCAGCGCCTGGGCGAGTCCGAGATTCAGGAGGCCCAACGGGGTCTGGCCGAGGAGACTTGCCGCCGCCTGACTCTCGGCAATCGCTTCCCGGATCATGCCCTTCGCTCGGTAGGCGTATGCGAGGAACCGGTGGGCCGGGGGGAAGTTGGGAATCGTCTCGACGGCCTTTCGGCCTTCTTCGATCGCGCGGTCATACTCGCGAGCGAAGACGAGCTGCCGCGCGAGATTGGCTTGGATGATGGGGGAAAGGGGATCGAGCTCCCGGGCACGCCGAATCTGAGCCGACGCCTCGTCGGAATGTTCGCGTGCGGACAGGAGCTGGGAATACCAGAAGTGGGCCATCGCGTAGCCGGGGTCGAGCTCGATGGCTTTCTTGTACTCGGATTCCCCGCCGGACCAGTCGTGGTCGTACTCCGTCAGGACGAGGCCTAGCGTGGCGTGAGCCTGCGCCAGACCATC
>DASXTI010000244.1:0-5102 GCA_036505535.1 Thermoanaerobaculia bacterium
CGCGCTTCACGAGGCTCTGATGGCGGGCGCGGCTAACTCATGGGCGCTCGAGGTTCTCGGAAAGAAGATGATCGACCGCGACTTCAAGCCCGCTTTCGCCGTCAAGCATCAGCAGAAAGATCTGGCGATCGTGCTCCGCACCGCGCGGGAAAAAGGGGTGCCACTGCCCGGCGTCGCGCTCGTGCACCAGCTTCTCTTCGCTCTCGAGGCGCAAGGCCGCGGCGAGGAGGGCACACAGGCTCTGCTGACGCTCTACGAACAGATCGCGGCTCCGAAGACTGCCTGAACTTTCTGAGGGCTCGAGAGAACCGGGTGAGACAGCGATTCGCACTTGCATTGGAGGGTCCCGACATTAAGATCGGAACATGAGGACTGTACCGATCAGCAAGGCCCGGGCCCGATTGGGCCGGCTGTTCAACGAGGTCGTTGCACTTCACTATCCCATTCGGCTCACGAGTAGAAACTCCAGCGCGGTTCTCGTCTCCGAGGACGACTGGCGCGCCATCGCAGAGTCGCTCCACCGCCTCCCGGATTCACGATTCGGGAAACCCCGGCGCAGGCCGACGCCGATTCCGATCCACAGGGCGCCGAAGACGCCGAGCTCGCCGCGGGGTTGAAACCGCTCGCGGGGGTCCGTGCCCTTCTTGTAGATCTCGAAGGCACCGTTTACGAGAGCGGCCGCCTCGTCCCCGGAGCGGCCGAGGCGCTCAGGGCGCTCGACGCGCGCAACATCGCTTACTGCTTCGTCACGAACACGACCAGCCGGCCGAGGTCGACGATCGTGCGCGAGCTCGCGGAAATGGGACTCCCCGTCGACCCCTCACGCGTCTTCACCGCCCCGCTGGCCGCGCGCGAATACCTCCTCTCCCGCGGGCTCCGTCGCTGCCACTTTCTCTTGCGCGCCACCCTGCTCGAGGACTTCGAAGGAATCGAGCCGGTGGAGGAGAGCCCCGATGCGGTCGTCATCGGCGATCTCGGCGACGCGATGAGCTATTCACGCTTGAATCGAGCCTTCCGATTCCTGCTCGAAGGCGGCGAGCTCGTGACGCTGGCGCGCAACCGTTACTGGCGGGCGGAAGAAGGGCTCATGCTCGACGTCGGGGCTTTCGCCGCGGCTCTCGAGTTCGCCTCCGGCCGTAAGGCCACGCTCGTCGGGAAGCCGGCGTCCGTCTTTTACGACGCGGCGCTCGCTTCGCTCGGGGCGGCGCCTTTGGAGGCGGCGGTCATCGGCGACGACCTCGAGTCGGACGTCGGAGGCGGGCAGGCCGCCGGTATGAGAGGCATCCTCGTTCGCACTGGAAAGCACCGCCCCGAGGAGCTCGAGGGCTCCGCGATCCGCCCGGATGCCATCCTCGACTCCATTTCCGATCTGGCGCGCCTCCTTTGATAGTCTGGACGGGATGGTCGACCCGTCCGCTCCCGAGGACCATGAGGCGCGCGTCCACGAGTCGTTCGACTCTCTGCAGCGACAGGTCGGCGACCGGCTCGATGAGCTCGGGCGGGAAGCGATCGAGAAACTGCGGGCCGCGGCGGCCGCGAGGGACGGCGAGGCGCTGCGCACGGGCCTAAACGAGCTGCGGGAGCGCCACGGCTGGCTTTACAAGGAGCTCGCCGCGCATCCCCGCATCGCCAATCTCTTAGACGAGCTCGCTCTTCTCGGACTCTGAGCGCCGGGCTTCGCCTGGCGAGAACGCCAAAGTGAGCGGCGCATCGGAGAAACAACGCATCCGCGAGCGCGTCTGGAGACGGCTCGTAGAAGAGGGCGTATCGCTCTTCCCGGGCGCGCGCGGGCGAATCCCGAATTTCCGCGGAGCCGCCCCGGCTGCCGAACGGCTCGCGGCGACTCCCGAGTGGCGGCGCGCCAGCGCGATCAAGTGCAACCCGGACTCGCCCCAGCGCCCCGTGCGTCTGCGCGCGCTCCGCGACGGCAAGATGGTCTACATGGCCGTGCCGCGTCTTCGGGAGGTCGAGTGCTTCTGGATGCTCGATCCTCGACGCCTCGATGCGGCCGATCTGGCCGAGGCCGCGACGATTCGGGGCGCCTCGAGGCTCGGGCGATCCGTCGATCCGCGTAGGCTGCCCCACATCGATCTCGTCGTCGCCGGTTCCGTCGCGGTCGCCCCGAACGGCGTCCGCGTCGGCAAAGGGGGCGGCTACTCGGACCTCGAATACGCCATCGGCCGCGAGGTCGGTGCGATTGACCAGACGACGGCCGTTGCGACGACCGTGCATCCTCTCCAGGTTCTCGAGGAGAAGCTGCCCGCAACCGAGCACGACTTTTTCCTCGACCTCATCGCCACACCCGAAGAGGTCCTGCGCCCGCGCCGCGGAAAACGGCCGCAGCCACCCGGTATTCTTCCGGCCCATCTCGGAAGCGAGCTTCTGGAAGAGGTCCCGATCCTGGGAGTCCTGGGTTACCGATGATCCGAGCCGGCCTTATCCTTGCGGCGGTCTCATCTCTCGCCATGCCTCATTCGTTGAGGACCTCGCGCGTCATCGCCCTCGCCGCCGTCGGCGATACACCGGCCGCCGACGTTGCAGCGCTCGTTCCCGTTCTGCGCGAGACCTTCGGCGCCGAGGTCGTGGTCGCGCCGGCAATCCCGCTTCCGCCGGGCTCCTACGATGCCTCTCGCCGACAGTACCGATCCACGAACATCCTCGACGCGCTTTCCAAAATACGGCGTCCGGAGTGGGAACGGCTTCTCGGCGTGGCCGACGTCGATTTGTACGTGCCGGAGCTCAACTTCGTCTTTGGAGAGGCCGATTCCCGCCGCGGCGTGGCCGTCTTCTCGCTCGCGCGCCTGCATACGGGAGACGCCGCGCTCTTCGCGCGCCGCGCAACGACCGAGGCGATTCATGAGCTCGGCCACACCTGGGGCCTGTCCCACTGCTCCGACCCGACGTGTGTCATGTGGTTCTCTAACACGCTTTCCGAAAGCGACCGCAAGGGGACGCGCTTCTGCCGGCAGCACGAGGCCGAGCTCGCCCGAGCGCTCCGTTTCTAAGAACTGGCTAAAGTCCCGCGGCCCGATCATCCAATCGCCTTGGCCCGGTGTACTTCCCTCTGAACCCGGCTCTTTGCCCGGTTCGAAGGAGACCCGATGAACCCGGTCGACCGGCGGAAGTTCCTGAAGATCGCGGGCGTCTCGCTTGGCGCGGGGGCGCTCTACCAGGTGGCGGCGCCGACATTCGGCGAGGGCAGCCGTCTGATGAAGCTCCTGGGAAAGAAGAACGGTGAGACGCTGACGCCCTTCTCCTTCGTGCAGTTCTCCGACACGCACGTGGGCTTCAACGGGCCGTCCGACCCGCTCGGAACGCAGGCTTTCGAGCGCGCGGTCGAGGTGGTGAACGCCCTGCCCGAGCGCCCCGAGCTCATCCTGTTCACCGGGGATCTCACCCACGACAGCGAGAACCCCGAAGAGCACGCCGACCGGATGCGCCTCTTCAAGAAGATTGCCTCACGCCTGGAGGTACCGCTCGTCAAGTGTGTCCCCGGCGAGCACGACGCCGCGCTCGACGGAGGCGCGCTCTTCCGCGATGCTTTTGGCGAGACCTCCTATTCCTTCGACCACCGCGGGGTTCACTTCATCGCCCTCGACAACGTCTCGCGCGGAAAGCCGGTGGTCGGATCCGAGCAGCTCGCGTGGCTGAAGGACCTCTCTCGTTTTCCGAAGACGGCGCCGATCATCGTATTTACACACCGTCCGCTCTTCGACCTGCGCCCCGACTGGGAGTGGTTCACCGCCGATGGCGATCAGGTCATGAATGCGCTGGCGCCCTACGAGAACGTCACGGTCCTCTACGGTCACATTCACCGCGAGCACGTGCATACTGAGGGGAGCTCGACGCATTACGCGGCGCGGTCGCTGATCTTCGCGTTCCCGGATCCGGAGTCGGGAGTGCCGAAGAAGCCCCTTCCGTTCGATCCAACGAGGCCGTTCCAGAATCTCGGCGTCCGACGCGTTCTCGAACGAACCGACGCGAAACCGAGGGTGGAAGAGGTCGCGCTGACGCTGCGGGAGTTCTCCGGGACCGTCGGCATTCAGCAAATCCTCAAGGAAGGAGAATCGTTTTGAGCAAGCTTCTGTCCATTCTTTCGTCGATCGCCGTCGCGGCGACCGTCGCGGCCTGTGTAGCCTCGCGGGGAAATGCCGCGGCTCCCGAGGATCCGGCCCGTACGATCGCGATCACCGCAAAACGCTTCGAGTTCGAGCCGAAGGAAATTCATCTTCGGCGGGGCGAGGCCGTCTCCCTCGCGGTCACGAGCCAGGACGTCCAGCACGGATTCTTCTCGAGGCCGCTCGGCATCGACACGGACTTGACACCCGGAAAGACCGAGGAGATCCGCGTCCAGCCGCAGCAAGAGGGCACCTACACGGTCATCTGCGACCACTACTGCGGCTCGGGCCACGGCGGCATGAGGATGACCGTCGTGGTCGAGTGAGACGGCCGCCCGGCGCCTTATCATGCGCATCGTGTCCTCCGCGGGTCAGCCGCCCGGCGACGCGAGCGGCGCGGCGCTCAGCGACGAGCAGCTCATGCACGATCTCGCTGCGGGACGCGAAGAAGCGGTCGGCCCCCTGTACGCTCGTTATGCCCCTCTCGTGTTCGGGATGGCCTCGCAGGCGGTCGATCACGCCACGGCGGAAGAGATCGTGCAGGACGTGTTCCTCGCCGTTTGGCGCAAAGCCTCCTCCTTCGAGCCGGGACGCTGCCCGCTTCGTCCCTGGCTCCTCCAGATCGCGCACTACCGGATCGCCAACGGAGCTGCGCGGCCGCCGCCGCCGACCCCGGGCCGAAAACGACTCCGCGGGCGAGAGGCTGGAGGGCCTACCCGACCCCTCGCCGGACCAGGCGGAGGAAGCGTGGAGGGGCCACCGGCGCGAGGTCTTGAAGCGCGCGCTCGAAGAGCTACCTCCTCCCCAACGACAGGCTCTCGGCCTCGCGTACTTCGAGGACCTCTCGCACGGCGAGATCGCCTCGGTACTCGGCGTTCCGCTGGGTACGGCGAAGTCACGAGTCCGAGCCGGCATCGAAAGTCTGCGCGGCAAGCTCGCGCCGATCGCCGCGGCGCTCGCGCTCCTCCTCCTCGTCGCCGGCCT
>DASXTI010000245.1:0-4281 GCA_036505535.1 Thermoanaerobaculia bacterium
CGGAAGCCCGGCGAGAGCATCATCTCTCTCCTTGACGGCGCCGAGCGACCCTGTAAGAGTATACCCGGTAAGAATCTAACCGGAGGTTCATCATGAGAATCACGTCCAAAGGCCAGGTCACCATCCCGCTGCGCATCCGTCGAGCGCTCGGCTTGCACCCCAATACGGAGGTTCGCTTCGAGATCTCGGGAGGTGCCGCCCGAATCAAGAAGGTCCGAGGAAGCGGCGGACGGGGCGAGCGGCTGGTGCAACACCTCAAAGGACGCGGGACGGTTCGGATGAGCACCGATCAGATCCTTGCGCTGACCCGAAGATGACCTCCGAAGCGGTTCTCGTCGACAGCAATGTCCTCCTCGATGTCCTCACGGAGGATCGGCGCTGGTGCCCCTGGTCGGCGCAGGCTCTCGCCGGCTGCGCCGACGAGGCCGCGCTCGCGATCAACCCGATCATCTACGGGGAAGTATCGATTCGCTTCGAGAGCATCGAGGATCTGGAAGAAGCGCTCATGCCCCAGTTCTTCGAGCGGCTCATGCTTCCCTGGGAAGCCGCCTTTCTCGCCGGAAAATGCTTCCGCGACTATCGCAGGCGCGCCGGCCGAAAAGGGTCTCCGCTTCCCGACTTCTATATCGGCGCTCACGCAGCGGTCGCCGGCATGACACTCCTGACGCGAGACGCCGCCCGCTATCGAACGTACTTCCCGAGGCTCCGAATCATCGCACCTTGACGCTGGAACCTTGAAGGCCGGCCAGCCCGCCGACGAGATTCTAACCGCCACGTCTCGCCCCAGCCGCGCTCGCCGCCCGGTACACCTCCCCCATCCCGCCCGCGCCTAGAGGGCCGATAATCTCGTACGCGCCAAACCGCGTACCAGCGGAGTGTGTCATCGAGAGCGCCGGAGAGATTCTATCGGCTGGTGTATGGCTGGCTAGGGAACTCGACCGGCGACAGCTATTGGCGGATCTCCGGCACGGTATCCCCGACCCGGATAACGACGGGGACGACGCGAACAAGATGGACCTGCTCCAACAGTCTGCTGCCTCGGAAGAGGAAGGGCGCCCCTTACCCGGCTACCGGCCGCGGCCGTCATCTTGAATCAGGGCTCTTTCAGAACGACACCCGCAGCGCGGCGCGGAAGAGGCGGGGGTCCGAGCGTGCCGTCATTTCAGCCCGTCGATCACCAGAAGCTCGCCCGAGAAGCGTATGTAGCCGATGACCCACGCTTGCTCATTCACGGCCAACACGAGGCCCGAGACGCGTCCCCCACCTCCCAGCAATCCTCCCGGCGAAAACGACCGCCAGGAAGTGCGGCGGCCCGAGGCAAGATCGAGGCGGTCGACCCGGATGGGACGCTTGGAACTGTCCAAGATGAGCAGCGACCGGCCGTCGGCGTTCCAATGGACCGGGTTCTCGTCCTCGGACAGCTTCGTCAGGATGCGAGGGGTGGTCCCGG
The DNA here is from genome assembly GCA_036505535.1 of Thermoanaerobaculia bacterium. Lineage (GTDB taxonomy): Bacteria > Acidobacteriota > Thermoanaerobaculia > UBA5066 > Gp7-AA6 > DAHUXD01. The sequence goes on from DASXTI010000245.1 coordinate 1,451, forward strand.
CCTTCGGGTCCGTCGGAAAGATCATGAGGTTGCGATCCCCATCGATCGCGGCGAGCAGGGCTCCATCGGGAGATAGCGCGTTCGGGATTATTCCCTCGGGAGTAACAGGTCTGGGAGACCCAGCCTCGAGGCTCTGCCCGTAGGCTCGCTCCTGATGACCGGGCTCCTTACCCGAAAAGAAGATGCGCTTCCCGTCGGGATGGAACCGGGCCCATCGGGTGGCCCATTTGGGGGGGATCACGGGACCCGTCGAGAGCGCCTTCTCCTGACCGGCGCCCGTCGGGAGCAGCACCAGATGGGGGCTGGTCCCAGCAGGCCAATCACCACGGAGCGCGAGCGCCCACTTTCCGTCGGGAGAAAGAGCCAAGGGCACGCCTTCACCGAGCCGGACGGCCGCGGAGCCATCCGTATTGCGCAGGTAGACCGCTTCGGCGCTCGTACCGGCCGTGTCGCCGCGATCGCCGAACAGCAGCATGTGGCCATCCGCCGAGAGCGCGCCGGGAACCGATTCGTCGAGCCAGGCCAGACTTCGCTCTCCAGTCTCGCCGGGCAATGCGCCCGCCATTTCGAAGGTTATCGAAAGATGCTCTATCAGTAGTCGTCCGTCGGAAGCGATGTCCCACAAGCGGAAATCGCCGGGCAGAGACGTAACGACGCGATCTCGGCCTCTCAGGGTTACGGCGTGTACTTCGCTCGCCACGGCACCGATCTTCTTGGTCCACCAGATCTCGTCTCCGCGAGACGACCATGACGGGAAGCCGATGGCGTCCTCCGCCAGCGTGCGGACGGCGCCTTTTCGGTCCACCAGCCGAAGAAGGTAGCGCGACCTCCATTCCAGAAACGCCACGGTCTCGCCGTCCGGTGAGACCCGCAGATTCGCGAGGGGGTCGGTTGATTCATAGAGGACCCTTCCGACCGGATACTCGAGGCGATGCTTTCCGCCGACTTCGTGCACGATGGCGAGCTCCTTGCCATCCGGGGACCAGTCGGCGCCGCCGACCCCCTCCATGATCCGGCGAGGCGCTCCCCCCGCCAGCGATGCCTCGGCCAGCGTTGCTCCCTCACTCAGAGAGAGCGCCATCTGCCCGGAACGCGAGATCGAAAGGATGTCCGCGGGCGGCAGGCCGAGCAAGCGCGAGTCGAGACTGCCCACTCGCGTGGAGTAGAGCTCGGCGGGCTTGAAATCGCTGCCGACGCCCAACATGCCGTACACCACCGTCTGGCCATCCGGCGCGAACCGGGCCGACCACACATTGCCCTTCTGATACGAGATCCTCTGGAAGCGCGGCGCGGGAGGGGGGTGCGAGCGCAGCGCGGCTGCAAAATACGCCGCTGTGACGAGAGCAGCAATCCCGAGCACTCCCAGGATCCGCCGCCGGGCAAAGCGTCTGGCCGGCACCGCCGCCAGGCCGCCGCTCGAAATCTCGGAGATGTGGTCGCGCACGCTCGCGAGATCGCGCGCCAGGTCTTCCGTTGAGGCGTAGCGCTGCCGCGGCTCCTTGGCCAGGCAGCGCTCCACGATCCAGCGCAACGGCGCCGGGACCTGGGGATTCAGGGAGGCGATCGGCTCGGGCTCCGTGTTCAGGATCGCGCCCAGAGTGTCGATGGCCGTCTTCTTCTGGAACGCCCGCTTTCCGGTCGCCATCTCGTAGAGGACCGACCCGAACGAGAACTGGTCCGACCGAAAGTCGAGAGCCTCGCCGCTGGCCTGCTCCGGCGACATGTAACCGACTGTGCCCAACACGACTCCCGCGCCGGTCGCCGTCTCCGTCGGCGTCGAGGTCTCGTCCCTGTCTGCGGGGCTCAGGTGCTGCTTCGCCAGCCCAAAGTCCAGGATCTTGACGAGCCCATCCTTCGTCACCATCACGTTCTCGGGCTTCAGGTCCCGGTGCACGATGCCCGCCTCGTGGGCCCGCGACAGACCCTCCGCGATCTGCGTGGCGGCCTGAAGAAGTCGCTTGATGGGTAGGGGACCTCCCGCGAGCATCTTCCGCACGGTCTCCCCTTCGACCCGTTCCATGGCGATCCACGAGGTACCGTCCGTCGTCCCGATGTCGTAGACCGTGACGATGTTCGGATGGTTCAAGGCCGAGGCCGCACGTGCCTCCTTCTCGAAGCGCTTCAGGCGCGAGGCGTCCGACGCGAGGTCGCCCGACAGCACCTTGATCGCCACCTCGCGCGCCAGCCTCGTGTCCCGCGCCCGATACACCTCTCCCATGCCCCCAGCACCGAGAGGAGCGATCACCTCGTAGGGACCGAGGCGCGTACCGGCGGAAATTGTCACGGAGAACCTACGGACGAGATTCTATCGCCCACCCTCCGCGGCGGTCTCCGTGGAGTCGGGGACCGGGAAAATACGGATCGTCAGGTCGACCGAGCCGATCCGGATCTTGTCTCCGTCCGATAGAGGCGTGGGCGACTCGATCTTTCTCCCGTTGAGAAGAGTCCCGTTCTTGCTGCCGAGATCCTCGATGGTGGCGTCATTGTCCGAGACGACGATGCGGGCGTGACGACGAGAGATGCTCCGGTCGTCGATGAAGGCGCCCGCGCCCGGATCGCGCCCGAGGATCGACTCGCCCGGCTCGAGGGGGATACGACGACGTCCTCGCACGAGCCAGTGAACGGCCCTGCGGCCTGAGACCCCGGACGGCCGTTCTCGCGCCTCCTGCGCCGTCCCGGAGAAGGCGTAACCGAAGCGGTGAACGGTACGCACAAAACGGGATTCGTGCGCGTCGTCTCCGATGGCAGCGCGGACTTCCGCCAGCAGGCTCGTCAGCGTGCCGTCCGAGACGAACGTCCCCGGCCAGAGCTTCTCGTGGATGCTGTCTTTC
>DASXTI010000246.1:0-38224 GCA_036505535.1 Thermoanaerobaculia bacterium
CGCCCTTCCCGCCACCGACACGAAGAGGGCGGGGAGAAGATGGCGCCGTAAGTCCAGCACGGCAAAACCGTGGCGGGCCACCCGGCAGAACTCTCGAAGGAGCTCCCGATTCTCCGCCGGCGAAAAGTGATGAAAGAAGAGCGTGGAGACCACGAAGTCGAGCGCGCGATCCGCAAGCGGCATCCGAAAGGCGTCGGCCGCCACGGAGGGGGGAAGCGCATGAGGCGACAGGCTCCGGCCCGCGACGAGATGACGCCACTGCAAATCCAGGGCGATTACCGATGCATCGCATCCCGCGGCCCGCAAAGAATTCCGAAGGCGGCCAGCCACGTCCCCCGAGCCCGCGCCGACGTCGAGAACCGATGCCCGGCCCAGTCCGAGGGCTCGGATCCGCCGCGCGAGATGATGCTCGAGAGCGTACACGCCTCCCCAGTGCCGATTCACCAGCCGGATGTCCTCGAGCGACCGGCGCATCTCCTCCCAGGGCAGATCGGGGTCGTCGAGCCTCTCGCGGCTGGGGCGGCGGGGTGGGACGAGAAGGGGCATGGGCCGACGTCTGTAGTCTGTAGTCTGTAGTCTGTAGTCTGTAGTCTGTAGTCTGTAGTCTGTAGTCTGTAGTCTGTAGTTTCCCAGCAACCAACTACCAACTACCAACTACAAACCACATCGGCTCACCACCAGCGCGCTGTTTTTCGAACCGAACCCGATGCAATTGCAGAGGGCGGTCTCGAAGGACGCCGGCCGCGCGGCATTGCTCACGTAGTCGAGATCGCATTCCGGATCCGGCGTATCGAGATTGATCGTCGGCGGCAGGAATCCGTCTCTCATCCCGAGCACCGTCGCCGCCAACCCCGCCGCTCCGCAGGCACCCTGAGGATGGCCGATCATCGACTTGATCGACGAGCCCGGGATCTTCGCAGCGGCTCTGCCGAAAGCAATCCTGGCCGCCCGAGTCTCGATGCGGTCGTTCAACTCCGTCGACGTGCCGTGATAGGCAATGTAGTCGATTCCTTCGGGCGGCAGTCCCGCCTCCTCGAGCGCGAGAGACATGGCTCGGGCCGGCTCTTCCCCCGTCTCGTCGAGCCTCACCCGGTGGTAGGCGTCGCAGGTGGCGCCGTACCCTCGGATCTCCGCATAGATCCGCGTCCCGCGTGCCCGGGCGCGCTCGAGATCCTCGAGGACGAACATCCAGGCCCCCTCGGCGAGCACGAAACCGTCGCGATTGGCCGAGAAGGGGCGCGAGGCGCGCGGCGGCTCCCGCTCCCAGTTCGTCGAGACGATGCGCATCATGACGAATCCCTCCATGATGCCGCGCACGACCGTCGCGTCCACGCCGCCGGCGACGAAGACCTCCGCCGTCCCAAACTTGATCGCCCGAAAGGCGTAGCCCAGGGCATCGGTCGAGGAGGCGCACCCCGTCGAAACGACGTGCGAGGGGCCCCTCAATCCGAAACGCATCGAGACCTCGGAGGAAAGAGTTCCGATCGTCCCGGATGGGATCGCGTAGACGGAAGCCTTGCGGACCTGGTTGGTGTAGTAGAGGTGATACATCCGCTCGGAGAACTCGATCGGACCTCCGCCGGTGCCCAGGACCACGCCGATCTGCCGGCGCCCGTCGAGAGACAGCGATTCCACGTCGATTCCGGAGTCGGAGAGGGCCTCCGCCGAGGCGGCGATCGCCATCGGAACGGCACGGGAAACGTGGCGAATGTCCTTGGGGGGAATGTGCTCCCTCGGGTCGAACCCTTTCAGCTCGCCGGCGATCGTGGCCGGGAGTCCCTCCGGATCGAACAGCGAGATCCGGCCGATCCCGCTGCGGCCTTCGGCAAGCCCGCAGGCAAACTCCTCGCGGCCGGTCCCGTTGGGGGCCAAGCAACCCAGGCCCGTGATCGCGACACGCCGCTCTGCCACGCGGCGATTCTATGCGTCGCCGATGGTGCCGAGCGTGGCGCCTAAGGAAAGCCTCAGATGCCAAACTCGGAACTCGAAACTCGGAACTCGAAACGTCGTTTTCATGGCGGCGCGTGACGTTCGAACCAGCGGTCCAGCACGCGCAGCAGCCGCAGCGGGACGAACTTGACGAGCCCGTCGGCGTGCAGGGCGCCGGGCAGCTCCAGGTGGACGTAATCGACGGGGGGAGCCGCGGATTCCGCCAGAAGGCGACCGTGCGACGGATCGACGAGCCAGTCCCCCTCGGCCGTGACGATCAGCTTGGGGATCGGGAGCGCGGCGACGGCCTCGACGGCCCGGGGCCGGTGCGTGATCAGTTTTCGAGCCGCGAGCCTGGGAATCCGTATCGCGTGGCGCAGTCGGACCTGCCGGAGCGCTCCGAGCTTCCACGGCTTCGGGCGAATCGCGAGGATGTCCGCGGGAGAAGAGATCATGGCGAGCGCGCGGCAGCAGAAGTCCGGCCGCACCGCCAGTGCCTGGGCGGCGATCGAGCCGCCCATCGACAGCCCGAGGACCGAAAAGCGCGCATACGGCTTCCCCTCGCCGACCAACTGATCGACGACGGCCTGGAAATCGAAGTGCTCCGAAACGCCGAAGCCGTACCCGCCGCCGCTGTCGCCGTGGCCGCGAAAGTCGAGCGCGGCGACGTCGTAGCCGCGCCGCAAGAAATGGTGGGCGAGGAAGCGGTTCTCGCGCGCGAGCCTCACTCGCCAGAAGCCCGGCGCCAGCACGAGAAGCTCGCGCGCCGGGCGCCGCCACCACGTGTAGGCGATCGGCACGCCGTCCGACGCGCGGACCTCACGATGTCTCACCTCGTGAGCGGCGGGTTTGGTCATCGACCTCAGAGGATCAGACATTCGACCAGAGTCCCCGCCGTCAAGTGCTCGGCATCCGCGGGGATGCGAATCAGAGCATTGGCGCGCGCATGGGCCGCCAGGTCGTGGCTGCCGCGGCTCGCGAGCGCCGCGACGCGGTTCTCCGAGTCGACGGTCTCCATCAGGGCATCGCGATAGGTCTCGCGACGCCCCCGGATGGAGATGTCGCGCGAGAGCCGCGCCGGCACGAAACGGGGGCCGGGCGGCTGCGCGCCCTCGAGAGAATCGAGCGCATGACGGACGAAGACGTGGAAGCAGACGGAAGTCGAAACGGGATTGCCCGGCAGGCCGAACCAGAGCGTCTTGCCCCGCCGTCCGAACGCGATCGGCTTGCCCGGCCGGATGGCGACGCGGTGGAAGAGGACCTCGAAACCGGAGCGCTCCGCCTGCTCTGGCAGCAGATCCAGATCTCCCGCGGAAACACCGCCGCTGGTGATCAGCACGTCCTCTTCCCGACCGGCTTCGGCGAAAAGATCGCGGACGGCTCCCTCTTCGTCCCGCACGACCGGCCTCGCGGCCGCGCACCACCCCCCGCCGCGGCAGAGCGAGAGAAGCATCGGGCCGTTCGAGTCTCGCAGCTGTCCGGGCCCCGGTTTTCCGGCCGAGGGAACGAGCTCGTTCCCGGTGACGGCGATGGAGACCCGAGGCCGGCGATGAACCTCCAGCGGATCCGCACCGGCCAGCGCGGTCAGCGCGACGTCGGCGGGCGTCAAGCGCCGCCCCTCCGGGAGCAGGACGCTTCCGGCGGCGACACTTTCGCCGCGGCGGCGAAGATGCTCGCTCGAGCGGGGGACGTATCGCGTCACGATTCTTCCTGCCTCCTGGTGGATCTCCTCGACGGGCACGACGGCCTCGGTGCCGTCGGGCACGGGCGCTCCGGTCATGACGCGCACGGCCTCTCCGGGCGCAAGGGGCGCCGCCGGCCGGTCGCCGGCCGCGACGAGGCCTGGCCGCTCGGAAAGCGCGGCGCCCGCGACGGTCACATCCGCCAGTCTGACCGCGTAGCCGTCCATCGCGGACGTGTCGAAAGGCGGCCAGTCGACGTCGGACCGGATCTCGCGGGCGAGCACGCGGTGGAAACCCTCCCGAAGGGAAATGCGCTCGGGGACTCCCGGCGCGCATGCCTCCGAAATGATGGCGAGGGCCTCGTCGACCGTGATCATCCGCTGATTCTATGGTCTGGCCTCAACACCCGTGCTGCTACGATGCCTGCGGGGCGATTCGAATGCCGATCTACGAGTACGTCTGCGGTTCGTGCGGAAAGAAGACGGAAGTCATCCAGCGCATGGGCGAGGCTCCGCTCAAGGTCTGCCCGCACTGCGGAGGAAGGCTCAAGAAGGCGTTCTCCGCGCCTGCCATCCAGTTCAAGGGGAGCGGCTTCTACATCACCGACTACGCGCGGGCGAAGCAGGAAGGCGGCGCGAAGGGCTCGGCGGAGAAGTCCGAAGCCAGCGGCGAGAAATCGGAGAAGGCCGAGAAGTCGGGCGAAAAGGCGGAGAAGGCGGAGAAGGCGGAGAAGGCGGAGAAGGCAGAGAAGGCAGAGAAAGCGGAGAAGGCGGACAAAGCCGACAAGGCCGCGAAAGCCGAGAGGTCCGAGAAGAAAAAAGAGAAGAAGACGGCCGACTGACTCGTTCGGACGGAACGCCGGCCGCTAGTCCAGTTTGAGTCCCTTCAGGTACTCCTTGAACGGCCCGCCGAGATCCTCCCGCTTCAGAGCGAACTCGACGGTCGCCTTGAGAAAACCGAGCTTGTCGCCGGCGTCGTAGCGTTTTCCCTCGAAGAGATACCCGTCGATCGGCCCGCGCGACAGCAGCGTCTTCAGCGCGGTCGTCAACTGGATCTCGCCTCCGAGGTCCGAGCGGGTTTCTTCGAGAATCTCGAAGATCTCGGGGGGCAGCAGGTATCGGCCGATGATCGCGAGGTTCGAAGGCGCCTCCGCAGGATCGGGCTTCTCCACCATGTCGCTGATTCGGACGACGCGGTCCTCGATCTTCTCGCCGGCGACGATGCCGTACTGCCGGGTCTCCTCGCGGCGCACCTCCTGGAGCGCGACGACGGGGTTCCCGCGGCGCTCGTAAATCCGCATCATCTGTCCGATGCAGGGCTCCTCGGCGTCCACGATGTCGTCGCCGAGCATGACGGCGAAGGGCTCGCGGCCGACCAAGTCGCGGGCCTGCAGGACGGCGTGCCCGAGGCCCAAAGCCTGTTTTTGCCGAACGTAGGAGAGGGGGATCAACTCCGAGACTTCCCGGACTTCATCGAGGAGCTCGCTCTTACCACGTTCCTCGAGCATCCGTTCAAGCTCGAAGGAAGTGTCGAAGTGATCTTCGATCGCGTTCTTCCCGCGTCCGGTGACGATCACGATCCGCTCGATCCCGGCGTCCCGGGCCTCCTCGACGACGTATTGCACCAAAGGCCGGTCGACTAACGGCAGCATCTCCTTGGGCTGCGCTTTGGTGGCCGGAAGGAAACGGGTTCCCAGGCCTGCGGCGGGGAAAACGGCAACGCGAATCTTGGCCATGGGACCAGTGTAGCCGACCGCACAAACCGGTATGGACGGACCCCTTAGAATAGGCAATCGTGCGGTCCGAAGAGAAACGAGTGTTGCGTCGTCGCGTGCTCGCCGCGTTCATCACCGCGGCGCTACTGGCGTTGCCGGCCTCCGCGGTCGCGGCGTCGTGGTGGCGCCTTCCCTTGTGGGGCGCGGAGGTGCGGGCGTTCGCCGTCGATCCATTCGAACCGCATGTCGTTTACTGCGGAACCTCGCGCGGAAACTTTTACGGCTCGAAGGATGGCGGCGCGAACTGGGAGCCGCTGCGCTCCGGGCCCGCATTCGCGGGCTACTACGTGACCTCCCTGATTCCCGACGCCGCCGTGCCCGGGCGGCTCTGGGCGGCGCTCGTCGGGGAGCTCGGCGGAGGTCTCGTCGTGCGAAGCGACGACCGCGGCGCGAATTGGACCGTGCTGTTGAGGTCGAACAAGACGGCCATGACGCGCGCGCTGGCGGTTGCGACGGGGGAGCCGCGCCTGCTGGCGGCGGGAGGCGACGACGGCGTGCGGTTCTCCCGGGACGGCGGAAGAAACTGGGCGCACAGCGGCGAAGGCGTCCCCGGTCTGCAGCAGATCGAGTCTCTCGCCTTCGATCCTTCCGACCGCCGTATCGTCTATGCCGGCACCTGGCGCCAGGCTTTTCGCACGCGCGACGGCGGCGCCTCCTGGAGCCGGATCGCGGAGGGAATGGTTCTCGACGCGACCATCTACGCCTGGGACTTCGCTCCCGCCGATTCGAGAGACATCTGGGTCTCCACCTGCGGCTGGGTCTACCGGTCGCGCGACGGCGGCGACCGCTGGACCCGTTTTCAGACCGGCTTTACGAATCGCCGCTCGCACAGCGTACGACGCGATCCACGCCGTCCGGGCGTCGTCTACGCGGCGACCGTCGGCGGGCTCCACCGCTCGGGCGACGGCGGCGCGACCTGGACGCGAGTCTCCCGCGACTCGCTCGTGGTGACGGCGCTCGAAGTGGATGGACGCTCGGGGCGCCTCTACGTCGGCACGGAAGGCGAGGGCGTCTTCTATTCCGACGACGGCGGGATGACGCTCGAATCGGGCTCTCGCGGCCTGCCGGAAAGCCGCGTCAGCGAGCTCGTGGCCGATCCGGCCGATCCGGGGCGGGTGTTTTTCTTCCGCGCCTTCGCGGGCGAGGAGAGCGGCGTATGGGAAGCGGCCGGGCGTCAGGTTCGAAAGGTCTCGCGCGATCCGCTACCCGCCTCCGCGTCGCTGGCGGCATTCCGCGGGCCGGCCGGCAAGACGGTATTGCTCGTGGCGAGCTCCGCGGGCGTGCGCGTCTCTCGCGATGGCGGCGTCCGCTGGTCCGTCCCGCCGCAGCCTCCACGGGGCGCTCCGATCGTCCTATACGGTGCCCCCTTCGAGGAACCGGTCCTGGTGACGACCGCAGGGATCTTCTCGACCGACGACGGGTTGCGCTTTTCGCCCGTCGCGGGAGGACTGCGGCCGGCGAGCGCCGCGGAGCTTCTGGCGGACCGGAACGGAAATCCGCTGCTGGAGATCCGCTCGAGCGCCGGACTGTCTTACTGGGACGGACGCAATTGGTCCGGGAAGAAGAAGGCGCTCCTGGGCGGTGGAATCTTCATGCAGGAGGCTGCCTCGGACAAACCGGTCGGGGGCTACACGAACCTTCAGGAAGTCGGTGACACGCTGCTGTGGCAAGAGGGGCGGAGCCGCCGCGCCTTCACGAGCCCCCGCCCATCCCTCACCCTCGCCTCGGCCGCCCAGGTCGCGGGCGGGCGGGTCTACCTGGGCACGATGGGGGACGGGCTGTTTCTCTTCGAGCCGTGAAGCCGGGGCGGCGGGTGGACGTCCGGCGCCCTTCGACCTTCATATAAGCAAATACTTATATGTCTCGCTGGCGTGGGATTCGGCGCGCCACGAGCGCCGGCGCCCTGTTCGGCTTCGGCGTCGGCCTCCTCCTCGCGCGCGCGATCTTCATCCCGGCAAGGCCGTCGCAGATTCCGGGCTTCGCCCGCGATCATGGATTCGATCCCCGCATGCATCTCCTGCGCTTCCTGGTATTGGCGGTCTGCCCATTCGCCGGAGGACTGATCGCGGGTGCGCTCGCGAGAAGACGGAGCTTCGGCGCGCCGGAGGGGAGCCGCGTCCACGCCGGGCGCCTGGAGGAAGGGCCTCGGCGCCCCGTCCGTCTTCTTGGCTCCCTCGTTCTCCCCGCCGTGACGGCGCATGCGATCACCGTCTGGATGTTCGCCGTCGGCGCATGGCCGGCCGCGGCGCGCGGGCCGGTGCTTTGGCTCGCCCTCCTCTTCGGTGGGTCGGCGGCTCTGGCCGCTCTGCTTGGCCGAGGGGACCTCGAAGGCGGAGCGTGCTTTCTCGCATGCGCCGCGCCGGTTCTGCCATTGGCGTTTTGGGGGAGTCGGCCGCGGGCGGCGGACGACCTGGCCGCCGCCGCGGCCCTGTGTCTCCCGATTCTCGCCCGCGCGGTTCTCGGAAACCGGGATGGCACGCGGCGGGTGCTGTGTCGGCTCGCCGTGTTCGTCCTCCTTCCGGGCAGCGTCACGGCGCTTGCCGCGGCGGCGACGCTGAAGACTCCGCCGATCGCCGACCTCTACGAAGACGGGCACGGGCTACTGCCGGCCTCCGAGTATCTCCGCGGAGAGCTGCCGTATCGAGACATCGTGCCCGGGCACGGTCTGCTGGCCGACGGTCTTCTCGCGGCGGGAGAGTTGAAGGTTTTCGGCACCGACTATCGCGGTCTTCGCCGGGCGCAGAAGCTCAACAGCCTCCTCTTCTGGCCCGCCTTCTACGCGATGGGCTGGGCCGCGACGGGTAGCGCCGCTTTCGGCTTCGTGGCGCTGCTTGTCTCCTTTCTCTGCTTTCCGATGCTCCTCTTCCTGCGCGTCATGCTCTCGCTCTGGATTCTGGCGCTCGCGCTGTACGCGTCGCGAACCAACGAGCGGTGGGCCTGGGTGGCCTGCGGCATCGCGCTGCCGATCGCACTGTGCGTGGCGGTCGAGTTCGCCGCATACGCAGCGATCGCGTCTCTCGTCGCGGTTGCCGTCGCACGCGGGCCGCGCCTTCGCCACCTGCGCCGGCTGCTTGCCGGGATGCTCGTCTCGGGTGCGTCGATCGCCGCCGCGCTCGCGGGCGCCGGGATCCTCGGGCTCTTCGCGAGGACGACGTTCCTGTTCCTCCCGTCTCTTCTGCCCGCGTACGCGATCGGGCTCCTGCGGCCGGCGGCGCCCTGGCCGCCGGGGCTTGCGAACGTTTTCGCGACTCTCTCCGATCGCACGATGTTTCTCTACGCCTTCGTCGCGGTTGCGGTGACGTTCTGCGGGGCTGTGCTGCCGCGCGCGCCGGCCGTCGGTGCCCTGGCCCGGCCGCTGCTGCCCGTCTTCGCCTGGGCGATTGCCGCCACGGCCTCGGTCGCAGAGCGGCGGCACATCGGCTTTCCCTTTTTCGTCGTTCCGCTGGGGCTGCTGCTCGCCCTTCGCTTCCTCCGCGGGGCGGGTGGCTGGCGGAGCTCGCGCGGGTTGCTCGCGGCGGCGGCGCTCGTTCTCGCGATCGGCGTCTGGCGGCCCTGGCGCGTGGCGCGCGGGCTCGCGGTCAGCGCCGCCATTCCCCTGCCTCCGGCCGGCGCGCTCTCGATCGAGGAGCCGCCGCGCGCCCGTGGCGCTCTCTTTCCGCCGCCCGACGCCTCCGCCGTGCGAGCCACGGCCGATTTCATCCGGAGCGCGGGGCTGTCGCGCGAGGAGACCTGGCTCGACTTCGCCAACGCGACCGGCCTCTACTTCCTCTTTGACCGGGACTGTCCGATCCGCTATTACGAAGTTCCGTTCTACGAGTCCGAAGAGGCGCAGGCGGAGGTCATCGCATCCGTCGAGCGCAACCCGCGCGTCCGCGCCGTCCTCGTCTCGACCGGTCTCCCATCGGAGCCGATCGACGGCATCCCGAACGCCGTCCGCGCCCCTCGCGTCGCGGCGTTCCTGCGGTCGAACTTCGAGCCGTTCTTTCGGCGGGAACGGGTGGAGTTCTGGTTGCGGCGTTCTGAATCGCGCGCGTCTCCGGAAAGCCGGCCGCCGCCTACGGGGGAACGTCGATGAGGCGGAGAACGGTCCCGACTTTGATGCCTTCCTTCGCCGCCATTCCTCCCGAAATCTCCAGGACGTTTCTCGCAGGAGCGTCAGGACCGTACGTTGGGCAAGGGTCGGCCTTGCACGGCGGCGTATCGGCCGAGATGAAGAGGACCTTGCCCGCCTCGTCCATCCAGATCATGTCGAGTGGGATCATGGTGTTCTTCATCCAGAAACGATGGGGTTGCGCGTCCGGGAAGAGAAAGAGCATGCCGGTCCTCTCGGGAAGGCTCTCGCGGAACATCAGGCCCTGCTCCTGCTCTTCGGGAGTCCGCGCCAGCTCCACTTTGTAGACGCCGCCGGAAGGCATCACGACGCGGGGACCCGCCGGGGAAGTGGGCGTTCTCGTCGGGGCGGGTCCGGATCGGGGCGCCGCGCCGCACGCCGCGGTGAATACGACCGCCGCGGCGGCCGCCCCGAGGCGAGGACTCAAGCCGGCGATTCCTTCGCCTCCGCGGGTCCCGGTTCTTCCCCCTCGTACATCTCCTCCTTGTGCACGAGGTTGTACTTCTTCGCGTAATAACGGAAGGAACGGAACGACATGTGCAGCAGCTCGGCCGCCTTCGTCTGCACTCCGTCGCAACGGTCGAGCGCCTCCCGCATCAGACGCTTGCCGACGGTTTCCAAGTAAGCCTCGAGGTTGATCCCCTCTTCCGGAAGGCTCTCGAAGTCCGGAACTCGCGACTTCACGCCGAGCGCGATCGCCTCGGGCAGACTCGAAGCGTTGATCACCGGTCCGGCCTCGAGCGCGACGGTGCGCTCGAGGGTGTTCTCGAGCTCTCGGACGTTGCCGGGCCAGGGGTAGGCCTCCAGCAGGCGCATTGCCTCGATGGAGATCTTCTTCTCGGGGATCCGCTGCTCCTTGCAGATCATGACGATGAAGTGCGTCGTCAGCGGTGCGATGTCTTCGACGCGCGAGCGCAAGGGGGGCAGCACGATCGGGATCACGTTGATCCGGTAGAAGAGATCCTCACGGAACCTTCCCTCCGTGACGAGGTCGTTTAAGTCCTTGTTGGTCGCCGCGATGATCCGGACGTCCACCGACACCTCGTCGTTGCCGCCGACTCTCCGGATGAGCTTCTCCTGGATCGCCCGCAGCAGCTTGACCTGCATCGTCGGGGTCGTTTCGGAGATCTCGTCGAGGAAGAGGGTTCCGCCGTCGGCCTCCTGAAACAGACCGCGCTTCTCGCGGACGGCTCCCGTGAAGGCGCCGCGCTCATGGCCGAACAGTTCGGACTCGAGCAGCGTCTCCGGCAGCGCCCCGCAGTTGATGGAGACGAACTTCCGTTCCTTCCGGATCGAGGAGAAGTGGATGGCGCGCGCGATGAGCTCCTTGCCGGTGCCGCTCTCCCCGGTCAGCAGAACGGTCGAGGAGACCTTCCCGATCCGCTCAATCGTCCGGAAGATCTCCTGCATTCGGCTTCCCTTGCCGATGATGTTGGCGAAGGTGTACTTGCCGGCGAGCTCCTGGCGCAGGTAGATGTTCTCGTCCTGCAGCTGCTTCTCGCCGAGCGCGCGCCGCACGACCAAGACGAGCTCGTCGTTGTTGAAGGGCTTCGAGATGTAGTCGATGGCGCCGCGCTTCATCGCCTCTACGGCGTCTTCGGTCGAGGTGTGCGCGGTGATCATGATGACGGGCGTCTGTATGTTCTCGTCACGGAGCTTCTTCAACAGATCGAGTCCGTTGCCGTCCGGCATCCGGATGTCACACAGAATCACGTCCGGACTTAAGCGAATCGCCTTCTCAAGTCCCTCCTTGTAGTTTGCCGCGGTGACGACGCCGAATCCCTGATGAACGAAGATCCTCTCGAGCAGCTCGCGCAGCGACTTCTCGTCGTCTACGATCAGCAGCCGCGGCCCGCTCACTGGACCACCTGAGAGTCCGCGACGGCGTGCCCGGGCACGACCTGAGCCGTCGCGCTGCGGGGAAGCAGGACGGTCACAGTCGTCCCTTCTCCCGGTTTGGACTCGACATCGATCGCGCCTCCGTGGTCCTCGACGATGCGGCGGACGATCGCCATGCCGAGACCCGTCCCCCCGTCGAAAGCGGTCGAGAAGGGGGTGAAGACGCGGGCGATCTCTTCCTCACTCATTCCCCGGCCGGTGTCGCGGAATTTGATGCTATACCACGCGCCGTCCTCGCGCCCCTCGACGGTGAGCGTCCCTCCGTCGGGCATGGCCCGTACGGCATTCTTGGCGACGTTGTAGATGATCTGGCGGATCTGGTCGCGGTCCCCCGAAAGCGGCGAAGAGGAGGGACGGACGTCGTCGTCGATGTGGTGCGCGTCGGAGACTTCGTCGGAGAGACGAAAGAGGTCGAGCACTTCCTTGATGCTGCCGGCCACGTCGAATATCGCCACGCGCCGCTCCTGCGGGCGCACGAAGCGCAGAAACTCCTCCAGGATCTTGGACAGACGATTCGATTCGGAGACGATGATCTCCATCAGACGGCGCTCGGCCGGGCCGACCGTCAGCTCGTTGGAGAGCACCTGAACGGATCCGGAGATCGACGCGAGCGGATTGCGGATCTCGTGCGCAATGCCCGCGGCCAGCTCGCCCACGGCGGCAAGCTGCTCGTTGAACCGGGCCTGTCGTTCGAGCTTCTTGACCTCGGTCAAGTCCTGGAAAACGAGAAGCGCCCCGTCCTCGCCCTCCGGATCCTTGAGGGAGCGCAGCGAGTAGCCCAGCACGCGCCGGGTGTCGCCGCGCGGAATCTCGATCTCCGACCGGTAGCCCTCGCGGCCGCGCCTCCGGTGCCGGATCTCCTCCCAGTTGCTGGGGAGAGTCAGTCCAATGTCCGAAAGGAGGCGCCCGGTCACCCGCGCGGGCACGACTCCCAGGATGTCGCCGCCGGCCTGGTTCAAGAAGGTGATGCGCTGGCGGGAGTCGGCCGTCACGAGCCCCGACGACATGGATGCGATCACGTTGGCGTAGAGGGTCTGAATCCGGGAGAGCGCTCTCTGCCGGCGCTCCAGCTCGTCGCGGGCGCCGCGCAGTTTCTCGGACAAGTACGAAACCATGAAGGCGACGCCGTAGAAGCCGACGACCGTAATGGCGAGGTTGTAGCCGATTCGTTCCACGCCCCAGCGCGGAGCGGCGGTCATCGGCGGCCGCGGAAGTATCTCGTAGGCGGTCAACTCGACCATCAGGCCGTGAAGCAGCGCGGCGACTGAGGCGATGACGACGGCTCCCGTCCGGTAAAGCAGGAAGGCGGCGGCTCCGATGACCACGAGATAGAGGAAGGTGAAAACGGAGCTCGGCCCGCCCGAAGAATAGACGAGCACGCAGACGAGGGAGAGGTCCCCGAGGGTCTGGATGTACGCCTCGAAGCGCGTCGGCAGGAGACGTCCCACCGTCCAATGGAAGAGCGACAGCACGAAGGCGGCCGCGCAGAGGCCGTAGAGGTAGGAGATGTCGACTTCCTCCGACCGCGCCCCCCCGACGAGGGCCGGCGCCGATCCGGCCTGGACCAGGATCGCGGATAGAAGGATCAAGAAGAAGACGACGATGCGGACCGTCGTCAGCCAGAAGAGCGAGCGTCGGAGGGAGTCGTCCAAGTTAGTCGGTAGTCCGTAGTTGGTGGTCGGTAGTCGGCTGTCCCATGTTTGATGTTCGATTGGCCTCAGCTCACGACTACGAACTACAGACTACAGACTACAGACTTACGTCACCCGATCTTGTTGATCAGCGTGAACATCGGCAGGTACATCGCGATGACGATGCCGCCGATGACGACGCCCAGGATGAAGATCATGACCGGCTCAAGCAGCTTGACGAGCCCCTGAACGGCGATGTCGACTTCGTCCTCGTAGAACTCGGCGATCTTGTTCAGCATCGCGTCGAGCGCGCCGGTCTGCTCGCCGACGCCGATCATCTGTACGACCATGTTGGGGAAGACTTCCGAGTCTTTCAGGGGCTCGACGAGCGTCTTGCCGTTCTCGACGCTCTTGCGCGTCTCGATGATGGCGTCCTCGACGATGGCGTTGCCCGCCGTGCGCGCCGTGATGTCGAGGCTCTCGAGGATCGGCACGCCCGACGAGGTCAGCGTGGCGAGGGTCCGGCAGAAGCGCGCGACGGCGATCTTGCGAAGGATCATGCCGATGATGGGCAGCTTCAACATCAGACCATCGATGACGCGCCGGCCTCGATAAGTCCGGTAGTAACGGCGCAGGAAAAAGATCCCTGCGGCGATGCCGGCGACGAAGAAGATGAAGTAGCGGGCGAGGAAGTTCGACGACGCGATCACGACGCGAGTCGGGAAGGGGAGCTCGGCGCCGAGGCTCGTGAAGAGAGCGGCGAAAGTCGGGATGACCTTCAGAAGGATGACCGCCACGACGATGGCGGCGATGCAGATGACGGCGACCGGATAGATCAGCGCCGCCCGGACCTGGGACCGCAGCTTGACGGCCTTCTCGATGTAGGTCGAGAGGCGCTGCAGGATCGTGTCGAGGATGCCGCCTGCCTCACCGGCGGCCACCATGTTGACGAAGAGGTCGTCGAAGGCCTTCGGATGCCGCCGCATGGCGTCGGCGAGCGTTGATCCCGCCTCGACGTCCTGGCGAACCTGGAGGAGGATCTTGGCGAAGGTCTTGTGTTCCTGCTGGTTGGCCAGGATCTCGAGACACTGAACGAGCGGGAGTCCCGCGTCGATCATGACCGAGAACTGGCGCGTGAAGACCGCGAGCACCTTCGCCGGAACCTTGCGTCCGACCTTGGTGAGAGAGATCTCCTTGCCGCGCTCCCGGATTCCCGTGACGACGATGTTCTGGCGCCGAAGGTTGGCGAGAGCGAGCTCCTTCGTGTCGGCGGCGAGCACGCCCTCCTGCACGATCCCGGTCCGGTTGCGCCCCTTCCAGACGTAGTTCGGCATGGCTTAGGCCCTCTTGCCGGCCGTGGCCGCAACCGTCGGCACGTTGACCCCGACGCCGCGGTTGATGAGCTCCTGGAGCTCGTCGGGCATCGACGAGCGGGAGAGCGCCGATTCGAGCGTGATGAGCTTCTTCAAGTACAGGGTGGCGAGCGACTGGTTGAACGTCTGCATTCCGAACTTCGACTGACCGGACTGCATCGTTGAATAGAGCTGGTGGATCTTGTCCTCCCGGATGAGGTTGCGGATGGCCGCGTTGGGTACCAGGACCTCCAGCGCCATCACGCGCCCCTTCCCGCTCGCGCGTTCCAGCAGCGCCTGGCACATGATCCCCTCGAGCACGAAGGAGAGCTGCGTGCGGATCTGGCTCTGCTGGTGAGCCGGGAAGACGTCGATGATGCGGTTGATGGAGGTCGTGGCCGAGTTGGTGTGGAGGGTCGCCAGTGTCAGGTGGCCGGTTTCGGCGATGCGCAGCGCCGCCTCGATCGTCTCGAGGTCACGCATTTCGCCGATGAGCACGACGTCCGGATCCTCGCGAAGGACGGCCCGCAGCGCGTTGCCGAAGGAGTGCGTGTCGGCGTGGAGCTCGCGCTGGTTGACGAGGCACTTCTTGTGGGAGTGGAGGAACTCGATCGGATCCTCGATCGTCACGATGTGGAGCTGCTTCTCCCGATTGATCTTGTCGATCATGGCGGCCTGGGTCGTCGTCTTGCCGGATCCCGTCGGGCCGCAGACGAGAATCAGTCCGCGCGGCTTGTCGCACAGCAGCTCGACGACGGGGGGGAGCCCCAGCTCCTTGAACCCCAGGATCTCGTAGGGGATCTGCCGGTACACGCCGGCCACCGCGCCCCGCTGCATGAAGTTGTTCGCCCGGAAGCGCGCGAGGCTCTTGACCCCGAAGGAGAAGTCGAGCTCCAGGCTCTCCTCGAAGCGGTGCTTCTGCGCGTCGGTCAAGACGGAATAGGAGAGCTGCTTGGTTTCCGGCACCGTCAGCGGCGGATACGGAAGCGGGATCAGCTTCCCGTCCAGACGGACCATCGGGGGAGAGCTCGTCGTCAGATGGAGGTCTGAGGCTCCCATCTCGACCATTTGTTTCAAGAGGCCGTGAAGCGTGGTTTCACTCGCCATAGGTCTCCCCCGATTGTTGTGTCCGCGTAGTTTACGCCCTTCGACGGGAAGGCGGTAGGGGGGAGGTGGGAGGGGGTTTCAAGTTTCAGGTTTCAGGTTCCAGGTCCGCTTCGCGGCCTTGGAACATGGAACTTGGAACCTGGAACCTCCCCGGAGTTACAGAATCGTCTCCCTCAGGACTTCCTCCAGGCTCGTGGCGCCCTCCCGGATCTTCTGGAGACCGGACATGCGAAGGCTGACCATCCCCTCCTCCATGGCCTTGCGCTTCAGCTCGATCGAGGAGGCGCCCGAGAGGATCATGTCCCGGATCTCGTCGGAAAAGAGCAGGACCTCGAAGAGACCCACGCGCCCCTTGTAGCCCGTTTGGTTGCACCGCTCGCAGCCGCGGCCGTGCTTGATCCGGAGCGTCTTGACCTCGTCGGGGGCAAAGCCCACCTGAATGAGCATTTGCGGGGGCGTTTCGACCTCCTCGGTGCAATGGGTACAGATCCGGCGCACCAGCCGCTGGGCGCAGATGCAGTTGACCGACGTCGCGACGAGAAATGGCTCGATACCCATGTTCATGAGACGGTTGATCGTGGATGGCGCGTCGTTGGTGTGGAGGGTCGATAGAACGAGATGGCCCGTCAGGGCGGCCTTGACCGCGATCTCGGCCGTCTCGAAGTCGCGGACCTCGCCCACGAGGATGATGTCGGGATCCTGGCGGAGGAAGGATCGCAGCGCCGAGGCGAACGTCAAGCCGATCTGTTCCTTCATCTGAACCTGGTTGATGCCGGCCAGATTGAACTCGATGGGATCCTCGGCCGTCATGATGTTGACCGTCGGATCGTTCAACGCGGCGATCGCGGAGTAGAGCGTGTTGGTCTTGCCGGACCCGGTCGGCCCGGTGACGAGCACGATGCCGAAGGGGCGGTCGATGGCGTCCTTGAAGCGGCGCAACGGCTCCTGATCGAAGCCGAGCTGCGTCATGTCGAGCTGCAGCTTGGACTTGTCCAGCAGCCGCATGACGACCTTCTCGCCGAACTGCGTCGGAACGCTCGAAACGCGAAGATCGAGGTCCCGGGAGCGCTCCTCGACGCGCAGGCGGATCTTGATCCGGCCGTCCTGCGGGAGCCGCTTCTCGGAGATGTCGAGCTTGGCCATGATCTTCAGGCGCGAAATGAGCGGGTCCCGCGTCCGCATGGGCAGCGCCATGATGTTGTGGAGGATCCCGTCGATTCGGAAGCGGACGCGGAACTCTTTCTCGTAGGGCTCGACGTGGATGTCCGACGCGCCCGCTTTGAGCGCCTCGATCAAGATCAGGTTGGAGACCTTGATGATCGGCGCCGATTCGCTCGATTTCGTCAGGTCCGAGAGGTCGATCTCCTGGCCTTCTTCCCCCCTGACGACGTCGACGTCCGCGCCGGCGTCGAGTCCCGTGATCTCGTCCATGTTGAGCTCGCCGAGACCGACGCTGGCCATGTCGTCCATCGTCAGCGCCGAGGAGGCCATGACGTCTTCGAGGCTCGTCTCCGACGAGAAGCTCTGGCCCCCGGTCTGCTTGGCCCGCTCCTTCAAGACGACGGACCGAGGGGTCCCATAGTGCTTGTCGATGGCCTTGCGCAGCGCGATCTCCGAGGCGACGACCGGCTCCACGTTGTAGCCCGTCATGAACTTGATGTCGTCCATGGCAAACACGTTGGTGGGATCGCCCATCGCAATGGTCAGCGTCGCTCCCGTTTTGTTCACCGGGAGGACACCGTACTTGCGCGCTACTTCTCCCGGCACGACCTTGATGACGGCGGGGTCGATCTCGAAGTGGGCCAGATCGATCGAGGGAACGCCGAACTGCTGGGAGAGCGTTTCGGTGATGTCGCCTTCCGACACGGCCCCGACGCGTACGAGCGCCTCGCCGATCTTGCCCCCCTCTTCGCGCTGGAGCTTCAAGGCGGTCTCCAGCTGATCCTGCGTAATCAGTTTCTGCTTGAGGAGGAGGTCCCCGAGTTTTACGGCCATGGAATCGAAGAATGGTAGGGGTTTAGCGCTCGGGTGTCAAAGGGTGTCGACACTTCTGTCCCAGCAAATCGATCGCCCGCTCGAGAACGGTCCGATCGGACACTTCGTGCATCGGAGCGACGACGGCGCTCCGGTTCCGGTAAGGCCCATTCTGGTCGGGCCGGTTGTGATCGGAATCGGCGGCACCGAAGAGGCCGAGGGTTAAGACGCCGAGAGCGTCCGCCAAATGGAGCGGTCCCGTGTCGCCCGCGACGACGAGGGTCGAAGCGGCAAGCAGGTGCGCGAGACCCGCAAAGTCGAGCAGCGGCGGCCGCGAGGAGGGAGAGGTGAGTGAGCACAATCGCTCCGCGCGAGGCTCATCACCCGGCCCCCACGAAACGACCGGATGCAGGCCGGTCTCTCTTCGCAGAGCGACGGCGAGGTTCGCGAAGCGGTCTTCTCCCCACGTCTTGGCGGGCTGCCCCGCGCCGGGATGAAAGACCGCGAAGGGCTTCGGGATCGAAGCGAGAAACGCGTCGGCGGCAGGGCTCGGCTGTGAAAGGAGATATCCCGCGTCCGGAGCACGGCGAGTGACGGGAATGCCGACGGCGGAGAGAAGGGCCAGCGCGCGATCGACGACGTGGCGCTCGGACGGCGCGGGAACGACTCGCACCGCGCAGAGCAGCGCGGAGCCGGGTTCCCGGCGCTCCGAAGCGGCGAGCCCCGCAACGGGAGCGCCGGCGACGCGCGCGACGAGCGCGGACTTCCAGAGGCCTTGCGCATCGATCGTTCGGTCTGGCGCGAACCGGCGGAGCGCGGTGAAGAGCGACGGGATCTCATGCCACGTCGAGGGCGCCGGCAGCCTCCGGCGCCACCGCTTCGTGTCCGCGATCAAGACGGAGTCGCAGTCGGGGTTTCCCTCTAGCAGCCCGGCGAAAGGCCGCTCCACGACCCATCCCACCGTCGCCCCGGCGGCATGGGCGTTGGCCGCCAGAGGCAGCGCGTGGATTACATCGCCCATTGCGGAAAGGCGGACGATCAGGAGCCTCACGTCTTCCGGATCCGGTCGATGATCTCCGTCGTCGCATGCTCCTTGGGGTCCCCGACGATCACCGTCCTTCCGCCGCAGGAGGCGACGACTTCGCGCTCGGGCACCGAGTGGACGGTGTAGTCGGTTCCCTTCGCGTGCACGTCGGGCCGGAGCACCGCGATGAGCGCGGTAGGGGAGTCTCCATCGAAGAGCACGACCGCGTCCACGCACTCGAGGGCCGCAACGATTTCCGCGCGCTCGGCCTCGGGGAGGATGGGGCGCGAAGGTCCCTTTGCTCGCGCCACGGAGCGGTCGGAGTTGACGCCGACGACGAGCCAGTCTCCCGCCCGCCGGGCGCCCTCGAGATACCGAACATGCCCGACGTGCAGCAGATCGAATGCGCCGTTGGCGAAGACGATCGCCTTGCCGGCGGCGCGCTCGCGAGACGCCGCTTCGAGCAGCTGAGGAAGCGAGAGAACCTTCGAGACGGTCATCCGAGGGTCACGTCAGGAGCAACCGATCCGACTCGACGGCCGCGCGCAGCTCTTCGGGCGTGACGACGGAAGTGCCCATCTTCATCACCACGACGCTCCCCGCGAAATTGGCGAGAAGTGCCGCCTCGAGCGGTATCGCGCCCGCGGACAACGCCAGAGCGAAGGTCGCCAGCACCGTGTCCCCCGCGCCGGTCACGTCGGCCACCTGATCGGTGCCGTGCACGGGGATTAATACCGGTGCCGCCGCGTCGGCGAAGAGGGCCATGCCGCGCGAGCCCCGCGTCACCAGCAGCGACGCGCAGCGCATCGTCTGGCGCAGAGCGGCCCCCGCTTCCGCCAGCTTCTCTTCGGAATCGGCGAGCGTCTCTCCGGCGTACTCCTCGAGCTCCTCTTCGTTGGGTGTCGCGGCGTCCACGCCGACGTACTGCGGAAGACGATGGCGGGAATCGACGCAAGTCCGTGCGCCCGGCGCCATGAGTTCTTTCAACGCGGGAGTCGTCTTCGGCGAAACAGCCCCGTAGCCGTAGTCCGAGAGAATCGCGCCGTGGGCGCCCGCCGCCGCGGCGCGCCATCGATCCCGCAGGGCATCGGAGATCGAGTCGTCGCGCGGGAGAGCATCCTCGATGTCGTAGCGGACGATCTGCTGCTTGATCGAGTGTGGCGCTCCGCCCAGGATGCGCGTCTTGGTCGGAGTCCGGTAGCCTCGAATTTCGAGGAGTCCCTCGGTCTCGACGCCGCGGGCGCGAAGCGCTTCCCGCAGCGCTCCTCCCGCCTCATCCGTCCCCGTCGCGCCGATGGGAATGGGAATCCCTCCGAGGGCCCGTACGTTGGCCGCCGTATTTCCCGCCCCCCCGGGCAGACTCTCCTCCTTCGAGTAGCGCAGAATCAGGACCGGTGCCTCGCGGCTGACGCGCTTGGGGTGCCCGTACACGAAGCGGTCCAGCACGAAGTCACCCGCGACCACGAGGCGGCGGCCGGCGAGGTCCGGAATGAGCGAGAGAAGGCGCTGCCTCGGAACGGCGAAGGGCACTGCGGCGGATTATAATGACGCCCCGCAGCCATGCTCGATTCCCAAGTCCTCGTGCTCAACCGGGTCTTTCAGGCCGTCCAGGTAACCTCTGTCCGGAAGGCCTTCTCTCTCTTCTACAAGGGGCACGTGAGGGCCGTCCTGCCCGACTACACGACCTACGAGTTCGAGAACTGGTGCGATATCCCCCCCCAGCCCCAGGACGAGGTCGTGCTGACGCCTTCGATGGCGATCCGCATTCCCCGAGTCATCGCGCTGAAGGACTTCGATCGCCTACCGCGGCAGGACGTGAAGTTTTCGCGACACAACATCTATCTCCGCGACGGCAACCGCTGCCAGTACTGCGGCCACAAGCACTCCTCTTCCGAATTGTCGCTCGACCACGTCATTCCGCTGTCCCGGGGCGGCAGTTCGAGCTGGGAAAACGTGGTTTGTGCGTGCCTGTCCTGCAACGTCAAGAAAGGGAACCGTTCGCCGCAGGAGGCATCGATGAAACTGATCGCGCCGCCGCGGAAGCCCCGCTGGCACCCGGTCGGTCAGTTCGGCTCGAGCAAATTCCATCCGGCGTGGCGGAATTTTCTGGA
This sequence comes from Thermoanaerobaculia bacterium, assembly GCA_036505535.1. GTDB lineage: Bacteria > Acidobacteriota > Thermoanaerobaculia > UBA5066 > Gp7-AA6 > DAHUXD01. The sequence continues at coordinate 20,595 of DASXTI010000246.1, forward strand.
CGTGGCGTATTGGAACACGGAACTGAGGTGATTGCCGATTGCCGATTGCCGATTGCCGATTGATCGCACCAATCTTCAATCGGCAATCGACAATCTTCAATCTTCAGCCGAGCAGTTCCTCCACCGCCCTCAACGCATCCCTCACCGTGATCTCCTCCATGCACTCATGCCTGTAGGGGCACCGCTCCAGATAACAGGGGGAGCAAAAGACATAGCGGTCCAGGACGCGAACCGGCGACCCCGAAGGGGCCGTGCGTCCGGGATCGGTCGGACCGAAAAATGCGACGACCGGCGTGCCGACGGCAGCCGCCAGATGCATCGGCCCCGAGTCGTTCGAAACGACCACGCGTGCGCGGGCGAGAAGGGCGGCGAGCTCGACGGAATCGAGGTCCGCGCCGAGCGCGGGCAACGCGGAACGGGCGGCGGCTGTCACCTTCGCGGCCAGCCTGACCTCGGCCGGTCCGACGACGACCGCGCAGGAGAGCCCTTGCCGGGCGAGTGAATCGGCCAGCTCCGCATAGCGCGCGGCCGGCCACCGCTTGGTCTCGGCGGAGGCGCTGCCGGGGCACAAGAGAACGAGGGGGGCTCCCTCGGAAAGGCCCGCGAGGCGGAGAGCCTCGTTCGCCCGCCGTACGGCGGCCTCCGGGACGCGCAGCCGGGGGGGGTCGAAGTCCGGCGCGATTCCGTGCGCCTTCAAGAGGAGGTCGTAGTCGCGCAGCTGGTGCCGAGTCGCCGGCGGACGAGGCAATGCGTGGCTCAGGAGTCCCGCGCGGCGATCTGTTTCGTAACCGATTCGGCGAGGAGCGCCCGACAAGAAGGCGAGAAGGGCCGCCCGAAACGAGTTTGGCAGGAGCCAGATTTCGTCGAAACGCTTGCGGCGCAGGCGGAGCAGGTCGGCCGCGAGCGAGGACCGCACCAGGACCTCGTCGGCGCTGCCATCGGCACGATAGATATCGGCGGGGCCGCGCCGCGCGAGAACGGCGAGCCGGTCCTGCGGATGGGCGCGGCGCACGGCGCGCAGCATGGGAAGCGACATGACCGAGTCGCCGAGCCAGTTCGGCGCCACGATGAGTCGGGACGTGCGTGAGTCGGGAGTCGAGAGTCGGGAGTCGGGAGTCACGGGCTACGACCCCTGTCTTTGCGTCGGCGTGTCCCGCTCACTCCCAACTCCTGACTCCCGGCTGCTAACTCACTCCGGCGGCCGGGTGCGCCAGCGATTGTGCATCCAGAGCCACGCGGCGGGAGCTTTGCGGACCGCGGCCTCGGTGACCTCCATATAGCGCGCCGTCGCCCGCCGGATCGCCTCGTCACGGTCGACTTCCATAGCTCGGAACTCGTCGGCGAAGATCGGCTGCTCGAACTCCAGCCGGTAACGGCCATCCCCTTCCGGCCAGGTAAAGACCGGCACGACCGGTGCGCCGGTCTTCAGCTGAAAAACCGCGAGGGAGGGTGTGGTCGCGGCAAGACGCCCGAAGAAAGGAACGAAGACCGCTTCGTGAGCCAGCACGTTCTGGTCGATGAGGATGGCCACTGTCTGCCGGGCTCGCATCGCACGGAGGATGTCCCGCGCGGCGTCGCGCTTGGCGATCGGGTGGTTCCCGAATCTCGTGCGGCGACGTGCAAGCTCTTCTTCGAGCAAGGGATTGTCCAGCGGGCGAACGACGGGTGCGATCGGCTCGGCCAGAAGCCCCGCCCGAATCGCGCCAAGCTCCCAACCGCCGATGTGGGCGGACAGAAGGAATACACCTCTCTCGCGTGACCTCGCCGCCTGCAGATGTTCTTCCCCGACGACGCGGATCCGGTTTCGGATTTCCTGCGCCGACATGTCGGAGACTTCGAGAAACTCCATCAACGCCATCCCCAGAGCCTCCGCGGAATCTCCGGCGACCCGCGCGATCTGGGCCGGGCTCATGTCGGGGAAAGCAATGGCGAGATTGTCGAAGAGGATTCGGCGACGCTTCCGACCGAGGCGGACGTAGAGACGGGCGACGCGGCCGCCCAGAGCCGCCGGAACGCCGCGGGGAAGACGCGACAGCGCGCCGGTCGCGAGACGAAAGAGCACGAGCTCGACGTGATCCCGCAGCGGCGAGCGCCGGCGTCGTCGGGCGGGCCGTGGTGCCGCGCGGCTCATGATCCGGGCACTGCTCATGGTCCGGCGGACGGCCGGCCCGAGGTCGTGGCCGACGCTCGCGAGGCGACGAAGGGGAAGAACCCGGACTCGGCGACCTCGACGCCGAGACGGACCGTCACGAGCGGAAGGAGGATGCGGCCGGATAGCTTTACGGCGTCCTTCTCGGTCGTCACGATCCAGGAGCTTCCCGTGCGATCCGCCGCGCCGCGGATCCGCGCCAGGTGCCGGTCGCGGTAGCGCTGGTGATCGTGAAACTCGAGGTACTCCTCCGGCACAAGCCCGAGCTCCCGCAGTCCGGCAGCGAACTCCGAAGCGTTCGCGATGCCGCAGACGGCGAGGCAGCGCCGCTCCCCGAAAGAGGCGGTGTCGACGGGTGAGCCATTCTCATCCCGCAATCCCGACGGGCGAATGCGAGCCTGGAAGAGGGGCGCGGCGGGGTGGAGGCGCGAAATGGTGCGGAGCGTCTCCGGCGACGGCGCACCCAGGTCGACCCGCGTGAAGACAATGGCGTCGGCGCGCCGGATGGCCGAGATCGGCTCGCGTAGCCGGCCGTCGGGCGGCAGACTTCCGCCTCCGAAGGGGTCCCGGGCATCGAGCAAAAGGAGATTGACGTCGCGCCGGACCGCCAGGTGCTGAAATCCGTCGTCGAGGATGAAGAGGTCCGCATCCAGATCGGCGGCGCGGCAGGCCGCTTCGGCGCGTTTCTCCCCAACGACGATAACCACGCCGGAAGTCGAGCGCGCGAGCGCCACCGGCTCGTCTCCCCCCTCCTCCGGCGAGACGAGCGGTCCCTCGCCCGCCGAGACGACCACGACCCCGCGGGATGAGCGGCCATATCCGCGCGAGAGGATCGCCGGCCGCCTTCCCTCGAAACGAAACCGCCGCGCCAGAAACTCGACGAAGGGGGTCTTGCCGGTCCCGCCGAAGGTCAAGTTGCCCACGGAGATCGCCGGCCGCGGAAGGGGGCGCGAGGCGATGCGGCCCGACGCGTACAGGTGGGCCCGCAGAGCGAGGAGCCTGCCGTAGAGGTGGGACAGCGGCGCCAGGATCACGGTGTAGATACTCGCCTGCCGGAAAGCGACGGCACAAGGGCAAGCACGGCTTCCGCGGTCCGGTCGGCGGCGCCGGCGCTGGCGGCCACGAAGCGGGCCGCCATCTGCCCGCGGCGGGAAGAGTCGCCGGGTCTTTCGAGGGCGGCCGCGATCTCGCGAGAGAGTCCGGCGACGTCCCGCACGCGTGTGAGGATCCCGAGAGCCTCGCCCCGCGCCGCGACCTCGCGAAAATTCTGCATGTGGGGCCCCGCAATGGTCGGGACCCCCGCCGCCCAGGCCTCGATCGGGTTGTGGCCACCGGTCGGGACCAGACTCCCGCCGACGAAGGCAAGGGCCGTTTCTCGGTAGACCGATGCGAGCTCGCCGATGGAGTCGAGAAGGTACGCGTCGACGGGGGAGTCGGGGGTTACGAGTCGGGCGTCGAGGGTGGAGCGCCGGAGTAGACGCAAGCCCTGTCTCTCGAGAAGGCGAGCAACCTCGTCGAACCGCTCGGGCCGGCGCGGCGCGAGAATCAGAAAGGGTCGATCGAGCAAGCGTCGACAGGCTTCGAGGACGAGGGTTTCTTCTCCCTCGCCCGTCGACCCGGCCACGACGACGGGCCGTCCGGCCGCAGCGGCGCGGAGCCGTCCGGCGTCGGCGAAGGAGGGTGGCGCCGGCAGGTCGTACTTGATGTTACCAAGCACCCGGATGCGCTCGGGCCGCCCGCCGAGAGCTTCGATCCGGGTGGCATCCTCCGGCGATTGCATGGCGAACAGGACCACTCCTTCGAGGACCCGCGCGAACCATCGGCGAACGAGTCGGTATCTCGCCAACGAGCGGGCCGAGATTCGGCCGTTCACCAGGGCGACGGGAATCCCCTGCCGGGAGGCGCGGCGGAGGAAGAGAGGCCAGAGCTCCGTTTCGGTCACGATGACCAAGCCCGGGTTGACGCGGGCGAGCGCCCGCTCAACCGGCCCGTCGAGATCGAAAGGAAAGGCGAAGATCGGGACCTGCGACAACACCCGCTCGGCGAGCTCTCGTCCGGCCGCGGTCGTCACCGAGAGGCCGATCGCGCAGCCGGGAAGCCGCCTTCGGAGCGCCGGGAGGAGATTGCGCGCCACGCCCACCTCGCCGACGGAGACGGCATGGATCCAGATGCCCCCGGCGAGGTCGGGATAGGGCCGGCGGCCGAGGCGTCCCCGTACGTCGCCGAGCCGACGCCTCCCGGCGAATGACCGCAACAGGGCATAAGGCGAATAGGCGAGAAGCGCGAGCGAGGCGAGGACCCGGTAGAAAAGCAAAGCGCTGTGATTATCTCCGAGGGCCCTTCATGGCTTGCTCGTCTGAGACCAAGGATCTAAGATTCAAAGGCTTAGGGCGCCACAAAAGGCCTCAACGAAGGGGAGTCGTCATCCGTATACCGCGACAGGAGGAGACCTCGAAGAGCCCCATGGAACTCGTCTACAGCGAGCGCCGGCAGCGCGAGGAGCTCTCGGAGCTGTCCGATCGAGAGCTCGCCGTTCGGGCCCGAGGCGGGGACATTCTCTCCTTCGAAACGCTGGTCGTTCGGAAGACCCCCGCGGTCGTATCCCTCGCGAGGCGGATCGTCGGAAATGGGGAGGACGCCCGAGACGTCGCGCAGCTCGTTTTTCTCCGCGTCTGGGCGGAGGTTCACCGTTACGACGAGGAGTACTCGTTCAACACCTGGCTCTACCGGATCGCGACGAACCTCTCGATCGACTTTCTTCGCAGCTCGCGCAGCCGCGAACGAGCGCATGAGGCAACTCTCCAGCTCGTGCGCCAGCGCGAAGAGTCGACGGCCGGGGAGGCGACCCGTTCGGCCGAGAATTGCGAGCTCGCCCGCCTCTTCGAGAACGTCTCCCTGCGGCTCTCCGAGAAGCAGAAGGCCGTATTCGTTCTGAAGGAGATGGAAGACTGCGAGACGCGAGAGATCGCCGAGATCCTGCGCTGCGGCGAGTCGACCGTGCGCAATCACCTCTTCAACGCCCGCCGCATCCTTCGCCGGGAGATGGAGCGGCTATATCCGGAGTTTCTGCGGGGGCGGTTGCCGTCATGAGTCCGGTCTGTGCGGTCGCTCGCGGAAATTTCGGCGCCTATCTCCAGGATTCGCTGTCGGCGCGCGAGCGGCGGGCGCTTCGGGATCACTTGGCCGGCTGTTCCGAGTGCCGGGGCGTCGCGAGCGCGCACGACTCGACGCTGCTCTTTGCGGGCGTGTGGCGTGAGGAAATGCCCGCCGCGGAAACCGAGCAGATTCTGCGAGCCGTCCGGACGGGAGTATCCCTGATGGAAGCCGAGCGTCGGACCGGTACGCCGCGCGCATCCATCCTGCGGCGCTCTCTGGGAGCGGCCGCGGCGGCGGCGCTCGCGGTGCTGACGTTGCTCGAGCCGGGTGGCTCCACCCGGCCACCGGGTCCCGGAATCGCCGAGGCCCCGGCCGCGCGCCCGTCCGGAGAGGCGAAGCTGCAGCCGGTAGCGCTTCCCGGGTCGGAGGCGCCACGGTCGAACGCAACGGTCTATGACTGGAATCCCGGCGCCGGCCGGGGGGAACCGCGCGTGGTCTGGATCGTGGATCGGGGGCTCGACATCTAGTCACCGCCCGGGCCGGTCCCGGAAGGGGCCGAGGATTTCATTCAGGTGAAAAGGATTCTGTTCTTCCTCGCTGTGATCTCGCTTTCCGCTTTGCCCTTGAGGGCGGCGGAGGAAGCGGGAGTACGTGTCTACGTGCTCAAGTACAAGCGCGTGGAAGAGGCCGCGCTGCTGATTCGGCCTCACCTATCCGACTCCGCCTCGGTCACGCTGACCCAGAAGTTGAACGCCATGACCGTCACCGACCGCCCCGACAAGCTCGATCAGATCGGCAAGGTATTGGCCGCCTTCGACGTCGCTCCGCGCGGTTATACGTTCGCCATCAAGCTCGTGCGCGCCCGGGCAGACGTTCCCGCGGGGTCGATCTCGCGGGAGATCGGCGGCCTGGGAGCGAAGCTGAAGTCCCTCTTTCAGTTCAATGACTACGCGCTGATCGATTCGGCGGTGTTGCGCGGGATCGAGGGGGGCCGCGTGCAGTATCAGTTTGCGGGCGAGTACACGTTGGGCTTCACGATCCGGTCCGCCGGCGCCGGAGGCGAGCTGCTCCTTTCCCCCTTCGAGCTCTCCCGCCTGCGCAAGACCGACAGGGGGATGGCCTACGTCAGTCCTCTCTACCGCGCCGCGATTCCGGTGACGCTTTCGCAGACGCTCGTCGTCGGCGCTTCCAAGGAGGAGGCCTCCAAGAGCGCCCTGATCTTGATCCTGCTCGCGCAGGAAATGCCCCGCGCCGACCTTCCCGGAAAGGGCTCGCCGGGCGCGAAGGCCGTGGAGAAGCGGCCGTGAGCGAATTCCGCGTCCGGGCAGGCTGGCCCGACGGCTCCGTCGCGGAGCAGTCGGTCATGGCTGCGAGCATCGGCGCCGCCCGGCTGGAGGTCGAGCGTCGCGGTGGCCACGTCTTCGAGGTTCGCCGAAAAGGGTTCGCGCTCGGCGGCCGCCGAGCCGCCGGCAAGGGCCGGGTGAAGATGAGCGACTTTCTCATCTTCAACCAGGAGATGATCGCGCTGCTGAAGGCCGGGCTGCCGGTCGTGCGCGCCTTCGAGATCCTGCTGGAGCGGCAGAAGAACCCGACGCTGCGCCGTGTGCTCACCGACGTCCGCGCGCGAGTCAATGCCGGAGCCTCGGTCTCCGAGGCGTTCGCGGAGGAAGGGGATCTCTTCCCACGACTCTACTGGACCTCGCTGAAGGCGGGGGAGAAGAGCGGCGAGATCGAAAGCGTCTTGCGCCGCTATCTGAAGTATCAGAAGACCGTCATCGGGTTATCGCGCAAGGTCATCTCGACGCTCGTCTATCCGGCGATCCTGATTCTCCTTTCCGTCGTTCTGATCGCGATCCTGATGACGTACGTGATCCCCCGCTTTACCGAGTTCTTCGCCGATTTCGACGCGGACCTGCCGCTGCTGACCGTGGTCGTGCTGAGCGTCGCGAATTTCTTGAAGACCAACTTCTTCTTCATCGCCGCGGGCCTGGCCGGGGGGGCCTTTCTGGCCTCGCGCTGGTTCAAGACCGTTGCGGGACGGGAGTGGCTGGACGCGGCGATGCTGAGGCTGCCGGTCGTGGGCGGTGTCTTTCGGCGGTTCGCGATCACGCAATTCACGCGGAGCCTCTCGACGCTTCTCGGCGGCGGCACGCCGCTCGTGCCCGCGCTCGAGGACTCTTCGATGGCGATCGGCAACCGGTCGATCTCCCGCCGCGTCGGCGAGGTCGTGCCCAAAGTCCGCGAGGGGGGCGAGCTCTGGCACGCGCTCGAGGCCACGGGGATCTTCACGGACTTGACGATCGAGATGATCAAGGTTGGTGAGACCTCGGGCGCGCTCGAAGAGATGCTGACGGCCGTTTCCGAGTTTTACGACGAAGAGATCGACCTGCTTCTCGCGCGCGTCGTCTCCTTCGTCGAGCCGGCCATCCTCGTCATCATGGGAGGCGTCATCGTGACGATCCTGCTTTCCGTCTACCTGCCCATGTTCCGGCTGATGTCGGCGATCAAGTCGTGAGAAGGAAGAGGAGCTCTCTCTGATGGCCAAGCAGTTTTCCAACAGCGAAGTTCGCTTCTCCACCCGCGCGGAGGAGGAGGCGCAGGGGATCGCCCTCGCCGAGCGGCTGGGTCTGCCGTACGTCGATCTGGCGTCGTTCCGGATCGATCCCGAGCTGTTCCGCTCCATTCCGGTCGAGTGGATGCTCCGTTACTCCTTCGTTCCGGAGAGTCGAACCGACAGGGTGATGACGGTGATCTGCGCGGATCCCACCGACGTCGTTCGGCGAGACGAGCTGCAATTGCTGGTGGGTCTCCCGCTGCGGGTGAAGGTCGGGAGCCGCGCGGCGATCGCCGACATCCTCCAGAAGAGCGAATCCTCGCAGCGCGTGCTGGACGAGGCGACCGAGGACTTTCGGATGCAGCTGGTATCCGAGGACGAGGAGGGGGAGGAGACCCTCACGATCGATCGCATCACCCAGGATGCCTCCCCGATCATCAAGCTGGTCGATTCGGTCGTCTTCAATGCGATCCAGCGGCGGGCCTCCGACATCCACATCGAGACGCAGGAGAACGTCGTCCTCATCAAGTACCGGATCGACGGCGTGCTGTATCAGGCAATGGACCCCATCGACAAGAGGCACCACGGCACGATCATTTCCCGCATCAAGGTCATGTCGGAGCTGGACATCGCGGAGAAGCGCATCCCTCAAGACGGCCGCTTCAAGCTGCGCGTGCGGGGGCGCACGATCGACTTCCGTGTTTCCGTCATGCCGACCGTGCACGGTGAGGACTCCGTCATCCGCATTCTGGACAAGGAGTCCGCCAACGCCGAGTTCAAGAGCTTGAACCTCGAGGTCGTCGGCTTCGATGCGGAAACGAAACGCAAACTTCGCAAGTTCATCCGCGAGCCCTACGGCATGGTGCTCGTCACCGGGCCGACGGGCTCGGGCAAGACGACGACGCTCTACGCCTGCCTCTCGGAGATCCAGTCCGTCGAGGACAAGATCGTCACGATCGAGGATCCGGTCGAGTACCAGCTGCGCGGGATCACCCAGATTCCCGTCAATGAGAAGAAGGGCCTGACCTTCGCTCGCGGGTTGCGCTCCATCCTCCGCCATGACCCGGACAAGATCATGGTCGGCGAGATCCGCGACGAAGAGACCGCGCAGATCGCCGTGCAATCTGCCCTGACGGGCCATCTCGTGTTCACGACCGTCCACGCGAACAACGTCGTCGACGTGCTGGGCCGCTTTCTCAACATGAAGGTCGAGCTCTACAACTTCGTCTCCGCCTTGAACTGCGTTCTCGCGCAGCGGCTGGTTCGAAAGATCTGCACGCACTGCAAGGAGACGGTGTCGATCGCGCCCGAGGTTCTCCGGGAAGCGGGTCTGGACCCGGAGGCGATGCGGACTCGGGTGTTCTACGAGGGGAAAGGATGCCTCGAGTGCGACGGCACCGGCTTCCACGGGCGGATGGCGATCGCCGAGCTGCTCGACCTCTCCGACCGGATTCGGGGGCTCATCCTCGAGCGCCGGCCGGCGGCCGAGATCAAACGGGCCGCCAAAGAGGAGGGGATGATCTTCCTCCGGGACGCCGCGCTCGCCAAAGTCTTCGAGGGGTTGACGACCTTGAAGGAGATCAACAAGGTGACCTTTGTTGAGTAGACGAGTCCAGAGCCGAGAGGGGGGCATGAAGCTTCCCTTTCTCGCGCCGGTCGTGCCGCCTCATGTCTTTTGCCTTCTCGACGACGGGGTCACGTACGCGCGCGTGCGTCGCGACTCGCCTCCGGGCTTCGAAGAGGTGCGCCACTTCCGCTATCCGTCGGGCTCGCTTTCCGTCGGCGCGGCGGGATCCCCCCTTCTCACCCGAGAGGCCGTTGCCGAGGCCGTGAAGGCGGCGCGCGCGCTGGCGGGTGGGCGGCTTGCCCGCGCTTCGGCTCTGTACCCCGATTCCTGGGCCCGCATCCTCCCCGTCGAGCTCGACACGCTGCCCGACGACGGGCCGGCGGGGCGCGAAATGGTCATCTGGAAGCTGAAGAAGCTCCTTCCGAGCTCCACCGCCGAGCTCGAGGTCATCTACGAGCCGATGCCGGTGCTTTCCGACGAAAAGCGCGTTCTCGTCGCCGCGACCCCGCGCGAATCGATCGACCTCATCGAGCGTTCCTTCGAAGAGCTGGGCGTGCGGATCGGATACCTGGCGCCGGCCAGTCTCGCTCTGTTCGAGGGGCTCGCGCCGCTGCTCTCGTCGGAGTCGCCGGGAGATTACGCGCTGCTGCACCGGTCCAGCGCGGCCTTCTCCTTCCTGATCGTTCGCGGTACGGCGCCCATCTTTTTCCGCCAGCGACCCCCGAATGGGGACGAGGATCACGACCGCGAGGCGCGGCTGTCGCTCTCGTACTACGCCGAGAAACTGAAAGGACCGGGGCTGAAGGCCGTCTACGTGCACGACGAGCTGCCCGGCCGTGAGCTGGAGAAGGCATCAGCCTTTCCGGTCACGCCCGTTCCCATCTCGGGCCGGTTGTTTTCGGCGGACTCCGGATTCGACCAGCGCGTCGCATCGCGGCCGGAGCTTCTGGCGGGGTTCGCCGTGGTGTACGGTAAGCGATGAGCCGCTCCTGGAACTTTGCGAGGCGTCCCTTTCAGGACGACCGGCCCGCCTACGGCATCGCGGGGGGGCTGCTGCTCATCGGCGCCGTGTTTCTCTTCGCCAACGTCCGGCTCTTCGCCGACTACCGGCGGGAAGTGGCCGACACGCGGGCGGAGATCGCCGCGCTCGAGGCGCGGCAGAAGCGCGCCGATGATTCGGCGAAAACCGCTCGGAAGGCGCTCTCCTCCTACCGGTTGTCGGCGCTGGCGGAAGAGAGTCTCGGGGTCGCCCGGATCGTGGCGGAGCGCCGATTCTCCTGGACGAGGCTGCTCGCGCGCCTCGAGCGGACCCTGCCGTCAGATGTCGGCCTCTCGAGCCTGCAGCCGCGGTTCGAAGCCGGCGGCGGGGAGACGGGGCTCGACCTGTCGCTGATCGCGCGCAAGCGCGAGGCGGTCGTGCAGACGGTCGCGGCGCTTTCGAAGGATCCGGCGTTCGCACACGTGTCGCTCAAGTCCGAGGCGGTCCCCGAAGCGGGCGCCAATGAGCCCCTCCGGTTCGAGATCGAGAGCCGCTACCAGCCGGAGGGACGATGAGCCCATCGACCGCGATGTGGCGCCGGCGGCTCCCGCTTCTGGCGGTGGCCGCGCTTTTTTCGGTCGGCAATTTCCTGTTTTTTCTGAGCTACCGTTCCACCTTCCATGATCGCCGGCAAGCCCTCGAGGCGCGGCGGGACGAGTTGAAGCGGGCCGTCGAAGCGAGCGAGTCCGAAGCCGCAAAGCTCGCCGGGCAGCGCGACCGCCTCGACGGCGTCTCCGCCGCGATCGAGGAGTTTTACGGCCGGAGGGTCGGTCCTCAGCGCGAGACCCTCGCGTCGATCATCGCCGAAGTGCACGCGGTGCTCCGAGAGACCGGGGTCTCGACGTCTCAGATCTCCTACACGACGACTCCCATGCCGAAGCTGCCACTGACCCAGATGCGGATTCAGTTTCCGGTCCGCTGCGATTACGGGCGCTTCAAGCGGCTTCTTCGCGCTTTCGAGACCGATAAGCGCTGGATCGCGGTACGGAGCATCGCCGTCAACCGGGATGTGGAGCAGCCGGGGTCGGTGCAGGTCCAGCTCGAACTGGTGACCTACTTCGCGGATCGGGAAGCCGTTCCCGAGAAGCCCGCGAAGGCCGCCGCGCCGGCGCGGAGCGTGAGCTGATGGCGCTCGGCAAATCCCTCGGCTCGCGGCGGCAAGCCATCCTGCTCGGAGTGCTGGCCGCCGTGCTCCTGCTCGCCCTGGTGCGCTGGAGGCCGGGCGCGGGTGCCGCTCCGCCATTGCCGTCCCCTTCGGCGCGATCGGGCGGGCTCCGTCTCAACCCAACCGGCGATGAGCCCGTGGCGCCGGAGCGTGGGCGCCGGCCCGCGGCCAAAGAAGTCTCTCCGGAAGAGGTTCCGATTCTGTCGCTCAAGGACTTTGGCTCCGTCGGCGCGCACGGAGGGGGCGACACCGGACGAGACCTCTTCGATCTGCGCGAGCCGACCCATCCTCCGCCGCCGACACCCACGCCGGCCCCGCCGGTTCCGGGAGACGGCCGTTTCATCGGGCCGCTCCCGCCGCCGCCGCCGACTCCGACGCCGCGGCCTCCGGAGATCTCGTTCAAGTTTCTCGGCACCTTCGGGCCAAAAGAGCATCCGATCGCCGTGATTCAGCAGGGAGATCAGGTCTTCAACGTTCGCGAGGGTGACACTCTGTTCGGCAAGTTCGTAGTCCGGAAGGTGGGTTACGAGTCGATCGACGTGGGATTCGTGGGGTTCGCGCCGTCCGAGACTCGGCGTCTGGGGATTACGCCGTGAACGCTCCGAACTCGATTGGGAAGGGGACACCGTCGATGAAGTTCTTGAAGGCTTCGATTGCCGCGACGCTGCTTGCCGCGACCGTGGGCTGCACCGGGTCCAGCTTCTTCCGCGAGGCCCGCGATGCCGAGGAGCGCGGCCAGTGGGATCTCGCGGTCATGAAGCTGGCGCGGGCGGTCGAGTCCAATCCCGGCAATCCTCAGTTCAAGCTCTCTCTCCAGCGAGCAAAGCTGCGCGCCTCCCAGGCTCACTTCGACAAGGGAAAGCTCTATCGCTCCTCCGGCAACCCGGAGCTTGCGATCCTCGAGCTCGAGCAGGCCGTCGTCCTCGACCCGACCAACGACTACGCATCCGTCGAGCTGCGCAAGGCGCGGGAAGACTTCGCGAAGCTCCAGGCGGAGCGCAACGGCGAGACCCGAATGGAGAAGCTCAAGAAGAAGGCCCGCGGCGCGAGACCCATCGTGCCCATTCTCGAGCCCTCCAGCGATAAGCCGATCAACCTGAATTTCCCTCAGCCCAAGCCGATCAAACAGATCTATCGGGCGTTGGCCGACGCGGCCGGCATCAACATCATCTTCGACCCGCAGTTGAAGGACGACAACGTTTCAATCGTCTTGAACGGGCTGGAGTTCCAGAAAGCCCTCGAGACGCTCATTCGGCAGGAGAATCACTTCTACAAGATTATCGACGAAAGGACCATTCTCGTCGCCGCGGACACGCCGCAGAACCGCAAGACCTACGAGGACCTCGTCATTCGAACCTTTTTTCTTTCGAACGCCGACGTCACGGAGGTCGCCAACGCCCTGCGCGCCCTTCTCCAGACGACGCGGATCTCGGTCAACAAGGCGGAGAACTCGATCACTCTGAGGGACACGGCGGACAAGGTCGCGATCGCGGAACGGATCGTCGAGCAGAACGACAAGCAGGTCGCCGAGGTCGTCGTGGACGTCGAGCTCCTGCAGGTCAACACGACCAAGCTTCTGGACCTCGGGCCGCTCTTGGGCTACAGCATCGGCGCGACGGTCCCCGCGCCCGGCGGCACGACGAACCTAGGCGCCCCGCTGCCGTCGGGCGCGTTCAGCTGGGATCAGTTGAAGAAACTCGCGATAAGCTCCCTCGGGTTCACGATCCCGTCGGTGACCTATAACTTCATCAAGAACAATTCCGACGCCGACCTGCTGGCGAAGCCGCAGCTCCGGGTCGCCGAGGGGCAGAAGGCGCAGCTCGTCATCGGCGACAAGGTCCCCATTCCGGTCACGAGCTTCAACACCAGCACCACGACCACCGGAGGCGCCATCGTTCCGGTCACGTCGTTTCAGTACCAGGACGTCGGTATCAAGATCGAAGTCGAGCCCCGCGTGCATCACAACAAGGAGATCACGCTCAAGCTGATGGTCGAGGTCTCGCAGCTCGGCGCCCCCGTGACCTACGGCGGGACCTCGCAGCCGACGATCGGAACCCGGACGATCTCCTCCAACATTCGCCTGAAGGATGGGGAGACGAATCTGCTCGCCGGATTGTTTCGCCGCGATCGCGCAAATGCCACCGATGAGATTCCCTTCGCGAGTCAGATTCCGATCCTGGGTGCCCTGATCTCGCACAACAAGAGGCAGACCCAGACCACCGACCTCGTTCTGACGCTCACCCCGCACATCATCCGAATTCCGGATGTCACGGCCGAAGATCTGGAGCCCGTCTACGTCGGCACGGACGCAAACATCTCGTACCAGGGCACGCCTCGCGTGGAGAGCCCTTCCCGCGACATGGGCCCCTTCGACGCGACCACGAAGCCGGGTGCGCCGCCGCCGCCCCGGACCACGCCGCCCCCGACGACCGGTCCCCCGGCGATCAACCTCGCCCCGAGCGGCGGCCCGACCGACATCTTCAAGCCTCCGCCGCCCCCGCCCACGCCGCCGCCGCCGCGTCAGTCCATCCCGCCGCAGGGCGCCAGCGCCGAAACGAGCGCGTCGCCCGCTTCTCGCGACGCCGCCTCGGTGGCGGTCACGGCGGCGGCATCGGTCGCGTCGGAGGCGCTCCTGCTCGACTTCGATCCGGCCTACCTCGCGTTGAGGCCGGGCCAGCAGCAATCGGTCCTGGTGCGCGCAACGTCGTCCGCGGGTTTCCCGGGAGGAGCGTTGACGGTCCGCTTCGACCCCTCGATCGCGGCGGCAATGGCCGTCCGCCCGATTCTCGCCGGCATCGGCGCCGCCGACGCCCAGATCGGCAACGGCGTCGTCGTCATCGACCTGCCCGCGGCCAGCGATCTGTCCGGGACCCGTGCGATTGCCGAGATCACGGTGCAGGGCGTCGCCGCCGGCCGGTCCGCATGGAGCCTCGACTCAAACGATGCTCTCGGGTCTTCGGTGACGCGTTCGCAGCTGGTCATCGAGGTCCGATGAGCCTTTCCCTCCCTCGCTCGCGCCGGCGATTTGCCGCGGGCTTCACGATGGTGGAGCTTGCCGTCGTGGCGACCATGATTGCGATCCTGGCGGCGATGGCGGTTCCCGTCGCCCGATACTCCCTGAGGCGCCAGAAGGAGCTGGAGCTGCGTTACGAGCTGCGGCTGATGCGCGACGCGATCGACAAGTACAAGCAGTTCTCGGATGCCGGGCTGATCCCGCTCGAGGTCGGCGGCGAAGGCTATCCTCCCGACCTCGAAACTCTGGTCAAGGGGGTAAATCTCGTCGGCCAGGTGAAGAAGAAGCAGAAATTCATCCGCCGCATCCCGATCGATCCGATGACGGGGAAGGCCGAATGGGGGCTGCGGTCCTACCAGGATGAGCCCGACTCTTTCGCCTGGGGAGGCCAGAACGTCTATGACGTCTATTCGCTGTCCGACGCGAAAGGGCTGGACGGGACGCTGTACAAGGATTGGTGATGAAGGGAGAGTCGAGAGTCGACAGTCAACAGTCAAGAGGAGCATGCGGCAGGGCGCTCTCCCGACTCCCGACTCCCGACTCCCGACTCGAGCGCGGCTTCACCCTCCTCGAGCTCCTCGTCGTCATGACGATCATCGGCATCCTCGCGGCCATCGCTGTGCCGGCCCTTCGCGATTCGCCCAAGCGCGCGAGGGAGGCAACGCTGCGCGCCGACCTCTTTACCTTCCGGAGCGTCATCGACCAGTATAAGGGGGACAAGGGAAACTACCCCGCCGACCTCCAGACGCTCATCAAAGACGGCTACATGCGGAAGATCCCGCTGGATCCGATGACCAAGGAGGCCAACTGGGTCCTCACCTACGAAGAAGAGCCATCCGAGCCGGACGATCCGAGCCAGCAGGTGGTCCCGGGCATCATCGACGTCCATAGCGCTTCGAAGGAAAAAGCGCTGGATGGGACGAGCTACAACGAATGGTGATGGAAAAGGAGTCGGTAGTCCGTAGTCCGCAGTTGGTAGAAGGGCGCCGCGCCCACTACCGACTACCAACTACCGACTGCCAACTCGCCCCTGGCTTCACCCTCGTGGGCGTCGCCGTCGCGATCGCGATCTTGACGATCCTGATCGCGGCGGTAGGGCCTTCGATCGCGACGATCATCCAGCGGGACAAAGAAACCGAGCTCATCTTCCGCGGCAAGCAATACGCGCGGGCGATCCTGGCCTTCCAGAAGCGGTATGGCAGGCTTCCCAACGAGCTCAAGGAGCTCTACGAAACCCGGCCGCGGACGATCCGGCAGCTCTGGAAAGAACCGATGTGTAACTGCACCGGTTGGCAAGTCATTATCGCGGGCTCGCCGGATGCCATGCCGATGGGAGGAGGCGGGGCTCCCCCGGGCGGCAGGGGGCCTTCGGGTCCGAGGCCCCGGCAGACGCCGGGCTCAGGAAATCAGCCTCCCTCCACCTACGGCGGCCTCTTTCCACACACGCCCGGACCCGGCGAGGAAGGGGGCGCCGCCCCTCGCCCTACGCCCACGCCGGCTTCCCTCTTCGGCCAGCCCGAGGGCAAAACCGTGGGTCCCATCGTCGGGGTCCGCTCGAAGGTCCACAAAAAGGCCCTCCGGAAGTGGCGCGAGAAGGAGTTCTACGACGAGTGGCGTTTCATCGCGGGTGACGCCGACAACGACACACAGCAGCCCTTCGATCCCGGCACGCTGAACTGGCGCGGAACACCGACCCCCGCGCGTCCGTAAGTCCCGATTCATCAGTAGTTTGAAATCTGCCCCCCCTTTGGCTCGGAGGGCGCTAGAATCAAGCCCCCGCCGGAGGGTCCGCCAGTGGTCGTCAAGCACATCCTCGACAACGGAACCACCGTCTTAATCGACGAGATGCAGGACGTGCGCTCTTTCAGCTTCGGCTTCTTCATCGGGGCGGGATCGGGGGACGAGCCGGCGTCGCGGCAGGGCATTTCCCACTTCCTCGAGCACGTCCTCTTCAAGCGTACACGCCGCCGCTCGACCGTCGAGATCGCGCGCGCCATCGACCGGCTCGGGGGGGACGTCGACGCTTTCACGACGAAGGAGTACACCGGCTTCTACGTCCACACGCTCGACACCCGCTTCGGCGAGGCCCTCGAGCTGATGGGCGACATCGTGCTCTCGCCGGCCTTCGATGCCGCGGACATCGAGACCGAGCGGGGGGTCATTCTCGAGGAGATCGGCGAGGCCAACGACAACCCGGACGACCTCGTCCATGAAATGTTCGTCCGATCCTTCTGGAAGAGCCATCCTCTCGGCGCGCCGATTCTCGGCACGGCCGACACGGTACGCGCGATCGGCCGGGAGGACCTCTATCGCTACTACGGTTCCCGCTACGCGCCGGGCAACCTGATCGTCTCGGTGGCCGGACACGTCCGTTCGGCCGACGTGCTCTCTTCGGTCGAGAAGCTCTTCCGGCGGCGCCCGGGGCGCGGCGCACCGCGGCAACGCCGGGTCGAGCGTCGGCCCCGGTCGCATCAGCACGTGCAGGTCCGTTCGCGCCGCGGCCTCGAACAGGTCCATGTCTGCCTCGGCATGGCCGGGCCGCCGCAGGCGAGCAACCGGCGCTTCGCGGCCAATCTTCTCGACATCGTTCTGGGCGGAGGCATGTCCTCGCGCCTCTTTCAAGAGGTGCGCGAGAAGCACGGGCTCGTATACTCGATCGGCTCGGCGCTTAATTCCTACCGGCTCGGCGGATATGAAATGGTCTCGGCAGCCTGCGCGCCGAAGAATCTGCCGCGCGTGCTCGATGTGACTCTGCGAGAGCTCAAGAAGTTGAAGCGTGCCGGCGTGCGGCCGATGGAGCTTCGCTGGGCCAAGGAGAACTTGAAGGGGAACATGATCCTGGCGTTGGAGTCGACCGTCTCGCGCATGTCCTCGGCGGCGAGGCAAGAGTTCTACCTCGGGCGGATCGTGCCCCCCGAGGAGCTCATCGCGAAGGTGGAGGCCCTCAGCGAGGACGACGTCGGAGCGGAGGCCGAACGGCTGCTGGACGGCCGCGTTCTGTCCCTCTCGGTCGTCGGCAACGTCGGGAAGTTCTCGATCTCCGGACC
>DASXTI010000247.1:0-4120 GCA_036505535.1 Thermoanaerobaculia bacterium
CCCCTCTCTCGCCGACGTCTACCGCGTGGCGGGCGAGGCGAGGCGGCCGGTCTTAATCCACACGGGGACGTCCATCTTTTCCGGCGCTCGCAACGTCTACGCGGACCCGATGGCGTGCGACGACGTGGCGGTCGACTTTCCTCAGACGACCATCGTCCTGTGTCACGCAGGCCGTCCTCTCTGGTACGAGACGGCGTTCTTTCTCCTCCGACGGCATCCAAACGTCATGCTCGACATCTCGAGCATCCCCCCGAAGAAGCTACTGGAGGTCCTCCCGCGCATTTCCGAGATGGCCGATCGAGTCCTATGGGGAACCGATTGGCCTTCGAAGGGGGTTGAGTCGATGCGCCGCAACGTCGACGATTTCCTCTCTCTTCCGCTTTCGGACGAGGTCAAGCGGAAGATCCTCTTCGACAATGCAGCGGCCCTCTTTTGCTTGTAGATGCAAATACGGCCTCGGCCCTGAGAAGTCGTCAATCACGACTCGTGCGTTTACCACCGTAGCGCCCGGAAGCTCGCTCGCTCCCGCTTCACTGGGCTTTGTCGATAGAGTCCGAGGTCTCGATCTCTGTCCACCTCGCCATCCAAGCTAAGCTAGGCGGCCACCAGTTCGTCGCTCAGGGTACGGGCACGCCTATGGCGCGCAGGACCCCGCGCTCGACATCCTCGAGAAGCGCGGCCGATAGCTGCCCGCCAAGCGCCGATTCTCCAAGCAGCCGCTTTGGCAGGTTCGTGATCTGCTCGCACTTGAGCACCGAGTCGCGAGGCAAACCGCCCGTTCCTCTCTTGAACTGCACATGCGTGGGTGCCGGTCGCAATGTCGTGCTGGCGGGAATGACCAGCACGTCGCCCGCCAGCCGATTACGGCTGTTCACAGAAACGACCAGCGCGGGCCGGCGTTTGGCGGCCGGCTCTCCGGGAATCGACACCCAGTAGAAGCATCCCCGCTGCGGCGCGGGGTTCACTTCCAGGTTTCGCCGAGGACTCGGGCCGCGAGACTGGCCCACTTCCTGTCCTCGCGTCCCTCGGCAGCCGAAAGCGAGGCGTAGTACCGTTCGATCTCATCTTCCAGGCTCCGCCGGCGGCGCTCCCGAATCCAGCGGGTGAGCGCCTGCTCCACGGCCTCGCTGCGGCTGGTTCCCCGAGCCAGGCGGTCGCAATCGCGAAGGAGCGACCGATCAATCGTGACGGAAATCTTAGCCTTGGCCATGTCCTACCTTCGGTCGGGCATTTTATCCTACCTAAAATCTGGGCGAGCTGTCGCACGAGGCTCTTTGGAGCCCTGTTGCGCCAGGCGGCGAAGAGCGCTTCGCGCACCGTGGTCTTCTTCGCCGATCGCAGCCGCACGTTGGTGGCTCCCTGGCGGCCCCAGCCACCCTTGACGGGCTGAAAACCTTCGGGCTCTAGCTGAACGAAGATCTCCTGCTCGTCGGGCGTGAGCTTCACCATGCCCCAGTCCGGGTCCGGAACGCCCAGCGTCGCGAAGATCTTTCCGCCCACTCGGAAGTCCGGGTAACCCATGTGCGACGACTCGAAGACCTCAGGAAGACCGAGAGCCATCTTCCGAAACTCGTTTGAAGTCAAGATCCTCTTCTCCTCTTCTCCCATATCTTCCTCCGAGGCTTCCTCTATGATGCCGCGAAGTGCTGACCCCAACTTCTTCGGAGGTTTCATGAGACTCATAGCTTGCAACGCTCTCTTACGCTCCCGGGTTCTCGGCACTGCGGCTCTTCTCGCGGCCGTGGCCGCGATCCCGACTCCGGCGGCCGCCCAGACGCCGTCTCCCTCCGCCCGGCCGGCCGCGCGGACCGAGACCCCGTTCGTCGTCGAGTACTACTACAAGGCCAAGTGGGGCTACGCCGATGAGTTCGCGCGGCTCTTCCGGAAGAACCATCTCCCCGTACTGAAGAAGCAGATCGAGTCGGGAAGATTCCTCGAGGTCAAGGCCGAGAAGCCGCGGTATCACGCCACCGAGGATGAGCGCTGGGACTTCCGCGTCACGATCGTTTTCCGCAGTGCCGCGGCCGCCGCCGAGGGCTCCGGAGAGGAGGAGATAAAGAGGCAGCTCTTCCCGGACCAAGAGACGTTTCAGCGCGAAGAGCAGAGACGCTTCGAGATCCTCCTCGCGCACTGGGACCTCCCCGTGGTGGCCGCCCCAGAGGTGGCCCCGTAGCAAGGGGATGTTTCTGGTCCTAGGAGCCTGTCCGAGTAATGGCAAAGATGCGAGGCGCGAGGAGTCTCCCAGAGGGGAGGAGCCTCGCGCCGCGGGAGCGAGAGCGCGGCGAGGGACCAGGCGCGCGGTCGAGGCTTTCAGCCGCGGCGGTCGCTGCGCGACCGGCGGCTGAGAGAGTTAAAGACGAGAGCTCCCGGTCTGGCGACCTGGTGGAGCTGACCGAAATCGGATCGCAGAGTGGCGCTGCACCGGCTTCGTCCTGGTCGCGGCGCGAGGAGTCTCCCAGAGGGGAGGAGCCTCGCGCCGCGGGAGCGAGAGCGCAGCGAGGGATCAGGCGAGCGATCGAGGCCGCACCCGGCCGAGTCGCGCGCCGGTGTGCCCGCAGGGCGCAGATCCCGAGCAAGCGAGAGCGACGGTTAGAGCCCCGCCAACCGCTCGATGATCGGCGGAATCAAATACGTGGCGAGTCGCTGGTGGGAACCTCCCCCGAGAACCACCTCCAGCTTCCCCCCACAGACCTTCTCGGCCAGCCCCTTCATCAGGTCAACGATGTTCCAGTAGCAAGGTCCCGAAAGGCCGATGTCTCCGTAGTCGCCCTGATGAGTGTCGAAGCCGAAGTACCAGAAGAGGAGGTCCGGCTTGAAGTGGCTGACCCGGTGGAGGGCGTTCCGTGCGACCAGATCGAAGTACGCATCGTTCATGGGTCGTTCGCGCTCGCCGTCCTCCCAGCGGCTTGGACAAGCCACGTCCACTTTCGTGCCGTCCGGGGACTCGTAATCCGTGCCGCAGAAGCAGATGTGGAGGACATTGGGATCGCCACGGAAGATGTTACGGGTGCCGTCGGCGTGGTGTGCGTCCGTGTCCAGGATCGCGAAACGCCTCAGGCCGAATTTCTCCCGCAGGTTGACGATGCAGAGAGCCACGTCGTTGAAGCAGCAGAAGCCCCCGAATTCTTTCCGCCCCGCGTGATGCCCGCCCGCGCCGATGAAGGCGAAGGCGTTGGTGATCTCGCCGCTCGCAATCTTCTCGCCGGCGCTCACGACGCCCCCCGCCGAGCGCCAGGCGGTGGAGCAAAGGGGCTCCCTTTCCACACGCTCCAAAAGGTCAGGCGTGTGGACCTTCAGCAGCAACTGCCGGGGGACCGGCTCCGGCTCGCACAATAGGACGTTGTCGCTCTCCAGGATTCCGTCCAGGGCCCCTGGAAAGTCGGCCAGCCGAGTCCCGACCGTCAGGTAGCTCCGCCGGGAGAAGGACAGATGATAGAAGATGCCAGTCGTGTACTTGGCCATGATCGCGTCACTCTGATGAGACGGCGAACTACTCCCATCTCGGCGGCCGTTTCTCCCGGAAGGCGCTCAGCCCCTCGCGGAAGTCGGGAGTACCGGCAAGATGGACCGCCGCCTCGAGCTCCATGGCGAGCGCATCCTCGAGGGGCATCTCGAGCCCTGCCGTAATACAGCGGCGGATGGCTGCGAGGGCTTCGGCTGGCTTGCGAGCGAGAGCAGCCCCATACGCTTGAACCTCTTCGCGGAGCCGTTCCGGAGACACCACGAAGTCCACGAGTCCCATCCCGCGGGCTTCCTCGGCTGTGACGAGCGTCCCTTCGTAGAGGTACCGCAAGGCACGGGGCCGTCCGAGGAGCCTGGACAGGGATTGCGTGGTGCCTACGGGAGGGATGAACGCGATGTTGATTTCGGGCTGTCCAAGCCGAGCGCTCTCCGCGGCAAAACGGACGTCGCAATGCAGGACGATTTCCAGCCCCCCGCCGACAGCGGTCCCATGAATGGCGGCGAGGAGCGGTTTCTGCGCCTGACGCATCTGGCGGACAAGCGAGTGACAGGTCTGGACCCATTTCCGCATGTCCTCCTGCCCCATCGCCTGAAAGACGCGGAGATCCGCCCCCGTCGAGAAGTACTTCTCGAGCGCACTGGCGAAGACGATGACGCG
>DASXTI010000248.1:0-4571 GCA_036505535.1 Thermoanaerobaculia bacterium
TCTTCGCACGATCGAGTCCAACCGCTTCGTCACCGGGGTCACCTGGATCGACGGAGAGCTCTGGCACGGCACCTGGGAAGGTGACGAGAGCGATTTGAGGCGAGTCGATCCTCGAACGGGAGAGGTCCTGGAGAGGCTCGAGATGCCGCCCGGAGTGAACGTTTCGGGGCTCGAGTCCGATGGCGGCGATCAGTTCTTCTGCGGAGGAGGAAAAAGCGGGAAGGTGAGGACCGTCCGCCGGCCCAAGCGAGGCTCCGGGCAGCGGCTCCGAGATCCCCGTCGACTCCAAACGAGTTGAATGACGTCTGGCATCCCACTCCCTCATCGAGCGGAGGCTCTCATAGCGTGCCGTGATCGGATCCCATCGCTACGCCACTTGCGCCTCATTTCTTGAACGCAGTCCAATAACGTGTCATTCGTCAGAAAGACACGCCGTAATCAGGCTGCATGGGCGCGGGTGTCAAACGGTTACCGGGCGTCGTGGGCCGCCGGGTCTCGAGCGAGATTATGGGATGGGCGCAAGTCGGATTTCGTCCTCATCGACCCCGCGCGCTGGTCGCGATAATCAGTAAACAACTGACCTCTGAGGGCGCGTTCCCGACATGACACGTCCAGCAGACCCGCTTGAACTCTTTTTTGAACTCCCGCGCACGGGAGCGCTCGGTCAGGACAGCGAGGCTCGCGCCTAACTCGTGTGGAGTATTGGAATTAACTTGGAGCGGGAAACGGGGGTCGAACCCGCGACATCCACCTTGGCAAACAGATGCTCTCGTCGAGGACGTTAAGGGACGCTTGGGGATAAGGGAGTTACGTTTCATCATCGAGCGTCCGCGAGCATCCTTTAAGCTCCGTTTGAACTCGTTTTTGAACTCGTCTCCCGTATACCACGCTCACCGGAGATCTCGAATGCTCTCGTCGCAGTCCTCCACTCGCCCTGTGAACTGATTCCATTTCGATTTCGATGCCGCCTTCAGGTCCTCGAGCGGATGTTCACTCCTGCTGTGTAGACGAGTACACACTTCGCAGACGAGAAGCTCTCACTTTTCAAACAGTTGAACATTCCGCTAGACCGGCGCTTAGGCCAAGACGAAGACGGGAGCCGGAGGTTACCGACAGAAAGACAACGCTGCCATGACCGTCAGTCTAAACGAGCAGCCCTCGCCGCGCCTGCACCGCGCGCGAACGATCTCAGATCCCTCCGAAGGGCGCTCCAGAATCACTTCGCGCTGACGGCAAGCTTTTGGAATCTCGGGTTCTTGCGCAGCGGGTCGAAGTTGGGGTCGATCTTGAGCCACCCGGGCGCGAGAAAGTAGGGGATTTTCAGGAGCGGCTCGAGCGGGCGGCGGGCCGGAAGGGCGGTTTGCGCGTTCTGACCCCTACTCGGTCGCGGCGTGCGAAGTCTCCCGCGAAGCCAGGTATAGGAGAGAGGACGTCGGACTTACGGACGCGGCGCGAGGAGTCTCCACGAAGTAACCGAGCGGAGGAGCCTCGCGCCGCGGGAGGCGCAGCGCCGCGAGGGACCAGGCGATCGGTCGAGCCCGCATCCGGGCGAGCCGCGGCCCGGAGCCGAACGCAGGTCCGCGAGCAAGCGAAGCGACGTGCTTCAATTCTGGGCCTCCGCTCGCCGCGCGCCAAAGTCTCGCGAAGAACCGAGCGAGACGACGCGCGCGGCGGGAGCCAGCGAGGAGCGAGGGACGAGACCTGCGATCGAGGGCGCATCCGCCCGAGCCGCAGGGCGGTGCGAAGCACGTCCTGAGCGGAAGCGCGAGCGCCGCGACCGACAGTCAGCTCTTTCCCAGTAGCGCGGTCCAGTGCACGAGAAGCTCCAGAGGCGGCGAGGCCTGATCGCTCGATTGGCTATTGACGAGAAAGCGGCGTCCGTCGGAGGAGACGCCGTAGGCCCGGTTCTGGTTCAGGAGCTTGAGGTTCACCGAGAAGAGCTCGACGGGTGCGCCCGCCCGGAATGTCCCGTCCGAGGCGACGGGAACGGCCATCATCTTGTTGTCGAGGCTCAGGTAAAAGAGCTCCTTTCCGTCGCGTCGCCAGACGGGATGGCCCCCGCCTGAGCTTGAGACCTGCCACTTCCCGCCGGGACCGGGGAACGCCCGGACGAGGACCTCGGACCTTCCTGTCTCGTCGGAGCTATAGGCGACCCAGCGGCCGTCCGGCGAGAACCGGCTGTTCGCCAGATTCCAGGCCTCTGCCTCTGTCGCGAATGGAATCACTCGGCGCTCGCGAGCCAGGTCGAGGATCCAGATCTGCAGGCGCCTGTTGAGCGCCCCGACGACGCCGAAAGAGAGAAATCGGCCGTCGGGAAACCAGTCCTCGGGATGTCGATTGTCGGAGGACGCCGCCAGGACCTCCTCCTTTCCACCGTCGAGCGGCTTGAGCCAGAGATCCGAGTGAGCGCCCTTCGCCTTCCGGTCGGACTCGAAGACGATGCGGGTTCCGTCCGGAGACCAGATCGGGTTCAGGTCGTGCGCCTGACTGAAGGCGAACTTTTTCCCGATGCCTGTCGAGGTGTCGTAGATCCAGATCTCCGTCGTGTCCCGGTTCGAGTCGGTGAGGTCCACGGCGACCCGAGTCCCATCGGGAGACAGCGACGGGTTGCCGATGAAACCCGCCTCCACCACCGACCCGACCCGCTTGCCGGTTCGATCGAGCCAGAGCAGCCGCGACGGCATGTCGAGCACGGGCGCCGCGACGAGCACGCCGTTTTCGGAGACGGAGAAAGGCCAGAGGAACTGAAAACCGTAGACGACGAGCCTCTGAGCCACCGGCGTCGGTTCTCCTTTCGTCTCGAGCCGGGAGAGGTCGAGCTCCTGCGCCAGGAGCGTGCCGTCGCGAACGTAGAGCAATTGGCCGGAGGCATAACTCGCTCCCGAGGCCACCGGCACCAGCGCCTTGTCGGTCTTCCCGTCGGTCGAGCCGACCCGAATCGAGTTAGCGGGATCGTCGGCGGTTGCGCTGAGATTGGCCGCCATGTAGAGGAAGTGCCGGCCGTCGGGCAGAAACTGGGGATAGCGGTGCGCCGTCTCGTGGCGGGAAGAGTCGACCTTCGTGACCGCAACCGGCCGTCCCCCCGCCGCAGGCACCCGATACAGTCCGGAAGTCGTTGTCGGAGCGAAGACGATCGTGCCGTCGCGGTTCCAGGTGCCGCCAACGCCGCGCTCCGCCTCGCAGATCGTCAATACCGGCCCGCCGTTTGGGTTCACCCTCTTCAACTTGCCTTCCGTGAAGAAACCGACGAAGCGGCCGTCCGGCGACCAGAAGGGGAAGGAGGCGCTTTCGCCCCCGGGCACCGGCTGGGAAGAGGACCCATCGAGACGCCGGATCCAGAGGGCCGGCTGGCCGCCTGCTTTGGCGGCGGTGAAGGCGAGTCGCGTTCCATCCGGAGAGACCGCGAGCTCGCCAAGCGTCATCGCCGGCTCGGGCAGCGGGAGCAGGGCCCGAATCGCCGGCAAGGGGCGGGGGGCTCGCCGCAGATAGGCCGCCGCCGAAGCCGCCGCAATCAGTGTGGCGATCGCAAGGCCGGTCCACGCGAATCGCTCGCGGCTCTTGCGCCGGGCGATCACGGGCGCCGGCACGCCCGCCTGAGAGCCCTCGGCGATCCATTTCAACTCCACCGCGACGTCATGGGCCGACTGCCAGCGATCCTCCGGATCTTTTGCAAGACAGCTTCGGACCACCCGGTCCATCGCCGGAGGCACCATGGGCGACACGCTCGAGATTGGCGGCGGATCGCTCTGCATGATCCCGGAGATGAGCGACGCCTGAGTCGAGCCGGAGAACGCTTTCTTCCCCGTCGCCATCTCGTTCAGGACCGCTCCGAAGGCAAAAATGTCCGTGCGCCGGTCGGCCTCTTTGCCCTCGAGCTGCTCGGGAGCCATGTACTGAAAAGTCCCTAGGATCATCCCTCCTGGGTGAGATTGGCCTCAGTTGGAGATGCCGTGAGATTCGTTGGAGAGCCGGCCGGCTCAATCGCTTTCGCCAGCCCGAAGTCGAGCAGTTTCACCCCGGACTTCGTCAGCATCACGTTGCCGGGCTTCAAGTCCCGATGGACGATCCCGGATCGGTGCGCCTTGTCCAGCGCTTCGGCAATGTCGATCCCGTTCTTCAAGATTTGATCCAGCGGCAACGCTCCTCGCGCGAGTCGCTCGGACAGCGTCTGACCCTGCAGGTACTCCATCACCAGGTACTCGGTCTCGCCTTCGCGGCCTACGTCGTAGACCGCGCAGATGTGCGGATGCGAAAGCTGCGAGATCGTCTTCGCTTCGCGCTCGAATCGCTGGCGCGACTGCTCCGACGCAGAGAGGTGGGTCGGCAATACCTTTATGGCCACGGTCCGGTCGAGCCGCGTGTCCAGCGCCCGGTACACCTCTCCCATTCCCCCGGCGCCGAGCGGCGCGAGGATCTCGTAAGGCCCGAGACGGGTCCCGGTGGAGAGTGTCATAGGTCGACGGCCTCGAGGATTTTATGCCGCGATAGCGTGCCCCACGCACCGGATTCTCGAATGCTCTCGTCGCAGTCCTCGGCTCGCCCTGTGAGCTGACGCCACTCCAATTTCGAAG
>DASXTI010000249.1:0-13903 GCA_036505535.1 Thermoanaerobaculia bacterium
CTCGTAACCGATCCGGAGCTCTCGAGCCAGGATGTTGTAGAGGACGAGGTGCGACACCTTGTCCGCGCCGCCGGCGTAGGTGCCGCGGCCGAACCAGCCCTCCTCGGTGAAGTGAAACGACTCGAAGTGGCGGGTCCATCCGCCGGAAAGCGACGATACCGCCGACCCGGCGAGGACGCCCGCCGTCACCCATGTCATCCGGCCCTTGTCGGGAAGCCTCAGCGGCGGCGTGACGAGCGACGCGCCTTGAAGCGAAGCCGCCGCGGTGGTTTCCGGCGCCGCCGGGAAGGAAAGACCGAGATCGAAGTGCGGCTCGGTCTCGAACAGCCGCGATGGCGCCCGCGGCTCGAGGAAGAGGCGGAAAGAGCCATCCGCCAGGACGGGAGCCGCGGCCGCGAGCAAGGCTCCGGCCAGGAAAATTCGCGCCCGCTTCCGCATGGATCGTCCTACCGGAACTTGTTCCCCGTGTCGGGACCCAACCACTTTCCGTGATTGATGTCGTAGCGGAATCCGAATGAGGTGAAGGGAACCCGGAAGAAGTTGAGGGCCTTGTAGAGAAGGCTTCCCCACCAGGTCGTCTCCGGGACGCCTACGGCCGAGAGGATCTCGGGGAAGTTCACGCCGAGCTCCACACCGACGTTGCGCGTGCGATAGGGAAGCGGCGGCACGTGGCCGTATCCCTTCGTGTTGTACGTGATGGACGCCAATAAGAAACGCGCCACGCCCGGCTGGATGTGCAAGCGGCTGGCCAGGCCGGCGAGCTTGAGGTCGGCGCTGTAGATCTCGTTCGAGTATCCGACGCCGAGATTCTCGGTCGATTCCGATTCGTCGATCCCGGGCACCTTGCCAACGCGGAGCCCGATCAAGTCGTTGAGGCCTTTCCGCGTCAGATAGAGGCCCGTCGCCGTTCCGAGGACGTCGGCTGCCAGATCCTCCGAGGAGAAGCCGTACGGGCTGAAGCTGTCCCCCGCTTCGAGGATCAGTCCGGACAAGGCCGTCACGCCGAACGCCAGCGCCGTCGATTCCCTCGGGGTATGCCCCAACTGGTCATAGAGAAGCGCCAGCTCCCGAGCCAACGAAGCGCTGATGATGAAGTGGGAGCACTTGTCGGCGCCGCCGGCGTAGGTGTCCGGCCCGAAGAAATGCTCGCGGTGAAAGTGAAAACCGTTGAATCCATGGATCCAGCCAGCCGACGTGGAGTCGATGGACGCAAGGACGAGCACCCCGCCCGTCACGAGACCCGCCGGCGGCGTCACGAGCCTCGGAGCCTCCGGACGTGAAAATGGCGGCCGCGGGAACCGCTCCTGCGGCGCGCCCGGCGAGCCGACGCCGACCCGCAACGAGAACCGATCCTCGGCGATCCACGGGCCCGAATGCGCGGAATCGACGATCCGAAATCCCGTCTCGTCCTTGCCGTCGAAAAAGAAATGAGACGCGGGAACCCTCGCCGAAAAGAGGCGGAAGTCTTGCGCCGCCACGTGGCGCGGGCCTGCCAACGGCGCCGCGAGAAGCAACGCCGCAAGACGCAGTTTGATCTCCATGCGATCTCGATTGTCGCAAATCTCGAGCCCGCCTTGTCGCCAAACGGGTCTTCATTATCTCCAAACTCGAGGTCGACGGAAAACGTAGTTTCGCCGCGACATAATCCGCCCGTGCCATCCCTCGCGCTCTTTGCTCTGGCTCTCTACCTCGCCGCCGTCCTCGCGATCGGATTCGCCTGGAAACATCGCGCCGGACGCGACGAGTCTTCCTATTTCGTCGCGGACCGGTCGCTCAATACGTTCTGGGGCTTCGCGGGGCTGGCATCGCTGACGACCGGGGGCTCGACGACGATCGCGCTCGCCTCGCTCGTCTACACTCACGGGATCTCGGGACTCTGGCTGGACTTCGCCGGCGCGCTGGGGCTGCTCTGCCTGGGACTCTTTCTTGCCCGACGCGTGCGGCGCGAAGGCGCCGTCACGCTGCCCGAGATCATCGGCCGCTATTACGGCCCGACGGCGCGCCGCGTCGCCGCGCTGCTCGTGCTGGTCTCGGAGATCGTCTGGTTCGCGCTCTTGACCGAAGCGACTCAAGTCGTCCTGACGGCCGCCTTCGGACTCGCTCCGACACGAGCGATCGTGCTCTCGACTGCCATCTTCGTGGCCTACACCTCGCTCGGGGGCCAGTTCGCGGTCGTCCGAACCGACCTTCTGCAGTACGGCCTCATGGTTATCGGGATCCCCGGCATCGCTCTGATCGCCGCTCTCGCGCGCGCCCGAGGCCTTGGCGGGCTGCCGCCGGAGGTCTGGAGCTTCCCGACGTCGGCGACGGTTCGTCCCGGCGACATTCTCGCAATGCTCGTTCTCGTCGGACTGCCTCACTTGGTCGGGAGCGATGTCTACTCGAAGCTGCTCTCCTGCCGCGACGAGGAGACCGCTCGGAGGTCGGCGCTGCTGGCTGCGGCATCCAAGGTCCTCTTCGGCCTCTCGGTCGCCGCAATCGCGCTGGCGGCGCGAAAGGCGTTGCCCCCCCTCGCCCCTTCCAACGTGCTGCCGGCCGCGGTGCTGGGCTTTGCGCCGCCGGCGCTGGCGGCGCTCGTCTTGGTCGCGCTGGTTGCGACGATGCAGACCTCCGCCGATGTCGTCCTGCTGTCGGCGACGGCGGTCACGGCGCGCGACCTCGCGCCGCCGCTGCTCGGAAGGCCGCTACCCCTCCCGATCTCCCGCGCGCTGACGCCTGTATACGGAGCTCTCGGCCTCGCGACGGCGCTGGCGCTTGACCGCAATGTCTTAGAGACACTCAAGCTCGGGTATTCCATCTTCGCCGCGGGTCTGATACTTCCGGTCCTCGCCGCCTTCCTGCCGGGCCGCTTCGCGATCCCGCCGACGGGCGCCATCGCCGCGATGGTCGCCGGCGGGGCGACGGCAGCCGCCGGCCGCTTCGCGCCGACCGTGGTCGCCGGACACGATCCGGTTCTCGCCGGGACGGCTGTCAATGCGGCGTTCCTTCTTCTTTCCCTGGCGGTGGCTCGGCGGCGCTCCGCCGGCGCGATCGAGACGCGCGCTTGAGCCCCGGCAGCCGCCCCCCCGAGACGCATCCGGCCCTCCTCAAGCAAGCGGGACCGAATCTCGGTCTCGCCCCGCCCCGCGCCGCCGCGATGCCGCGACGCGGCATGTTCGCCTCGCTCGCCCACCGGCAGTACCGGCGTTATTGGACAGGGCTCTTCCTTTCGAACATCGGCACCTGGATGCAATCGGTGGCGCAGGGCTGGCTGGTGCTTCGTCTTTCGGATTCCGCCTTCCTGCTGGGCCTGGTCGGATTCGCAGGATCGATCCCAACACTGCTGCTGGCGCCGCTGGCCGGCGTCGCGGCGGATCGCTTCGATCGCCGCAAGCTGCTTCTCGCGACGCAGTCGACGCAGATGGCGTGCGCGTTCACGCTGGCGGCGGCCACGGCGGCGGGCCTCGCGTCCGTGGCGATCGTGGCTGCCGTCGCCATGGTCAATGGCATCGCCAACGCGCTCACCGTTCCTTCACACCAGTCGCTCTTCCTCGATCTGGTGGGCCGGGAGAACTTGACCAACGCGATCGCACTGAACTCGATGCAGTTCAACCTCTCCCGCGTCGTCGGACCGATGCTCGCCGGGCTGACGATCGGCGCATTCGGCGAGGTGGTCTGCTTCGCGTTGAACGGCATCTCGTTCGTCGCGATCCTCGTCCCGCTCGCCTCCCTCTCGCCGCTGCCCGCTTCCCGCCGGCGCTCCCGCAGTGCGTGGATCGATCTGCGCGGCGGCTTGCGCTTCGCCAGACGGCACCCGCACATTCCGCAGCTGCTCGTCATTTGCGCCGTGATCGCCGTCTTTGGAACGCCACCGGTCACGCTGGCGCCGCTGTTTGCCCGCCGGCTCCTCGGCGTCGGACCGGAGGGACTCGGCGGCATGCTCTCCGCCGTGGGTTTGGGCGCCGTGGCCGCCGCCCTTCTGATCGCGGCGCACGCCGATTTCACAAAGAAGGGGCTCGGCGTTCTGCTCGCCGCCTCCGCATTCGTGGTCTCGCTCGCCGGGTTCGCCTTGTCGCGCCGTTATCTGCTGTCGCTTGCGTGTCTGGCGCTTCTCGGCGGCGCGATGACCTCGACGGCCTCACTCATCAACACCCTGTTGCAGATGAGCGCCCCCGATCGGCTGCGGGGCCGCGTCATCTCTCTGTATGCGCTGGCCTGGCTGGGCCTCATACCCCTCGGCAATCTTCAGGCAGGGGCCGTCGCGCAGCGCTTTGGAGCCGCGACGGCGCTCGTGGTAGGGGCGATCTGCATCGGGCTGACGATTGCAATCGTCCAGGCCGTGAGACCGATTCCCCTCCGGCCAGAGCAGGCAAGCGTCAGTGAGCAGGCGGCAGACGAAGAATGAGGGACTCAGTAATGCCTCCCGCCTACTGAACCCTCAGCGGCGCCTCGCTCAAGCACTCGTAAGCAGGTTCTTCGGCAGAACGGATCACGGCGGAGTCCCAGAGACTCTTCTCCCCCTCCCACTGCCGGAGGGGCTGATACAAGACCATGTGCGCCGAGCAACCGATTCGGTCGAAGGTGACGACGGCGAGCCCCGGCTGCTTGACGGCGACGCGAACGTCGCGCGCGTCGGGGAAACGCTTCCGAACCACCTCGGCCGGATCGAGTGACCACGGCGCCTCCAATGACGCCTTCTTTTGTCTCTCCTGCAGGCGGGCGAGGTCGCCCGCGAAGGACGGCTGGTGCACGAGGCCCCAGTAGGAGAGGTCCAAATCTTGGCGATCGTTCCACTCTGGATCCAGGCTCTCGGAGAAGATTCGGAACGTTCGCTCGCCAAAGATGTAGGAGGTCGTCAGAGTGAAGCTGCGGTAGCGCTTGGCCAGATCCTTGTTGATGAAGGTGTCGACGGCGATCCGCCGCGTGACGCCCTCGGGACCGATCTGGACCTCGATGCCGTCGCGCGGCACGGCGATGGAGAAAGTCGTATCGAGACGTCCGCGGTCGAGCCGGTAGACGTGCGTTTCGGAGAGATGCGGCTCACCCGCGTGGATGATCTGCAGCACGACCTGGGGGCGGTTGTCGAACCGGAATCGAACGCTGCGAAAGATCGGAAGCTCGTCGCACCGGGCGGGATCATCACTCTGCGTACAGCGGATCGGCAGATGCCCGACCAGAAGGAGATCCCATTCGGAACCCTTCCCCTTCTTGAAGACGGCGACCAGGGGATTCTCGAAAGGCAGTCGCGTGCGTGAGACGAATCCCACCGAGGGGATGTCGGGCGGCAGGCGGCGCACCGTTCCGATCCCTTCCACGAGCGCCTCGAAGACGCCGTCGTTGTCGAGATCCACTTCCTCGACCCGCGACAGTCTCGAGAAGCTCACGTTGCGGTTCTCGTAGCGCGGGATTCGCCGCTCGGGGACCGCGCCTCGGTTCTTCGGCGCCACACGCTCGGGAGGCACAGGCGTCGGCACGGGCGTCGGAGGCGCCGTCGCGCGCTTCGGAGGCGCGGTCCGGCTCGTCGGAACCGAGGCGGATGCCGGCAGGGCGGCGAGCGGCAGAATCCCTCCGGCGGCCGCCAGCGCGCAGGCGCCGAGGAGCGCGAACTTTCGAATGTTCGGAGCCATCCGCTCGCCCAGAATTTACCAGACTTCCCCGCGAGTCGGCGTGGATTACCCTATGCGCGCCCATGCGCGTCTTCGACTGTCACGTCCACGTCCAGCCATGGGACCAGATGAAACCCGCCGTGCGGGCGCGCATGGCGGCAGGGCGTCGCGACCTCGACGAAATCCAGAAGGCGCTTGCCGAGCCGAGAGAGCTGCTGCGCCTGATGGATCGGGAAGGTGTGGAGCGCGCGGCTCTGATCAACTACGTCGCGCCCGAGGTGATGGGCTTCGACCACTCCGTCAACCAGTGGGTGTCCCAGTTCGTCCGGGGGCACGAGGATCGTCTCGTCGCCGTCGGTTCCGTGCATCCGCGCTTCGTCCGGGAGGCCGGAGCCGAAACGAGCCGGCTCTTCGACGAGCTCGGCATCCGGATGCTGAAGATCCATCCGCCGCACCAGCTCCTCGCCGCCAACGCTTACCTGTCGGGAGAGGAGGCGCTCGGGCGGATCTACGCCACGGCGGAGCGTCTCGGACGTCCCGTGATGATTCATACCGGAACCTCCATTTTCCCGGGGGCGCGCAATCGGTACGCCGACCCGATGCCGGTCGACGACGTCGCCGTGGACTTCCCGAAGTTGAAGATCGTCCTCGCGCACGCCGGCCGTCCGCTCTCCATGGAGACGGCGGCTTTCCTGGTCCGGCGGCACCCCAACGTGCATCTCGATCTGTCGGGTATCCCGCCGAAGAAGCTGCTCGAGTATCTGCCGCGGCTCGAGCAACTGTCCGACCGCTGTCTCTGGGGAACCGACTACCCCAGCCCGGGCGTGCCTTCGATGGGGCGAAACGTCGCGGACTTCCGGACGCTGCCTCTCTCGGACGGCGCACAGCAACGGATCCTCTGGGACAATGCGGCTGAGCTCATTCGGTAGGTTGTGGTTTGCAGTTTGTAGTTTGTAGTTTGTAGTTGAGTCACACAAACCACAGACCACGAACCACAAACTACAGACCCTTCGTATAATCCTCTCCGTGGCGGAAGGTCGCATCCTCGTCGTCGGCGCCGGGACGATGGGCCGCGGGATCGCGGGCCTCTGCGCCATCTCGGGCTACGACACCTCGATCTTCGACGCCGACCCGGAAGCCCAGCGTGCCGTGAGGCCGGCGATCGAGTCCTCCTGGGGACGGGCCGTCGACAAAGGCAAGCTGTCGAGTGAGACCGCCGAGGCGGCACGCCACCGCCTGCGAATCGCCGAGCGGCTGCGGGACTCGGGGGACGTGGATTTCGCGATCGAGGCGGTCCCGGAGGCGATCGACTTGAAACAGATGGTCTTCTCCGAGCTCGACGACCTCTGCCCCGACCGGACGATTCTGGCGTCCAACACTTCGTCGCTGTCGATTACGCGGATCGGGCGCGCGACGGGCCGCCGGGACCGCGTCATCGGCATTCACTTCTTCAACCCCGTGACGGCGATGCCGCTGGTCGAAATCGTACGCGGCAAAGAGACCTCTGGCGAGACCGAGAAGCGGTCGCTCGCCCTGGTAAAGTCGCTCGGCAAGGAGGCGATTCGCGTCTTCGACTCGCCTGGCTTCGCGACCTCGCGGCTCGGCATCGCGCTGGGGCTGGAAGCGATGCGGATGCTCGAAGAGGGCGTTGCCCGTGTCTCCGACATCGACCGGGCGATGGAGCTCGGTTATGGACATCGCATGGGACCGCTGAAGACGAGCGATCTCGTCGGGCTCGACGTCCGCCTCTCGATCGCCGAGACGCTCGCCGCCGAGCTATCCTCCGACCGATTCGCCCCGCCGGAGATCCTGCGGCAGCTCGTGGCCGACGGCCGGACGGGGAAGAAGTCGGGAGAGGGCTTCTACCGCTGGGATGGGGAGAAGGCCGTCGCCGAGGGGGCGCTCGCCGCGGCGCTCTCGCGCAAGCGATGAATGTGGCCGATCGCCGGGGCTTAAACGTCGGAGTGGCGTTCGTCGCGCTCGACGCCTACTTCATCCTGTCGCGACAACTTCACTTCCGCGGACCTGGGCCGATCCTGCTGCTGATCGGGACGATCTTTCTGACCATTTCGGCTCTGCGGGACTTTCGCGGACCGATCGTCCCCGCGGGCGTCCTTCTGGGCCTCGGCGCGGGCTTTCTCCTTCGGAATCCCCTAGAGCGGTGGCTGCCGGGCTGGGCGACCCTGCTGCTGGGCCTCGGCTCGGGGTTGCTGCTCGTGGCCGGGCTCGACCGCTTCGCTCAGCGCGAGCGCCGCCCCACGCCGCTCGTGCCCGGCTTGGTCCTCGTCTCCATCGCACTGGTCACCGCCGTCGCGGAGAACATCCGCATCCCGGATCGCTTCTACGACGCCGCGTGGCGCCTCTGGCCGTGGGCGCTGGTCGCCGCGGGGGCGATGCTTGTCCTGCAAGCCCTCCGGAGGAGGAGTATGTAGTTTGTAGTTTGTAGTCTGTAGTTTCTGGTTGTAGCGGTGTTCTTGGTTGTGTGGCCCAACACAGACCACAAACTCGAAACTACAAACTGTCTCAACTAGCTCAGATCCAGCAGCTTTGGCACCGGCTTGGGGGCGACGGGCGAGGAAGGCTCGGCGCGGCGCCGAGCGAGAAGGCGAGCGGTCGCCAGCAGGATCAGCAGCGCGGCGCCGATCTCCAGGGAGAAAAAGCCAGTCGAGAGCCGATGGTAGCGATCGAGAAGGATGCGGGCGGGATCCGCGGCGGGCAGGTTATCGATCAAGCCGGGAGCCTCCGCGCGAATCTTGTCGATCGGTGGGATCAACAGTTGTCGGATGACGAGGGCGGCGAAGAAGCCGAGCAACGGAAGTCGCGTGAGCAGCGCTCGGGTCAGCCTCGGTGTGTCGCGACCCGTCAGCAACCAGGAGGTCGCGAAGAGAACTAAGAAGCTGGCCTCGGCCATCACGCACAGCTTCGAGAGGATCGGGCTCTGGAGCGCTCCCGCCATGTCTCGCGTCGGAAGAATGCGGAAGACTTCCGGCGCGACGACGGCTCCGAAGAACAGAGGCGGCGCCAGAACCAGGGCCAGCGCCGCTAGGTGCAGAAAGAGGACCAGGACCTCGAGGCGGGGGCGAGCCTCACGGCGCATACTCCGCCTTCACGTTCGGAACCAGTCCCGCCTGATAGGCGTAATCGAGCAGGGTCTGAACCGCCCGACGCCCCGTCTCGCCGTAGCTCTGCGTCCAGGAGTTGACGTACATTTCGACGAACCGGTCGGCCTTCTCCCGATCCAGGCCGCGGGCGTACCGCAGGGCGTGGTCGAGGGCCGCGTCGCGGTGCGACAGGCCGTACTCGATCGAGCGGGACAACGCCCGCGAGATCCGGCCGATGCGTTCTAAACCGAGGTCACGGCGTACGACGTTGCCGCCAAGCGGCAGAGGCAACCCCGTCTCCTCCTTCCACCAGCGCCCCAGGTCGACGATCTCGCAGAGTCCCTCTTCGCGAAAGGTGAGCTGGCCTTCGTGGATCAAGACTCCCGCGTCGAGCGCCCCCTCGCGCACGGCATTCGGGATCTCGTCGAAGCGAAGCGGACGCGTCGCCACGCCTGGCGCCCACAACCGCAACGCGAGCGCCGCCGTCGTCCATGGGCCGGGCGAAGCCACGGCGACGCGCCCCGCCGCGATGGCCTCGCGGCCGATTGGCTGCCGAGCCACGACGACAGGACCGTAGCCGTCGCCGAAAGAGGCGCCGTGCGGCAGAAGAAGGTATCGGTCGGCCAGGTACGCATACGCGTGGAACGAGACGGCCGTCACCTCGAGCTCGCCCGCCATCGCACGCCGGTTCAGAGACTCGATGTCGGAGAGCTCGTGAACGAACGCGAGCCCTTCGGTGTCGACACGCCCTTCCGCCAGCGCGTAGAACATGAAGGCGTCGTCGGAGTCGGGGCTGTGCGCGACGGTGATCGTCTCGGCGGCGGTCACGGTCGGATTCTACGTTGAGACTCGATCCCGCGACTTGACTTGCGTCTCGCCGGACGCCACAATGAAGACACCAGTGAATGCAAGGAATTCTTCTTGTGCCCCAGCGAAGGAAACTTCTAGAATGAATCGCCGGATGGGTTGCGGCCCATCCGGCGATCAGCGGAACGTATGACCCATCAATCGTTCGGCAGCGACAGACTGAAGGCGATACGCCCTTTCACGGGGGCGGAAAAATTAGCATCTCGCCCGAAGGCTGTCAATCGGCTGTCGGGAGGGAGGTGACGTAATGGCAACGAAGAAGAAGGCCGCTAAGAAGGCAAAGAAAGCGACCAAGAAGAAGAAGTAGGTCAAGCACTTACGTATCGAATCACGGTTTATCGGGGGCCTGCGGGCCCCCTTTTTTTATCCCTTGACTTTACCTTCTCGTGGACAGTCCGCGGCAATGGGACGGCCGGGACTATATCTATATTGATATAGTTTCGCCATGTCGCTTCCCCACGTTCTACTGGGTCTGCTTCGCGAGGCTCCACGCACCGGATACGACCTCGCGCGCGCGATCGATCGTGAAATGGATCCGGTGTGGAGCGCCGGCTTCTCGCAGATCTATCCCGTTCTGGCCCGCCTGCGGCGGAAGGGCTGGGTGCTGCTCCGGGTGCTCGGGCCCCGTCACGGACCCCGCCGTCACCTCTACCGGACCACGGCGGCCGGCCGCCGGGAGCTCCAGCGCTGGCTTCGGGAGGCGCCTTCCCCCCTCCGCCACAACGACGAAGGTCTCGCTCGGCTCGCCTTCCTCGACGCGCTTGCCCTGACCGAGCGCCGGAAGGCGCTGCTCGCGTTCGAGGCCTCGATTTCTGCCGAGATCGCCCGGCTGCGCTCCCTTCCTCCCGCCGGCAGCTTTCCGACCTTCGGCCGCCGGGCCGCCATCGAAGAGTTGGAAGCTCTTCGCCGCTTTCTGCGCGCCGGAGGCGCCGCCTTCTACCCCGCCGAGGCTCCGGCCGGCCGCCGGGATGCGCGCAAGAGACGTTGAGGTCTCGCGGAACTCTTGACAAAACATGGCAGTCGCGCGGACGTATGATTCGTTGATTCGCTGGACCGAGGAGGGCCCATGAACGACGAAGCGAAGGGCGGCGGATTCACCCGTCGAGACCTCGTGAGGGGAACACTCGTCGGAGCCATCGCGGCCGGCGTGGGCGCGAAGACGACCGACGCCGGGGCAGATCGGCTGGGGCCCGGGCCGGCGCCGCTGGAGCTGAAGATCAATGGCAGGGTCCATCGGCTCTCCGTCGAGCCGCGTGTCACGCTGGTCGACGCCCTGCGCGAGCGAATCGGGCTGACGGGGACAAAGGTCGTTTGCGGGCGGGGCGCCTGTGGCGCCTGTACGGTTCTGCTCGATGGGGAGACCGTGTGCTCCTGTCTCACTCTCGCGCACGAGGCGGCGGGCAGATCCATCACCACCATCGAAGGGCTCGCCACCGACGGACGGCTGACGCCGATTCAGGAGGCCTTCATCGCCGCCGACGCGCTGCAGTGCGGCTTCTGTACTTCCGGAATGATCCTGTCCTGCAAACTGCTGCTCGACCGCAGCCCGAAGCCGACGCGCCAGGAGATTCGGGAGGCCGTCTCCGGCAATCTCTGCCGTTGCGGCACCTACAACCACGTGTTCGACGCCGTCGAGCGCGCGGCCGGAGTTCGGAAGGCGGAGCTCGCAGCCCCCGACTCGTCCCACGTCGCACGTCTCACGTCTCACGCGCTCAGAAACGACGACCGCGTCGCACAGGCCACTCTGGATGTGATGGAAGAAGAGGAGGCCTGAGATGACCGACAAGCTTCGCCTCGGCTTCAAGGGCGAGTTTCAGACCAAGGACATCGAGATCGCGCCCGGCGACCCGGCCCCGTGGGACCCGTCGACGAAGTTTTCTATCCTCGGCTCGCGTGTGCCGCGTCTCGACGGCAAGGCGAAGACCACGGGAGAGGCCCGCTATGCGATCGATGTCCTCCTTCCGGGAATGCTCTACGGGAAGATTCTGCGTTGTCCCTTCGCCGCCGCGACGGTCAAGTCGATCGATCTCTCGGCGGCCCGGGCGATGTCCGGCGTCGGGGCGACGATCGCGCTCGCCGAGCCTGGCGAGAAGATTCGCTTTGCGGGGCAGGAGGTCGCCGCCGTGGCCGCCGATACGTCGGAGCGGGCCGGCGACGCCTTGCGCGCCATCCGCGTCGCGTACGAGCCCCGACCCTTCGTCGTCGACCTCGAAGAAGCCAAAAAACCGACCGCTCCCTTGGTCTTCGAGGGACAGGCCGAGACCAAGAGCTCGGCCGGCGACCTTCCGTCCGGTCGCAAGCCACTCCCCCGCAACGGCAACGTTCTCGGCCCGCGCTTGACGACCAAGGGAAATATTGAGGAGGGTTTCCAGCAGGCCGACGCGACCGTCGAAGGGACCTACGTCACCCAAGTCCAGACCCACACGGCCTTGGAGACTCACGGCATCGTGGCGAAGTGGGAGGGGGAGGAGCTGACGGTCTGGGCCTCGACC
This sequence comes from Thermoanaerobaculia bacterium, assembly GCA_036505535.1. Taxonomy (GTDB): domain Bacteria; phylum Acidobacteriota; class Thermoanaerobaculia; order UBA5066; family Gp7-AA6; genus DAHUXD01. The sequence continues at coordinate 12,046 of DASXTI010000249.1, forward strand.
CAGGGAATCTTCTCGGTCCGCGACGAGCTGGCCGAGACGCTGAAGATGCCGGCCTCGAAAGTCCACGTCTTGACCGAGTACATGGGAGGCGGCTTCGGCGCGAAGTTCGGGGCGCGAATCGAGGGATTGACCGCCGCCCGCCTGGCCAAGGAGGCCGGCGCGCCGGTCAAGCTCTTCCTCGATCGGAAAGAGGAACAGTTGGCCACCGGCAACCGTCCCTCCTCGGTGCAGTGGATCAGGGCCGGCGCGACGAAGGACGGTAAGCTGACGGCTCTGCATCTGGTCGTCCATGGGACCGGCGGCACCAACGGCGGGACCGGAACCTCGGGACCGGCGAAGAACGTCTATGCATGCCCCAATCTGAAGGTCGAAGAATTCGACGTTTTCACCAATGCCGGCCCTTCCACGGCGATGCGCGCTCCCGGTCACCCTCAGGGCTCCTTCGCGCTCGAAGCAACGATGGACGAGCTTGCCGCCAAGCTCAACATCGATCCGCTCGAATTCCGGCTGAAGAACGACCCCTCGGAGGTGCGTCGCGAGGAATTCCGGATCGGAGCCGAGAAGATCGGCTGGAAGATGCGCGACAGCCGCCGGCAGACCAAGAATCCTGCCGTCCGCCGTGGAGTGGGGGTCGGCGCGGCCGTCTGGTACAACACCGGCGGAACCGGGCCGCGAGCGACCGTCACGATCAATCGCGACGGGTCGGCCGAGGTCGAGCACGGTGTGCAGGACCTCGGCACGGGCGCGCGCACGATGGTTGCGATCGTTGCGGCGGAGGAGCTGGGGTTGCCGCTCGAGGCCGTCTCGGTTCGTATCGGTGATACGCGAATGCCTCGCGGACCCGACTCCGGCGGTTCGACGACGACCCCGTCGAGCGCACCGACGATCCGCCGGGCGGCCTTCCAGGCCAAGCAGAAGCTGGCCGAGGCGCTCGCGCGGGGATGGAAGGTGCCGGCAGAATCCGTGACGGTCGAAAACGGCACGGTCTCCGTCCGATTGGATCCGAGCCACAAAGCGTCATGGGCGGAGGCTTGCAAGCTCCTGCCCGAGGAGGGCGTCTCGGCCACGGCCGACCGCGCGGAGAATCACGGCGACGCCTGGAAACGCTTCATCGCGGGGGCGCAGTTCGCCGAGGTCGAGGTGGATACCGAGACGGGCAAAGTCAAGGTCGAACGCGTCATTGCCGTTCACGACTGCGGCATCCCTGTCAATGCGCTGACGACCGAGAGCCAGATCCAAGGAGGAGTGATCCAGGGGGTCTCCTACGCCCTCTTCGAGGATCGCTTGCTCGACCGCCGGTCGGGGCGGATGCTCAACCCCGATGTGGAGCAGTACAAGATCGCCGGCGCCCTCGACGTACCCGAGATCGAAGCGATCCTCGTCCCCGTGTGGGATGGCGTCAACAACACGCACTCGACGGGCATCGGCGAGCCGGCGACCGTCCCCACGGCGGGTGCGATTGCCAACGCCGTCTCCCACGCCATCGGTGCGCGTATCAAGCGTCTCCCTATCACGCCCGAGGACGTGCTCGCCGCGGTCGAAGAGGCGGGAAAAGGGGGTCGCGCATGAAGCCGTTCACTCTGGTCCGGGCGAGCTCGCTGGCTCAGGCCGCGCGCGAGACGGCGCGGCCCGACGCCGCTTTGAAGGCCGGCGGCGTAGATCTGCTCGATCGGATGAAGGAAGGCCTGGACAGCCCGAAGACGGTCGTCTCGATCGCGCACATCCCGGGACACGATTCAATCGAGGCCGGGCCGCCGGCGAAGATTGGCGCGCTGGCCACCCTGGCGCGCATCGAGGCGGATCCCGGCCTGCAGAAGACCTATCCCGCCTTAGCCGCGGCGGCGGCGGGAGCCGCCAC
>DASXTI010000250.1:0-6878 GCA_036505535.1 Thermoanaerobaculia bacterium
CACTGCTGGCGGCCGCGAGCGTCGCGGCGTGAGGGAACATCGACGCGGGCCTCTGGTATCAGATCATCGTGGCGCTGATGAGCTTCGTGATCGGCAGCCTATTCATTCGGCAGACCAAAAACGATATCCGACATTTCTGACGTCCGACGAGGGCGGCCCCGCGTCGGTGCGGGGACGCCGGAGAGAGAGACGGAGGTGACCATGTCCAAGAAGCGTAACCGTGGAATCAGCCGCCGAAAGTTTGCCAGGCTGGCGGGGGTCGGTGGCCTCGCGGCCGGCGTCGCCCCGGCGTTCCTCTTTCCAGATCGCGCCCGCGCGGCCGGCAAGACGCTGAAGATCATCCAGTGGAGCCACTTCGTGCCCGGCTACGACAAGTGGTTCGACGGCGTCTACACGAAGGAGTGGGGACAGAAGAACGACACGGAGGTGATCGTCGATCACATCGCCATCGGCGAGATCAACGCTCGCGCCGCGGCCGAAGTCGCGGCCAAGAAGGGGCACGACCTCTTCATGTTCCTATCGCCGCCGGCCGCCTACGAGAAGCAGGTCATCGACCATCGGGAAATCTACGAGACCGTGGAGAAGAAGCACGGGAAGATGATCGGGCTGGCCGAGAAGTCGACCTTGAACCCGAAGACGAAGAAGTACTTCGCGTTCTCGGATTCCTACGTGCCCGATCCCGGCAATTACCGCAAAGACCTGTGGGAAAAGGTCGGGTATCCCAACGGTCCCGATACCTGGGACGACCTGCTCAAAGGCGGCAAGAAGATCAAGGACCAGTTCGGTAACCCCGTAGGCGTCGGCCTTTCTCAGGAGCTCGACAGCAACATGGCGATGCGCGCGCTTCTCTGGTCCTTTGGCGGCGCCGAGCAGGACGAGAAGGGCAATGTGACGATCTACTCGAAGCAGACGATCGACGCGATCAAGTACATGCGTTCTCTCTTCAAGGAGGCGGAGACGGCTGAGGTCTTCACGTGGGATCCCTCCTCGAACAACCGCGGAATCCTGGCCGGCAAGCTCTCCTTCGTCTGCAACGCCATCTCCGTCACGCGCACCGCCGAGAAGGACAACCCCGACATGTCCCAGAAAATCTGGGTCGGCCCGGCGCTCAAGGGCCCCGTGCGGCGGCTGGCCGCGGAGCACGTGATGGACTGCTATGTCGTCTGGGACTTTGCCGAGAACAAGGCTGGCGCCAAGCAGTTCCTAATCGACTACATCGACAACTTCGGAGCCGCTTTCAAGGCGAGCGAGTTCTACAACTTCCCTTGCTTCCCCAAAACGGTTCCGGATCTGGATAAGCAGCTCGCCAATGACTCCAAGGCCAATCCCCCCGACAAATACAAGGTGCTCGGCGGCGTGCTCGACTGGGCGACCAACGTCGGCTACCCGGGTTACGCGACGGCCGCGATCGATGAGGTCTTCAACACTTTCGTCATCCCGACGATGTTTGCCAAGGCCGCGCAGGATGTCCTGGCCCCCGAGGACTCGGCGCGGGCGGCGGAGAAAGAGATCAAGCGCATCTTCGACAAGTGGAAGTGATCCCGGGATGGCGATCGTCCAGACCCGGGCGCTGACAAAGCTATTTCGGCAGGGGCAGGTGGGGGCGGTCGTGAATGTCGACCTGGAGAGTCGGGAGGGGGAATTTCTCGTCCTTCTCGGCCCATCCGGTTCCGGCAAGACGACCCTGCTCCGCATGATCGCGGGACTCGAGGAGCCGACCTCCGGCGAGATCTTTATCGGCGGGATCGTCGTCAACGATCTGACGCCGCGGCAGCGCCGGATCGCCATGGTGTTCCAGAGCTATGCGCTCTACCCACACTTGACCGTCCTCGGCAATATCGAGTTCCCCCTGAAGGCGCGGAGGATGCCCAAGCCGCAGCGGCGCGAGAAGGTTCAGTGGGCCGCCGACCTCCTCGGCATCGGGCAACTGCTCGCCCGCAAACCGCGCGAGTTGTCAGGAGGGGAACGGCAACGTGTGGCCCTCGCCCGGGCCATCGTCCGAGAGCCGTCGCTCTTCCTCCTGGACGAGCCTCTCTCGAACCTCGACGCCAAGCTCCGCGCCTCGGCCCGCGAGGAGCTCGAGCAGTTCCAGAAACGGATCGGGACGACGACGATCTACGTCACGCACGACCAGGTCGAGGCCATGGCGATGGGAGACCGCATCGTCGTCATGAATTACGGTTCGGTCCGACAAATCGGAACGCCGGCCGAGGTCTACGACGACCCTGCCGACACCTTCGTCGCGACCTTCCTCGGCTCTCCCCCGATGAATCTGATCGAGCTCCCCGATGCGATCGTCGGCTTTCGGCCGGAGCACCTGCACGTGCCGGGCGCCCTGCGACCGGGCGAGCCCGCTTTGCTCGTCCGCTTCCGCCCGAGTCACGAGGAGTACCTCGGCGCCGAACGAATTCTCTACGGCAGGCTCGAAGGGGGATCCTTCGACGGCAAGAAAGCCGTCGCGCGCATGTCCTCCACGCTTGCGGAACGCTTCACTCCGGACGCCGCATACGACTTCGCCATCGCGGAGAAGGACGTGAAGTTCTTCGACCGCGAAAAGGGGACTCGCACCTCGCGGAGGCCGGTCGCATGAGCGGTGCGCGACAGCGATGGCTCGGGCCGGCGATGTTCCTGCCAGCCATCTTGTACGTGCTCGCGCTGGTCGCGGTCCCCTTCTTGCTCGCCTTTCTCTACAGTCTCGGCGACGTAAAGGTCGGGAGCCAGGGTTACCACTTCGTCGGGCTCCGCAACTTCCAGTCGGTGCTCCAGAGCCCGACTTTCCTGCGGGCGCTGAGCAATTCCTTCGTCTTCACCGTCTCCTCGCAGGTCTTGGTCCTGATCGGGGCCACCCTGCTCGCTCTGGTCTTGAAGGACGCCTTCCGGGGGCGCCGCGCCATTCGTTTTCTCATTCTGTTGTCCTGGGTGGCGCCCGTGTCGATCGGCTCGATCGGCTGGAAGTGGATTCTCGACTCGCTCTACAGCGTCATCAATTGGGTCCTGATTCAGCTCCACCTGGTGAAGGAGTTTTCGCCCCCGATGTGGCTGGGCGAACCGCGACTGGCGATGATCTCCGTCATCCTGGTTCACACCTGGCACATGCTCCCGTTCGCCACGGTGATCATCCTGGCGGGCTGGACCGCCATTCCCAAGGACATCCCCGAGGCGGCGGAGGTCGATGGAGCCGGATTTTTCCGCCGGATGTTCCAGATCGAGATCCCGATGATGCTCCCCATCATCAACGTCGCCGTTCTCTTCGGCGTCGTCTTTACCTTCACCGACATGACGGTCATCTACATCTTGACGCGTGGCGGCCCGTACGACACGACCCAGGTCGTTCCCTCCCTCGCCTTCTTCACCGGCGTGCTCGGCGGCGACCTGGCCGAAGGCGCCGCGATTTCGATCTTCCTCGTGCCGTTACTGGTCGTCGCGGCGTGGCTGATGCTGCGCTCGGCCCACCGAGCGGAGGTGACGTGATGGCGGGCGGTCTGCGCGCGCGGAGCGCCGCCAAGAGAGTCCTTCGGTGGGGGACGCTCGCGACCTTCGCCGTTCTGCTCGCGTTCCCGTTCTACTGGATGCTGATCACGACCTTCAAGAGGACCGGCGACCTCTACGACTTGAAGAACAATCCGTTCATCTTCAACGAGCCGCCGACCTTGGAGCACCTGAGGCTGCTCTTTCAGGAGACTCTCTTTCTGCGTTGGCTCGGCAATACGGCCTTCGCGGGACTGCTCGTCGTTGCGATCACTCTGTTGCTCTCCCTTCCCGCTGCCTACGCCCTGGCCCGCCTGACGGGGCGCTGGGGAAGTCGACTCGGCATTGGGATCTTCCTGACCTATCTCATTCCGCCGACGCTCCTGTTCATTCCGCTCTCTCGAATCGTCGCCTGGCTCGGCCTGCAGGACACGCTCTGGTCGATCATCGTCGTCTACCCGAGCTTCACGATCCCCTTCTCGACCTGGCTCCTCATGGGGTTCTTCAAGTCCATCCCTCCCGAGCTCGAAGACGCCGCGATGGTCGACGGCCTGACGCGCTTTCAGGCGTTTCTCAAGCTGGTCGTTCCCATCTCGGTCTCCGGTATCCTGACGGTCGTCATCTTCTCCTTTACGCTTGTGACGCAGGAGTTCGTCTACGCGTTGACGTTCATATCCTCGGCGTCGCACCAGACGGTGGGCGTCGGGGTGCCGATCTTCCTGGTCCGTGGGGACGTCTACTACTGGGGATCTCTCATGGCGGCATGTCTGATCGCGAGCCTCCCGATCGGCGTCGTCTACAACCTTTTCCTGGACCGGTTCATCGCCGGGTTTACCTTCGGCTCGGTGAAGTGAGTGTGTCGGAAGTGAGAATCGGGTTAAGATCCTGCCGAGACGACCAGGACGGGAATGTCGACTCGACGGGAACCGGTCGCATCCTCTCCTCCCGCGCGCCCGCGCGGCCGCGGTCGACTGTTACCCGAGCGGCCCGGAGGCCGCCGACCCCCGTAAGATCAAAGCCGGCGCCCGGCTTTCGCCGGCGCCATGAATTGGCGCAATTGCATTCCCCGACGCGGGGAGAAAGGAGCAGTCATGGGGTCAAGGGTTCGCTCAACGGTCGTCGTGGTGTGCGCGTTCCTCTGGACGGCGGCGGTCTTTCCGCAGACCGTGCAGCTGGGGGGAAATACGAGCTTGACGTTCAAGGGATTCATTAGCGCGACCGCGTTCGCACAGGATCAGAAGTTTGCTTTCGGCAACGGCCAGAACGCCGAGTGGCCGATCCCGCCGGAAGCCGAGACGGACCGCTGGTTCGGCGGCGGCGACGTGCGGAACACGCGACTGACGATGGTCTTCGACGGGCCGAAAGTCATCGGCGACTGGAAGGTCGGCGGCACGATCGAGATGGATTTCTTCGGCGGATTCAACGGGACGGGAGCATTCAGCGGACAGCAGCCCAACCCGCGGCTGCGTTTCGCCTTCGCCGACTTCACCAACGGCAGGACGACGATTCGCGCGGGGCAGTTCTGGTCGCCGCTGTTCGGGAACACGGCGGTGTCGCTCTCCCATCTCGCCTTCCCGCTCGGCTACGGATCGGCGGGCGACATCGGCTGGCGGTTCCCCGGTCTTTTTGTCTATCAGACGCTGACGCCCAAGGACTCCGTGGTCAACGCCGACATTCAGTTTGCGGTCATGTCGGGCTCGTGGAACAAGCCCGACTCGCCCGGCAACCCCCTCATCGACTACGGCTCCGCCGGAAATGCGACCTGGCCGCAGTTCGAGCTACGCGCCAACGTCGGGGGCAAGGCCGGTACCGGAACCTGGAGCGGCTACGTCGTGGGTCACATCGACGAAAAGGACCTTTCGGGTGCGGGCGCCTCGGCGTCGGGCGACAAGCTGACCGGCTCGGCGGTCGAGATCGGAGCAAAGTTCCAGTTCGGGCCGGTCATGATCCAGGGGAACGGCTACAGCGGCCGCGCGATCGGCCAGAACTTCGGCCAGATCTCGCAGTTCGGCAACATCTTCAGCATGGGCGGCTGGGCACAGGTGGGTTTCGACATCGACAAGAACTGGAGCCTGTTCGGCTTCTGGGGAATCGACGACCCCAAGGATAAGGACGCCTTGGCCGCCCTGGGCACCGCGGCTCGCTTGAAGAACGAGATGTACGTCGGGATGGTGCGCTGGAAGGTCGGGCAGTACGCTCTCGGCTTCGAGTACCTGCATGCCAAGCTGACTTCGGGGCCCGACAAGGTCAAGACGAAGGGCAATCAGGTTTCCCTTTCGACGCTTTTTAACTTTTAGAGTCCTGGGCGGGGGCGCAAACGCCCCCGCCCGAATCCTTCCGGCGCTGGGGCCGCGCCCTGCTCCACGGCCGGATCGGGGTTGTTCGCGAGCCGGGCCTGCTATCTTCGCTGGCGGCTCGGGTTGCCCAGCCGCGCGCTGCAACCCCTCTCCTTGCCGGCCGGCCTCCACCCCAGGCTCCCCAGGGCGCCTCGATCGGCCGAGGGACCTCGCGCCGACGGTCGCTCGGACAGGGTAGAGTTGGTCCGAAACGGGGGCCGCGATGTCCAGCACTATCGAGTTCCGTCACGGTCTGCTCGCGGAGTATCCCGACGTTTACACCCCGACGGTGCGGGCAGCGCTCGCGGCGCTGGCGCCGCTGAATCGCGACCGGCGCCGGATCATGGCGGAGCGCATCGAGCGGCGGCGCGAGCGGGCCCTCCACCGCCGGCGCCTCGCCTTCTGCGAGCCCGACGCGCTCATCCCGCGCACCGACCTCCGCGTGCGCGATGCCCACGAAGGCCGCTTCACCGGCAGCGAGATCCCGGCCGACCTGCGGCGTCAGTGGATCCAGGGCACCGGCCCCGCGACCAAGCCGCGCGCTGCGACCGAGAGTGGCCTGCGCAACATGGCGTACGCCATGCTCTCCGGCGCCGACGGCTGGATGTTCGATGGTGAGGACGCCCTCGGACAAACCGAGACGATGTCACTCGACAACCAGCGCAATCTCAAGCTAGCCCTCGCCAAGGAGCCGATCTTCCTGCGGGTCGCCGAGCAAGTCGCCGCTGAGATGAACGGCTGGGCGCGTGACTTCTTTGGCCGGCCCATCATCGACGACTGGCGCAAGCAACTCGACTTCACCACCAGGATCTTCCGTCCCCGCGGGCTCCACCTCGACGACCGTCACGTGCGCGAATCCGACGGCACCGGTTTTTCCGCCTCGATCGTCGACCTCGTGCTCTACGTAGTGAACAACCACGAGCGCCTGCGGGCCGAGGGCTGGTCCATTGTCCTCTACCTGCCGAAGATCCAGACCGCCGAAGAGGCGGCGCTGTGGAAGGACATGTTCGTGGCGCTCGAGCGGCACTTGGGGCTCGCGGTCGGGACGATCAAGGTCTACGTGCTCGTCGAGCA
>DASXTI010000251.1:0-5472 GCA_036505535.1 Thermoanaerobaculia bacterium
GAGCTCGCGCCGGGAGAGAGCTGGCCAAGGGTCTAATTCGCTTTCTCGGCGCTAAATATTCTTCCTAGCCCTAAGCAGTGCGTTTTCTGAGCCTTAAGGCTTGCCCAACTCGAACAAGTCCGTTCTTCTGGACTTGGCGTCAAGTATTATGTCTATGGTAATGTCAACCAGGATGTTGATGGAAGGAAGACAAACATGGATGTCAAGGCTCGTTTGATTCGACCGGTCCCCGCCACTCGGCGATCCGAAACGCCATTTCTTGATTCGCCGGACGGCCGAGATCGATCGCTTGAGCAAGGCGCCGGCCGCAGCACCAGTTTGGCCACAGCTGTACATGGATGAACTCCGCTCTGCTACTGATCAGATCATCAGAGCGACAAAGATCGAACCTGCGCTCGAGCCAACGAAACGGAAGCTCGAATCATGGCGGTACACGCTGGGAGCCCTAGCGAGCACTGCGCCCCCGCGCAGCTTCTCCGCGGTCCCGCAGGGACTCCGTATTCGGACGCTTCGGGGAGCCTAGATCGAAAACTTTCGGAGGGACAAAAATGGCAAGTGCAGTCGCCAATCGAATCAGCAAGATCAGAGAAAAGGCTGGGATCAAAGGCCGCGAAATCGCGCAGCTTCTCGATACGACCCAGGAGACGGTGTCACGCTGGAACACGGGAAAAGTCGATCCTCAGCCAGAGCATCTCCACAGGTTGTTGACGTTGGAATGGCTAGTCGAGGAGCTCGGAGAATTCTACGAGCCGGACGAAGCGCGGCTCTGGCTCTTTGCGCGGAATCGGCTCCTCGGTGGGGAGTCTCCTGCTCAGCGAATTCAAGCCGGTAAACTTGAGGACGTTCTCGCCGTTATCCACCAGCTCAGAGACGGGGCCTACGCCTAACAGATTTGCGCTGGGCCTTGATATACGACCCCGCGATTCTCGACATTCTTCAGGAACTCCAACCCGAGGAGTGGCGTGGAACAGTCTATCGGCACATGCTGTCGGATTACCATCCGGGGCGCGACAACACCCGGGGCGCTCGCTGGAATCCGCCCGGTATAGCCGCTAGATATTCCAGTCTGAGTAGGGAGACAGCACTCGCAGAGGCGGAGTACTTGCTCTCCTCGCAAGATCCGCGACCTCGCGTCGCCCGCACTCTCTACTCGATCCGCGTGCGGCTCCTGAGTGTTCTGGACTTGACCTCAGACGACCTGCTAGGTCGTCTTGGGATTGGAGAATCGGAACTGAAGGCCGCAGACTACGCAGCGTGCCAGGCAGTCGGCGGCGCGGCGGCTTGGCTCGAGCACGACGGCTTGCTCGTGCCGTCCGCACGGCACGCGGGTACAAACCTTGTCATCTATTCCACGAATACCGATCTCGAGATGGAATTCGAAGTGGTTCACAGCGAAGTCATCCCCGAACGCTGATCCTCACGATCGCGAGGGTTTCCCTTTGTAGCTGCAGCCTTCAGCCGAGCCAGCAATGCCGATGCCGGCTCGTAGTCGCGGCCTTCGCGGCGTGCGAGCTCGGCATCGGTCGGGACGAGCTCGCCGCTGAAGGCTTTGGCAAGGAATGGCTCCCAAATCTCTTCGGCCACCGGCCCGAAATACTGGCTTGTGTTGATGTATACCTTCTGCTCCGCCGGCGCATAGCGTTACGCTACTGCAGCGGCAGCCTTCCCGCGAAGCCTTCCTCGTAGCCGTGGAAATAGTCGAGCGCGGGCTCCGGATACTTCCAGCAGTAGTATCCCGCACCCGAGTCGAAGTCGACCAGCCAGAGGCCCTTGATTTCCACGCCGAGCGATTGCACCTGCGCCGCCCAGTCGCGCACGATCGACTGACGCTCGTTCTCGAGCTCGCCGCTCAAGCTCGCGTATCGGGAAACGGCCTCGGCCGTGAGCTCCTGAATCCGCGGTAGAAGGGCGCGCGCCTCTTCGAGCGTAAAGATCTTCCTCTCCGCCTCCGCCGGCGCGCCCTCCAGGACCTCCTCGCCGCGCATGACGCGCACCAGCCGTTCGACGTCCTCCGCGTCCTCTCCCTCCGCGGTTTCGACGTACTTCTCGAGCGCCGCCAGACCCTCCTCGCGACGCCCGCATTTGAACAGGAGCAGCCCGCGCTCCCGTCGATGGGCCGGGTTCTCGGGCTCGAGCGTCTCGGCGAGCTCGAGCGCCGCCAAGGCCTCCTCCCATCGATTGCGCCTTTCGTAGGAGCGGCGCAGGTTCAAGAGCACCCGGGTCAGGATCGCTCGCGGGGGATCGGGCTGCAGCGCGTCGGATGACAGGGCGACCGGGGAACCGAAGATCGCGCTGAGCCGGCGGGACAGCTCCGTTTCTTCGCAGAGAGCCCCGCCGTCGAAGGGATCCAGAAACATCCCCTCGGGCAGATCCGCACCGCCCACCACGAAATGGCCCGGAAGACCCACCCCCGTTAGTCGCAGGCCCGAGAGCCTGCCGACCTCGATCGTCACGATCGAAAGCGTGATCGGCATCCCCTTCTTCCGCGCGAGCACGCGCGCCACCGAAGAGTTGGACGGCTGGTCGTAAGTCTCCCGATCTCCCTGAAATCCTTCCTCGACGAAGAGGACGCGCCGGAGCGCCGCGTGCAGAGGCTCCCCGTCCTTTCCACCTTCCTTCACGCGCTCGGCGAGGGCGGTGACGGCTCGCCGCGCCGCCGGAAGATCTTCCGCGGGGTCGACGAGCGCGGATATGAGAAGCGCGCCTTCGAAGAGGTCGGGCTCGCGTTCTGCCGCCATCGCCCGGAACCGCCGCAGCAGCTCGGAATCCTCGCCCACCTTCAACTCTCCCGGCGGGCAATCGCGACCCCGTCCCGCAGCGGCACGATGACGGTCCGAAACTCCGCGAGGGAAAAGAGCGTGCGGTTGAACTGCCGGATGCCTTCGGTCGCCGCGTCGCCAGCTTTCGCGTCGACGACCTTTCCCGACCAGAGCACGTTGTCGGCCAGGAGATAGCCTCCGCGCCGCACGCGGGGAGCCGCCGCCTGAAGCGCCGCGGGATAGCCCTCCTTGTCGATGTCGATGAAGACGACGTCGAAGTACCCCTTCGTCTGGTCGAGGGAGGTGACCGCGTCGCCGACCTTTATCGTCACACGGTCGAGGAGACCCATTCGCTCGAGATATCCGCGCGCCTGCGCCGCATTCTCGGGGCTGCCATCAGTGTAGAAAACCTGACCGCCCTTGCCGACCGCCTCGGCGAAGAAGGCGGTCGAGTACCCGATGGCGCTCCCGAGCTCGAACACGCGGTCGGCGCCGATCGACCGGGCGAGAATCGAGAGCAGGGTACCGACGGCCGGCCCGACGATCGGAACGTCTTGCTCGGCCGCGAGGGCCTCCATCTCGGCGAGCACGGCGGTCCGCGCCGGAAGCAGCTCGAGGATGTATGAGTCGAGCTCGGGAGAGATGAGCGGCGTCACGGGCGAATTCTATCGCCCGCCTATAATCCGCGCCGTGAACGCGCCCCCCCGAGTCGATCGACTCCTCGCGGACTTTCCGGTAGCAGAATTCGAGCGTCTCGTCCAGACGCGTCGGGATCTTCACCGTCATCCGGAGCTCGCCTTCCAGGAGACGCGCACCGCGAGAATCGTCGCGGATCGGTTAGAGACGCTCGGCCTCTCTCCGCGAACGGGAGTGGGCAAGACGGGTGTCTACGCCGACGATGGCGCCGGGCGCGCCCGGATCATGCTCCGGGCGGACATGGATGCGTTGCCGTTGGAGGAGGCTAACGAGGTCTCCTATGCCTCGACGATTCCGGGACGCATGCACGCCTGCGGACACGACGGGCACGTGGCGATCTCGCTGGCCGTCGCCGAGCGCCTGGTCCGCGAGAAAGCCGGCGCCGGGCTTCGTTTCCTCTATCAGCCTGCCGAGGAGGGCCAGGGCGGCGCGCAGTCGTGCACGGACGAAGGCGCGCTCGACGGCGTCGCGGCCGCGTTCGGGCTTCATCTCTGGAGTCCTCTGCCGGTCGGCAAGATCGGCGTCAACCGCGGGGCCATGATGGCGGCGGTCGACGACTTCTCGATCGACGTCGAAGGGCGGGGCGGGCACGGCGCCGCGCCGCACGAAGCCGCCGATCCGATCGTCGCGGCCGCCCGCATTATCGAGGCTCTCCAGTCGATCGTCTCGCGGGAGATCTCCCCTCTGGAGTCGGCCGTCGTCACCATCGGGAAGATCCACGGCGGCACGGCTTTCAACATCATCCCTTCCACCGTGCGCCTGTCCGGCACCGCACGCTCGTTTACCGAATCGACCGGCAAGGCCCTGCCCGAAAAGATCGAGCGGGTCGTGATGGGCACCGCGGCGGCCTGCGGCGTGCGCGCCACGATCCGCTACCAGAGGATCAACAGCGCCACCGTCAATGACGCGAAGATGGCCGACATCGTCATCGAGACGGCCAGCCGATTGCTGGGTGAGGAGAACGTCGAGACCGACACGCGCACACTCGGAGGGGAAGACATGTCGGTCTATCTGAACCGGGTACCCGGCTGCTTCTTCTTCGTCGGTTGCGCGGCGGAGGGGGCGTTGCGGCCCCACCACTCGCCGCGCTTCGACATCGACGAGCGGGCGCTCGCTGTAGGTACTGTGGTGTTCGAAGCGGTGGTACGAGAAGCCGCGAAGAGACTCTGAGGGTTCCAGGTTCCAGGTTACAGGTTCCAGGTAGGAGTCGGGACCTGGGACTTGGGACTTGGAACTTGGAACTTGGAACTTTGAACTTTCTCTCCTACGGTCCCGGCTCGTACTTCTCCCCGCTGTCGGGCCCATGCCACCGGTGGTGGTTCAAGTCGTACCGGTAGCCGATCGCGGTAAACGGGAGGCGGACGGAGTTGAAGAAGATGAAGAGCGGGCGTCCCCACCATGTCGTGTCCCTCACGCCGGCAGCCGTGAGAATCTCGGTGAAGTTGACGCCGAGCTCGACCCCGATGTCGCGTTGCCGAAACTCCGGGTAAGAGAACTTGTAGCCCTTGCTCCCGTAGGTCATCGAGAGATACAGAAAGCGCGCGGGACCGATTCCCCACCCGAGGCGTTTGGCGGCGCCGGCGAGCTTGATGTCGGCCGTGTAGATCTCCTTGGAGTAATCCTTCCCCTCTTTGTTGAGGCGGCAGCAGGCGGGCGGGGTCTTCGACGGAACCGGGCCGAAGCGAAAACCCACGAGATCGTCCAGGCCGCTCCTGGAGATGAGGACGGCTGAGCCCGCCCCGATGGCGTCGGTCAACAGGTCCTCCCACGAAAAACCGAAGATCGCAATCCCATCCCCTAGCTCGACGATCAGCCCGCCGGCCAGCGCGACTCCGAATCCCATCGCATAGGCCCGGTCCGTCTCGTACCCCATACGCTCGTAACCGATCCGGAGCTCTCGAGCCAGGATGTTGTAGAGGACGAGGTGCGACACCTTGTCCGCGCCGCCGGCGTAGGTGCCGCGGCCGAACCAGCCCTCCTCGGTGAAGTGAAACGACTCGAAGTGGCGGGTCCATCC
>DASXTI010000252.1:0-3311 GCA_036505535.1 Thermoanaerobaculia bacterium
AATGCGGCAGGACTCTTTCCGGCAGCGAACCAAAGATCCCGCGCTCGCGACCACGTCCATGGCCGCCGGGCTCCATAGCGCTCCGGCGCCGCGCCCCGCGACTTGGGCCGCGCGCCATTACCGGCTCCTTTTCGAGTATGCGCCCGACGGCTACCTCGCCACGGATGTGTCGGGGACCATCCGCGAGGCCAACCGCGCCGCCGCCATTCTCGTGCGCGCGCCGCCGGGGGGTCTGGTCGGCAGGACCCTCGCGTCCTTCGTCTGTGACGAGGAGCGCCGCGCGTTTCGCGCAGAGCTCCACCGCTTGAAGCGGACGCGCCCGCGCGGGACCAAAGAATGGGTCGTGCGTCTTCGCCCGGCTGGCGCCGAGCCGTTCGAGGCCGCGCTGACCGTTTCGTTCCTCGCGGAGAGACTCGGTGATGGGACGGGGCTTCTCTGGTCCCTCCGCGACGTCACCCGACGGCGACGCGTGGAGGAGAAGTTGAAGCAGAGCGAACGGCGTTATCGCTCACTCTACGCCGAGGTGCTCCGCCACCGCGACGCGCTGCGCATCCTATCGACCCGTTCTCTCTATGCTCGCGAGGAGGAGGCCAAGCGCATCGCCCACGAGCTCCACGACGAGGCGGGTCAGATCACGGCCGCGATCCATCTCGCGCTGGCGGAGATCGAGCCGGAGCTGCTGCCGAGCGGCCGCGAACGCCTGCGCCGGATCGGAGTCTTGATCGAAGGGGTCGAGGAGCGGCTGCGGCAGCTTTCCCACGAGCTGCGGCCGACAATCTTAGACGACCTGGGCCTGATCCCCGCCTTGGCCTTCCTCGCCAACGGCTTCTCCGCGCGCACGCAGGTTGCGGTGGCGGTGAAAGGATCGACGGGAGGGCGCCTCGATCCGCTGATCGAGACGGCCCTCTACCGGATCGTGCAGGAGGCGCTCGCGAACGTCGGCAAGCATGCTCGGGCGGCGCGCGCCGAAATCACTCTCGCGCGCGAGGACGGAAAGCTCGTCTGCGCGATTCGCGACGACGGAGTCGGGTTCAGCGATCGACCGGCGAGGCGAGGAGTTGGCCGCCCGGCCGGGCTGGGTCTTTTGGGCATTCGGGAGCGCCTGGGTGCCCTGAACGGACAGATGCAAATCCTATCCACTCCGGGAGAGGGAACGGAGCTTCGAGTGTCCGTTCCCTTACGACAACGGTAGGCTGCCGCATCCTTCTCGCCGACGACCACGTGGTCGTGCGTCAGGGCCTGCGGGCCCTGCTCGAGCGGGAGAAATTCGAGGTCGTGGGCGAGGCCGCCGACGGACGAGAGGCGACACGGCTCGCTGGGGAGCTGACGCCGGACGTCGCGATCCTCGATCTCGCCATGCCTCTCTTCAACGGGATCGAGGCCGCGCGCACGATTCGCCAGAGCTGCCCGTCGGTCCAGTTGATCGCACTGACGGTCCACGCGGAGGACCCGTACGTCCTGTCGGCTCTCGAGGCAGGCTTCCGCGGATACCTTCTCAAGTCGCAGGCGGCCGCCCAGCTCATCCGCGCGATCGCGGAGGTGCGCCGGGGCGGCACGTACCTCGGGCCCGGCGTCTCGCAGGTCGTGGTCGACGCGTACCTGGGCAAGGGCGACTTCTCGCCCGACCCGCTGACCCAGCGGGAACGAGAGGTGCTGCAGCTCGTCGCCGAGGGGAAGACGACCAAGGAGATCGCGCGCTTACTCGGCGTGACGCCAAAGACGGCGGAGTCGCACCGCACGCACATGATGGGGAAGCTCGACATCCACGACACAGCCGGCCTCGTGCGCTACGCGATCCGCCGCGGTTTGGTGCAGGCGTAACAAACGGATCGTCGCAGGGGCGTCCCTCGCGGCCGCCCCTACGGAACCCATCTCAGGGATTTTCCCGGCGCTTCTGCAGGGGATCACCCGATAGTCGAGAGCGGAGTTCGTGCGTATAAGGGATGGATGCAGACACGCGTGTCTTAATGATCTTGGGAACCTTTCAAGGAGGCAGTAGATGGAAACTGCGAAAGTCGATATCCGGAAGCTTCAGCTTCTCAACGACCGCATCAATCAGTGCATCGACGCGCTGAGTCAGGTGCGTCTGTCGGTACACGGACTGGCGAACGTGGCGAATCCCGCGTTCGGCGTCGGCGTTGGGGGCTACGGTCAGATTCCCGTCGGGCTGAGCCATACCGGTTCGTTCGGCAGCCCGTTTATTTCGCCGGGGGTCGGCGGATTCATGAACCCGACGATCCATCCGGCGTTCGGCGTGAACCCCTTCGGGCAAGTTCCGATCGGGCCCAATCCATTCTTCCAGCCGCTGACGCCGGGACTGTCGCACACGGCGGGAGCGTGGGCCCTGACGCCGTTCACGCAGGGCGTGAACCCTTACGCGGGTCTCGCGCCGTTCGGTAGCGAGGGGTTGGAAGGATACGCGCGGACGGGCGCGACGGATCCGCTGCTGACAGCGCGGATCGCGCAGACGTTCCCGTATGCGCAGTTCCCCGCCCCGCCCGTGATCTCGATCTATTGATCGACTCGGGCGCGCGGCGCCGGCGACCCGGCGCACTTTCGGGGTGGGGCCTTGCCGGGGCCCCGCCCCGGTCTTTGACGAAGGGGGTTTAGCGGCAATGGACACGCGATCCGAGCTGCCCACGGTCACTCGGGGAAGACGCGCGAGCAGAGCGGTCCGGCCGTCCACCGAGGCTCAGAAGTCGAAGACCAGATCGAACCAAAGAAGAAGAAGAAGGGAGACCTCCATGACGGAAAACGATCCGACGATCGCAACCATTGACCAGACGGTCGCGCGAATGGAGCAGTTCTACCGCGCCGTGACGGGCCGCGACGCGCCCCCCGCAGAGACGGAGTACGCTGCGATCCCGGCCGAGAAGGACCCGGCCGAGTATGTCGAGAGACGGCTCAACGAGCTCTTGGAGCTTCTAGGCGCCGGGCTCGAGTCGGCGAGGAGCGCGGCCGCCTGGATCCCGCCGATGTCGGTGTGGGAGAGCGAGAAGGAGATCCTGATCCGCCTCGACCTGCCCGGCGTGGCGCGCGATCAGGTCCAGGTCACGGCACAGGACAACGTGCTGACGGTTTCCGGAAGCCGCCGGGAGTCGACCGACTCCCAGTTCCGGCTGCGGTCGCGGGAGTGCCCGGCCGGGCCGTTCCGCCGCGCGATGTTCGTTCCGAGCGGACTGCGCTCCGGCGAGCCCTCCGCGGAGATGAAGTCGGGCGTGCTCGAGATCCGCATCGCGAAGGAGACGCCCGAAGCGGCGGCGCCGAAGGCGGTGAGAGTGAACTGAGGCGAGTCGCGACATCCCGCCCTT
>DASXTI010000253.1:0-2110 GCA_036505535.1 Thermoanaerobaculia bacterium
GCAATCTGATTCTGCAGGGCCTCGAGGATGGCGGCGTCACGGAGGTTCTGATCGAGATTTTCAGTCCGGATGGGACGCTCCTCGGGACCAGGGCCTTCACGATCAACGGAGAGGGGGCGCTCCGGGCATCCACGTTCGTCGACGTCGTCGGGCTTCTGGGGGTGGCCTCGCTCGACGGCGGCCAGGTCCGGGTCACGAAGACGGCGGGGACCGGAATTCTCTGGGGAGTGCTCGCGACCGTTTACGCCGACGGCCCGTTGTCTGTCGCGACGGGGGCCAATCCATAGGCAGCCATTCAGATCTTGATGAAGATCCGCTTCCTGTAGAGAAGGCCGAAGACTGCGATCCAGACCATCAGGTACGCGAGCGCGAAGAGAAGTGAGCCGAGCCGCGGATCGGCGAAGCGGTCGAAATCCGTGACGTAAATCGCGCGCCAGACCGAGCGAGGCTGGCCGTCGGGCCCGTCGATCCGGACGGCGAGAAGGACGATCGCACCGAGGGCCGAGAGGGTGAAGGCCGCGATGGCGTTTCGGCCGAGCCAGAGAAACGGCGCCGCCCAGCCCTTCCAACCCCTGACGTCGACGAGCCACAGGCACACGGCGAGACAGAGGGCCGCGAGACCGGACATGAGGACCGCGTAGGAGGAGGTCCAAAGATTCTTGTTGATCGGGAAGACGCGGCTCCAAAGCGCTCCGACGACGACCGCGGCGGCTCCGCCAACCACGAGCGAGCGGATCTTCGCGCCCGGCGAGCCCGCCGTCCGGAGCCTCTCCCCGGCGAGCACGCCGAGCAACGTCGTCGCGATCGCCGGAAGCGTCGAGAGCAGCCCTTCGGGATCCCATCCCGGCTTCCATGTGTGCACTCCGAAGACGGCCCGATCGATCCGCGCCGCGAGGTTACTTTCGGGATCGAGCGGACACTTGCTCATGAGCGCCCAGTAGCCGACGAGAAGAAAGGCGGCGGTCCACGCGGCGCCGCGGACCCCCGCGACGAGAAAAATCGCGCCGGCGAGAAGCACGCAGATGCCGATCCGTTGCAGCACGCCGGGGATCCGGAAGTGCTCTTTGTGGAAGCCGAGGAATCCGGCGAGATTCAGCGCGAGGCCGAGGGCAACGAGGATCGCCGCCCTGACGGCCGTGTGGCGCAGGAGGATCGCGGTGGTCGCCCCCTCGTCGCGGCGTCGTGCGAAGGAGAGCGCCATCGCAGCGCCGGCGAGAAAGAGGAAAAAGGGGAAGATCGTGTCCGTGTAGGTCCAGCCGTGCCAATCGGCGTGGAGCAACGGCGGATAGACGGCGCTCCACGTCCCGGGGTCGTTGACCACGATCATTCCGGCGATCGTGATGCCGCGTAGGACGTCGAGGGACCCGAGGCGATCAGACATGGAAGCGACGTTTCGGCGTCCGGAGCGGCGCGTGCGGCCGCTCCGTTCGGGGACAAGCCCCGCCCCTACCTCTTCGCGAATCTCCCCGCCAAGCCGTCCGGCTCGTGGCCGGTCACCCAGGCGTCCTCCACACGCAGCTTGTCGAGGTCGATGACGGCGATCACGTCGGCGTTGGTCGCGGCGACCCACGCCCGCTGGCCGTCGGGGGCGACCAGGATGCCGACCGGCGCGGGGCTGGAGGCGAAGCGTTTCTGGAAGACGCGGTTCTCGGCGCCTTCCACGGCGCCGCGTCCTATCGGAATCCGTTTGATCTCCGCCCGAGTGGCGACGTCGAAAACGCCGACGTCTCCCGATCCGGTGAAGGAGACGATCGCGCGGCGCCCGTCGGGAGTGATCTTGACCCGAATCGGAAACTCGGCCGCCCGGATCGTGAAAACGACCTTCAGCGTCTTCGCGTCGATGATGGAGATCGTGTTCGCGTCGCGGTTGGTCACCCAGATCTCGCGGCCATCCGGCGTCACGTCGATGCCCTCGGCGCCTTTGCCCGTCGCCACGTCGGTGACGACTTTGCCTGCGGCGAGGTCGATCACCGTGACGCCGCCCGAGCCGAGCGCAGACACGTACGCGCGTCTGCCGTCGGGGGAGGTCGCCACCATGTGGGAGACGTCGCGGTTGGTCGGAACTCTTGACGCGACCTTTCCGGTCCTGGGATCGACGACGAGAAGCTCG
>DASXTI010000254.1:0-9620 GCA_036505535.1 Thermoanaerobaculia bacterium
CCCAAGTCGCGGATGAGTCGCGGCTCGCGCGGTCCGTGCGGCTGGCGGGTCAGCTGCAGCGAGTCCTTCCCGTCGGAGGAGGAGAGCCAGAGCTGCGTGCGATACTCGCTCTTGTCGCTCTCCATGACCGAATCGCGCACGACGTAAACGACCTTCTTCCCGTCCGGGGAGATCTGAACGTCCGAGACGGGCCGGTATTTGAGCGTCTCCAAGGGCGTCCACTTATCGGGCGTCTCTGCGGGAAGCCGCGTCGCATCGAGAACGGCGAGGAAGATCGCCGCCAGGAACGCGCGTCGGATGAGCATGATCGGGATCCTCCCGCCTAACTCTTCTTCTACAGCCATCCTCGCTTCCGGAACCAGTAGAGCATCGTACCGGCCGAGACGATGCACACGCCCCAGAAGACAGGATAGGACCCGGCCCAGTGGTTCTCCGGGATCAGCATGTTCATGCCGTAGACGCCGGCCAGGAAAGTCAGCGGGATGAAGATCGTACCGATGATGGTCAGCACCTTCATGGTTTCGGACAACCGGTTGCTCATCGAGGTCATGTAGGTCTCCGTCAGGCTCGATCCAACCTCGCGGTAGGTCTCGATGATGTCCATGATCTGAATCGTATGGTCGTAGACGTCGCGCAGGTACATGCGTGTCGTCTCGCTCAAGCACTCGTGCGGCTCCCGCTGTAATCCGTTGACCACTTCGCGCATCGGCCAGACCGCGCGGCGCAAAAGCAGGAGCTGGCGCTTCAAGTGATGGACTTCCGAGATCGTCTGTCGATCCGGTCTCTCCAGGACGATTTCCTCCAGCTCCTCGAGGCGGTCCCCGTAATACTCGAGAACCGGGAAACAGTGATCGACGATCGCGTCGAGCAGGGCATAGAGCAGATAGCTCGCGTCGAGCTCGCGCATCCGCGAGCCCGGCTTGGTGATGCGCTGGCGGATCGGGTCCCAGACGTCGCCGGGCGACTCCTGGAAAGTGATGACCGTGTTCGGGTTTACGAAGATCGAGATCTGCTCGCTTTCGAGCTGACCCTCGATGAGCTGCACCATCCGTACGATCAGAAAGAGCTGGGCCTGGCGCTCCCCCTGCTTCTCGTAGGGCTCGACCTTCGGTCTCTGATGGGGCGTCATCAGGTCTTCGATTGCCAGCGGATGCATTCCATATTTGATCGCGAGCGCTCGGATGACGATGGGATCGGAGAGGCCGTCGACATTGATCCAGCGCACCCTGGCCCATTCGGGGCGCCGCTGGACGATGAACGCGTCGAAGTCCTCGATCTTGCGGATGTCGAACCGGTCCGGGCCGTAGTCGATGACGCTAACCGGCACGCGCGCCGTGGCCGGCATCTTCTCGAGCTCGGCGAGATCGATGCCGGGGCGCGAGCCGGGCTTCCCCTTGCGAAAGCGGGTCGGAAGCTCCAGCCCTTCGCTCTCCCGCTCCTCTTCCCTTTCGGCAGGCGTCGTCCCCGCGGAGGAGTCGCGCGCGGTCACCAGATCTGGCACTGGAGCTCGCCGGTGCGCGTCATCGGGTCGCCCGGTTTGCAGCCGAACGCCTTCGCGAAGGCAGGCAGATCCGACGGCGCGCCGATGGCTCGAAACGGCGAGAGGGGGTGCGGGTTCGTATTGATCAGGAGCTTCGAGAGCTCCGGCCTCACGTTGGCCGCCCAGACTCTCGCCCAGGAGAGGAAAAAGCGCTGATCGCCCGTCAGCCCGTCGATGGGCGCGGGAGAGGACCTTCCCTCGAGACTGCGGTGATACGCGGCATGGGCAATTCCGAGGCCGCCCAGATCGGCGATCGACTCGCCTAAGACCAGCTTTCCGTTCAAGTGCTCCCCCTCGAATGTGTAGGAGGCAAACTGCTCCTCCACGCACTTGGCGCGCGCTTCGTAGTTCTTCAGGTCCTGAGGCGTCCACCAGTTGCGCAGGTTGCCCTGGCCGTCGAACTTGCGTCCCTGATCGTCGAAGCCGTGCGTCATCTCGTGCCCGATCACGGCTCCCATCGCTCCGTAGTTGACGGCATCGTCCGCCTTCGAGTCGAAGAAGGGGGGCTGGAGAATGCCGGCGGGGAAGACGATCTCGTTCTTTTGAGCGCTGTAGTAAGCATTGACCGTCGGCGGCGTCATTCCCCACTCCGTGCGGTCGACCGGCTTGCCGATCTTCGCCAGATCGCGCTTCCACTCGAACTGGCTGGCGCGCCAGACGTTGGCGACGTAAGGGCCACGGTCGATGACGAGCGTCGTGTAATCGCGCCATTTGTCGGGATATCCGATCTTCGGCGTGAAGGCGGCAAGCTTCGCGAGAGCCGCCTTGCGCGTCTCCTCTTCCATCCACGGAAGTGTGGCGAGATCCGCGCGCAGCGCCCCGATCAGGTTCTGGACCATCTCGTCGGCGCGGACCTTGGCTTCCGGTGGAAAGTATTCCCGGACGTAAGCCTTCCCGAGCGCGAAGCCGATTGCGTTGTCCGTCGCGGTGACGCAGCGCTTCCAGCGCGGCTCGTTCTCCGGAGTTCCCTCCAGGGTGCGGCCGTAGAAGTCGAAGTTCGCGTCGACGAATTTCGCAGAGAGAGTTGGCGACGCCGTATGGACCAGATGCCAGCGCAGGTACGTCTTCCACCGGGGCAGAGGCGTCGAGACGAGCTGCTTGTCGACGGCCTCGAAGAACTTCGGCATGCCGACATTGACCGCCGGAACGGGCGGAGCGCCGGAGTCGCGGAGGTACGACGTCCAGGAGAAGTTGGGCGTCAGCTTCGAAAGCTGGTCGATGCTCTTGCGGTTGTAGGTCTTGTCCGGATCGCGCTGTTCGACGTTGGTCAGCGAGGCCTCGGCCAGACGTGTCTCGATCGCCATGACCGTCTTCGCATTCGCGGCGGCCGTCGCCGCGTCGTCCCCCAGCAGGACGAACATCTTCGTGACGTGCTCGACGTACTGGTCGCGGGTCTTCTTGGACTGTTCGTCGGTCTTCGTGTAGTAGTCGCGGTCGGGCAGGCCCAGTCCTCCTTGAAAGGCGGCGGCGATGACCTCGGTCGAATTCTTTCGGTCCTGCTCCGAGCCGAACTGGAAAAGGGCGTCGACGCCGACAGTCTGAAGCCGGGCAATCTCCGCCTGGAGGTCGGCGACGCTCGCGATCTTCTCGATGCGCGCGAGCTCCGGCGCCAGAGGCTGAATCCCCTGCGCCTCGATCGCCGTTTCGTCCATGCAGCTCCCGTAGAAGTCGCCGATCTTCCGATCGTCGGAGCCTTGAGCGAGGGAGGCATCCTTCGAGACCCTTTCGAGAATCTTGTGGAGGTTCTCGCGGTTGGTCTCCTCGAGGATCGTGAACGAGCCCCAGTACGACTGGTCCGAAGGGATCGGGTGCGACTTGAGCCAGCCGCCGTTGGCGTACTCGTTGAAGTCCTGACACGCATTGGCCGCCGTGTCCATGTCGGCCGGATCGATGCCATGGACCTCGGCGGCCGCCTTCGGCGTGGGCAGAGCCGGAGGCGGCTGCGTCGGCGGCGGGGGTGCCACCGGCCCGGCGGGGGTCGGCGCGGGACTGCCCGGAGAGGCGCCCGTGCTCGTCGAGGAAGTGCATCCCGGCGTCGCGGCCAGAATCGCCACGAGGGTCACCAGGCCACCGAGGTTTCGCAGATCAAGCTTCACAACTGCCTCCTGGCTTCTGATCCGATCGGGACTCCGATCAGCGGCGAATCATATCGCCGCGAGACCGGCGAACCCGAGTATCCTGTCGGCCGGAACATGCATAGGAGGAAGCCATGCGCAGGATCGTGATTTCGTCTCTTTCGGCCGTGTTCGTTCTCGTCGGCGTCGCGGTGGGGCAGATCGTCGAGATGGGAAACAACCTCTCCTCGACCAACTCGAGCGACGTTGTGCTCGGAATCGTTCACACCGATATCGATCTCGTCCGGCCCGCGACGGCGACCGGAGCGGTCGACTCGGCCACGTTCATCTGGTCGGCTTACCCCTGCACGGCCGCCGTCAAGATCAAGTTCTTCCGGCGTCAGTCCGACACGCTTGTCTTTCTCGACGAACGCGGGCCGTTCACCACGGGTCCGGCGCCGCAGACGGTGAACCTCTCGCCCCCCGTTGTGGTCCAGCAGGGGGATCTGATCGGCATCACGCGCCTCGCCGACTGCGGTAATCCGACGGCGCTCCACGGGATCGTCTCGGCCGGTTACGTCGAGTATGCCGGCGATCTCACGACGAACGTGTCGTTGTCGGGCGCCGACTTCACGGTCGGGGACGTCCTGGCCGTCTACGCGACCGGAACCGCGACGGAGTCGATCGCGGGTGTGCTCGCTGCCGCCGGTTCCACGCCCGGCAACTTCGGATCGTTCTTCAAGACCGGGGTCCAGCTCTACAACCCCGGCAGCTCAGCGATCGCCGGGCGATTCGTGTACCACCCGGCGCTCGTCTCCGGCTCTTCCGGCGATCCAAGCTTGAGCTTCAGCGTCGGCGCCGGCGTGACCGTCTCCTACGATGACCTCGTCGCGACCATGGGACAAACTGGGCTCGGCTCGATCGATGTGGTGTTGCCCGAGCCCACACCGCTCCACGTCATCGTGGCGCGTATCTACAACGACGCCGGCGCGGCCGGCACATCCGGCTTCACCGAGGAGGCGATCGATCCGGCCAGCTCGGACAGCCGCGTGTTCTTCGCCGGCGCGACCGGTTTCTTGGTCGCACCCTCCGACGTGACCCACTTCCGCTTCAACATCGGTGTCCGCTCGCTGCTCTCCGGCGCCGTCATTACCTTCACCCAGCGCGACGCGAGCGGCGTTCTCGTGCGCGCCGTCACGAAGACCTACCAGCCGACCTTCTATGAGCAGCAGTCGGCCGAAACGTTCCTCGGAGGTCCGCTCGGCGCGAACGATTCGATTCAGGTCAGCGTCTCGAGCGGCAGCGCGATTGTCTACGGAGCGACGGTGGACAACACGACCAACGATCCGAGCGCCCAGTTCGCGCGCGTCGTCTTCGCGATCGCCGCTGTTTCCACCGAGGCCGCGCCGGCCGCCCTCGCCGTCCGGGATCCGGAGGCGATCGACCTCCGTCGCGAAAAGGGAACGGAGATCCGGTTCGCCTGACGCGTTACTGCGGGACGCGAATCCGTCTCTGCGACGAACCCTCAGCGGAGGCCGGTTGCTTTCTTCTGAGGCCGGCCTCCGCGTGCCGACGCGGGAGGCGGGACCGGCGGCCCGCTATGGCTCGGTGAACAACGGGCTGAGAGCCGATACTTGCCCGAGCCGGTTTACTGCGGGACGTTCGGCCCGGCCTGACGCGGCTCGGTGGAGCCGAACAACAGGCGTCCCTCCTGGAGCGCGGTGTCCCGGATCGTCACCGCGAGCGCCTCCGCGAGTGTGGAGACCGGAAAGACCTCGATGTCGCGACGCACCTCTTCGGGGAGGTCCTCGAGGTCGGGCTCGTTCTCCTTCGGAATGACGATCTGCGTGATCCCGGCCCGCACGGCGCCGAGGATCTTCTCCTTGAGGCCGCCGATGGGAAGCACGCGGCCCGAGATCGTGATCTCGCCCGTCATGGCGACGTCGTTTCGGACGGGCCTCTTCGACAGCGCCGAGACGACCGCGGAGGCCATGGCGATGCCGGCCGAGGGGCCATCTTTCGGAATCGAGCCCGCGGGGACATGAATGTGGATGTCCCGCTCGAACTCCCGCTCCTCGATGCCGAGCCAACCGGCGTGCGAGCGGGCGAAGGTCCATGCCGCGCGCGCCGACTCCTTCATGACGTCGCCGAGCTGACCGGTCAAGATCAGCTCTCCCTTGCCGCGCATGAGAGAGGCTTCCACGAACATGATGTCGCCGCCGGCCGGCGTGTAGTACATGCCGGTGGCGATGCCGACCTGGTCCTCGCGCGCCATTTTCTCGGGATGGACGCGCGGGCGGCCCAGGAGCGGCCGGACGTCGCCGCGATCCACGGTTTGTGCGGCGATCTCGCGGGCGGCGATGCGGCGGGCGACCTTTCGAGCGAGCCTGCCGAGCTCGCGCTCGAGCTGACGCACGCCGGACTCCCGCGTGTAGCTGGTGATGACGTCGCGGATCGCGACGTCCGTCAGGGTGAGCTGGCCGGCGTTGAGGCCGTTTTCCTCGGTCTGCCGCGGCACGAGATAGCTCTTGGCGATCTGGAGCTTTTCGTCCTCGGTGTAGCCGGCGAAGTTGACGACCTCCATGCGGTCGAGGAGCGGACTGGGAATGTTCTGAATGAAGTTCGCGGTCGCGATGAAGAGCACCTCGGAGAGATCGAAGGGCACGCTGAGGTAGTGATCCGTGAAGGAGTCGTTCTGCGCGGGGTCGAGAACCTCGAGCAGCGCGCTGGCGGGATCGCCCTGGTAGGAGACGCCGAGCTTGTCGACCTCGTCCAGCAGGAAGACCGGGTTCTTCGCCGCGGCCTGCTTCATGCCCTGGAGGATGCGACCCGGCATCGCGCCGATGTAGGTGCGCCGGTGGCCGCGGATGTCGGCCTCGTCGCGCGCGCCGCCGAGCGAGATGCGGACGTACTTGCGGCCCATCGCGCGGGCGATCGACTTGGCAATCGAGGTCTTGCCGACGCCGGGCGGACCCACGAAGAGGAGGATCCTTCCGCGGGCGCGGGCGGACTTGCGCGTCTCCTCCTTGACGGCGCCCGGCTGCGGCTCGCCGTCGACGGCGGCCTTCTTCTCCGCTTCGGCTTTTTCCGATTCCTTCCCGGCCGCCAGGGAGAGCTGGCGCACGGCGAGAAACTCGAGGATGCGATCCTTGACGTCCTTCAAGCCGTAGTGATCCTCGTCGAGAATCCGCGCCGCCTCCGAAACATCCAGCTTCTCGTCGGTCCGTGTGTTCCAGGGCAATTCCGCGATCGTCTCGAGATAGGTTCGGATGACCTGAGACTCCATCGACTCGCGCCCGATGCGGGTCAGGCGTTGCCACTCCCGATCGACCTCCTTGCGGACCTCTTCCGGGAGATTCAGCTCGTCGAGCTTTCGGCGAAGCTCCTTGAGACCCTCATCGTCGGCGCCGTCTCCTTCGCCGAGCTCTTTCTGAATCGCCTTCATCTGCTCGCGCAAGTACATCTCGCGCTGCCGGCCGCCGAGCTCTTCCTTGACCCTCGACTGGATGTCCTCCTGGGCCGAGAGCACGTCGATCTGGCGCTGGACGTAAACGAGGACGCGGCGCAGCCGGTCCTCCACCGACAGGGTCTCTAAGAGCCGCTGCTTTTCGGCCGTCGAGATGTCGAGATAGCCGGCGACCAGATCCGTCAGGCGTCCCGGCTCGTTGACCTCGGCGAGAATCTGCTCGACCGCTTCGTCCGGAAGGCCGAGCTTCTTGCCGAGCTCGGCGGCGCGCTCCCGCGCCTCGCGATGCAGGCCGGCGAAGGCGGGATCCGCCTGATCGAGCGGGAGCATCTCGCTGGGCTCCTGGACCGTCGCCTCGAGGAAGCCTTTCTTCTGCGCATAACGCAGCGCGATCCCGCGGGACTTGCCCTCGAGAACGAGACGAATGCCGCCGAGACCGCGCTGGAGCGAACCGATCGTCGCAATGGCGCCGATCGTGTAGAGCTCCTCCGGAGACACGTTCTCCACGTCCTTGCGCTGCGTGATCGCGAAGACCTGGCGAAGGGGGTCATTGAGCGCCGCCTCGATGGCCCGCAGCGTGGCGGCCCGGCCGGCGGAGATCGGAAAAGCGACACCCGGAAACAGCACGGCGTTCCGCATCGGAACGACCGGGAGAGTGAGTGGCTCGGACATCAATACCTCGTTTCTGGTGGAGCACGTTCTGCGCCAACTCGGCGACACAGCCCTGTGTAAATACGCTCGCTGGGACGACGGGGGTTCAATGAGGCCGGAGTCCTGGCGAAGAGCTCCACAAAGGAAACGGTCCGGCGGCGCTCGGGATTCCCGGAGGACCGGGACCCTTTGGAATCAGGCGGTCCGGCGGATGACCGCGATCGAGACGTCGTCTTCGGGGGCGCGCCGGCCGCAAAAATAGCGGACCTCGGCCGCAATGGCCGCGGCCAGCTCCGGCGCGGCGAGGTAAATCCCGCGCCGCACCGCCGCCTCGATGCGCGCATCGCCGAACTCCATGCCCGAGGCGTCGCGCGCCTCGGAGAGGCCATCGGAGTGCAGAAACAGAATCTCGCCAGGCTCGAGCCTCCCGTTCTCCGCCGGCCAGGAGATCTCCGTCTTGATGCCCAGCGGATAGGCGCCTCTTCCGATCCGCTCTCGGACGCCGCCGTCCGGCCCGACGCGCAGCGGGGGCGGATGACCCGCCACCGAGCCGCTGAAGGCGCCGTCGTGAGAGAGAAGGAGATAGACGCAACCGAAGAAGGCGCGCGGGCTCCCGGTACGACAAAGAATGCGGTTCAGGGTGGCGAACATCGCGCGCGGCGTAGGATCCACGTCAAGCTGTGTCCGGAACGCGGCGTGGGCGACGGCCATGACCAGGCCCGCCGCCATGCCGTGCCCCGATGCGTCGCCGAAGAGAACCGCGAGGCGCGTGTCCGGCAGCGGGACGAAGTCGTAGATATCTCCTCCGACGAGGTTCGCGATCATGTTCGAGGCGCCGAGCTCGAGCGTGGCGGCCTTCGGAAGCTCGTGCGGGATCAGAGTCGATTGAAGCTCTCGGGCGAGATCGAGCTCGTCGCGATAGTTGATCTTGTCCACGAGCTCCATGGCGAGCAGCAGCACCAGCAGCGCCGAAGCCCAGGCGAGGAACCCGCTGTCCAAATCGACGCGGTAGTCGACCGTCCGCCGCACGCCGTTCTTGACCTTTTCGGTGCGGTGCTCGAAAGATGATCCAAAGATCGACAGGAGGAAGAAGGCGAGGACCGCGAGAAAGAGGACGCGGCGGGCCGGCGCGAGGCGCTTCGACAAGCCGAAGAGGACGCTGTTGGCGGACTTCAGGAAGCGCCGGAGGCGGTGCGTCTCGCGCGCGATCGAGTCCTGGTCCTCCGCCGTCAGCTTTTCCTTCGCACGCTTCCACTCCAGCGAATAGAGGCCGGAGAGATCCTCCCGGCCGACGGTCTTGAAGGTCGTGCGGAGAAGGTCGATCCAGTCCCGGCCCGTCGGCATGGCGAGACCGCATTATTCCCGATCTGCAGGCCACCTCACGATGACGGGCCCGTTCGGAGCGGCGCCTCCGGCGGACGGCTCCCGCGTGACCTCGATCCGATCGGGCCGGCTCGTGAAGGCGTCCCCCTCGGCGATCAGCCGAGCCTTGCCCGAGGAGTCGGGGAGCGCCGCGCCGAGCGGCACCCAGCGTCCGGCAAGAAGTGCCCAGGCACGGTAGGTTCGGCCCGCCGGTGCGGGAGGGAAATTCGAGAAGGTTAGGACCGCGATCCCGGCGCCCGGTCGGTGACGATACGTCGCGTGCGTCGCCTCGGGCACGCCGGCAGCGGCGACCTGCCGCAGCGATTCCGCGTCGCTCGAAGTCAGCATCGCGAGGGCGCGCTCGTCGCGGGCGAGGTCCGTGCTCCGGGCGGCGAAGCGAACGGCGAGGCCGGCGACGAGGAGGAGGAGCGCGAGCGCCGCGGCGATCGGCGCGAGCTTGCCGCGCAGACTTTCGATGCCGGCTCGGACTCGTGACTTCGCCGTACCCAGCGGAACGCCGAGTACCGAGGCGATCTCGCCGTGCGAG
>DASXTI010000255.1:0-63392 GCA_036505535.1 Thermoanaerobaculia bacterium
AGATGGTGATGCCGGGGGACAACGTGAACCTGGAGGTCAACCTCATCACCCCCATCGCCATGGAGAAGGGACTCCGCTTCGCCATCCGCGAAGGGGGCCGCACCGTCGGCGCCGGAACCATCGTCGAAATATTGGAGTAGATGAAGTGAAGATGTTCGCCATGGGATGTTGCGGAACGGCCGCTTACTCCCTTCCGGCCGCCTCGAGCGGCCGCTGAAAGCGTCATGGCCAAAAACGACAAGATCCGCATTCGCCTGAAGGCCTTCGACTATCGGATCCTCGACCAATCGGCGAGCGAGATCGTCGACACGGCCAGGCGGACGGGGGCGAAGGTCGCGGGACCAATTCCGTTGCCGACGGCGGTGGCCCGTTTCACGGTCAATCGCTCGCCGCACGTGGACAAGAAGTCGCGGGAACAGTTCGAGATGCGGACGCACAAGCGTCTGCTCGACATTCTGGAGCCGACCTCCCAGACGGTCGACGCGTTGATGAAGCTCGAGCTGCCAGTCGGCGTCGATGTCGAGATCAAGGCGTTTGGCAAATAAGCGAGCGTAGCAAGCGATGGCAGTACACGGCATCATCGGGAAAAAAGTGGGGATGACCCAGATCTTCAGGCCGGACGGCACGGTCGTGCCGGTTACGGTCGTACAAGCGGGGCCCTGCCTCGTCGTCCAGAGAAAGACCGCGGATAAGGATGGCTACGAGGCCCTCCAGATCGGGTTGGTCGGTGCGCGCCCCGACCGGCGGGCCAACAAGCCGGCCCGGGGCCGCTTCGAGAAGGCCAATGTCGCTCCGATGCGCACCCTGATGGAAGTGCGAGCCGATGCCGGCGAGGAGCTGAAACCGGGCGACAAGGTCCTTTGCGACGCGTTCAAGGAAAAGGACCACGTGGACGTCATCGGTACGTCAAAGGGCAAGGGCTTTCTGGGTGTGGTCGCGCGCCACGGCTTTCGCGGCGGCGCAGCGACGCATGGCTCGATGTTTCACCGGGCCCCCGGCTCCATTGGCCCGTCGGCCTTCCCATCCCGCGTCTTTCCGGGAACACGCTCCTCCGGCCGCGTTGGGGGGCGCCAGGCGACGGCCAAGAACGTCGTCGTCGTGCGTGTCGACGTGGAGAAGAACCTGCTCTATCTCTCCGGCCCCGTTCCGGGCGCGCGAAACGCGATCCTGAAGATCGTGCGCTCGAGCTTCGCGAAGAAGGCGTGACGATGGCCAAGATTCCCGTCTGGAACTGGAAGAAGGAGCAGGTGGGCGAAGTGACGCTTCCCGCCGGCGTCTTCGACTATCCGTACCGCAAGCACCTCGTCTGGGAGGTCGTCAAGGCGTACCTGGCCGGGGCGCGGCGAGGCACCCACAAGACGAAGGTGCGCTCGGAGGTCTCGGGATCCGGCAAGAAACCCTTCCGCCAGAAGGGGACGGGTCGAGCTCGGCAGGGCGGCGGCCGTCCCCCCATCCATCGCCATGGCGGTGTCGCGCACGGCCCCGTGCCCCGCTCCTATATCCAGAACGTCTCGGTCAAGGAGAAGAAGAACGCGCTCAAGGCAGTCCTCTCGCGGCGGGCCGCCGAGGAGCGGTTGATTGTTCTCGACCGAATGGAGCTCGCGAGTCCCAAGACGAAGGACCTGAAGGCCGCGGCGGGGGCGCTCGGCCTCGAAGGCAAAACGCTCTTCGTAGATTCCCGGGGAAGCGACAACTTCGAGCGCGCTTCGCGCAACGTCAAGTCCTGGAAGCTCGTCGATCCGCTCGGCGTCAACGCCTACGACGTGCTCGCGCACGGCACCGTGGTGCTCTCGAAGAGCGCCTTCGCGCGCGTCGTCGAAAACCTGGGAGGCGAATGATGTTGCCGCAGGAGCTCATCCGGCGCCCGCTGATCACCGAGAAGGCAACCCGCCTCAAGGAAGGATCCAACACGGTCTGCTTCGAGGTAGCCCGGTCGGCCAACAAGATCGAAGTCCGCCGCGCGGTCGAGAAGCTGTTTGGTGTGAAGGTCGTCGACGTCCGCGTCGCCAACCGGCAGGGAAAGTGGAAGCGCATGGGCCGATTCCTGGGCCAGCGCAAAGGCTGGAAAAAGGCCTACGTCCGGCTCGCTCCGGACCAGAAAATCGAATTCTTCGAGGGCGTGTGATGCCAGTCAAGAAATTCAAACCGACCTCCGCCGGACGGCGGTTCCAGACGATGCACGAGTTTGAGGACATCTCCGCGGTGCGTCCGGAGAAGCGTCTGACCGTCGGGCTGCGCGGCACCGGTGGCCGCAACAACCAGGGGCGGCAGACCTCCCGCTTCATGGGGGGCGGTCACAAGAGGCTGTACCGAATAATCGATTTTCGGCGGGACAAGTCGGAGATTCCCGCCCGTGTCGCATCGATCGAGTACGACCCGAACCGCACGGCGCGAATCGCGCTCCTGCACTATGCGGATGGGGAAAAGCGCTACATCCTGGCGCCCAACGGACTTCAGGTGGGCGCGAAGGTGGTCTCGGGTCCAACCGCAGACATCCTGCCCGGCAACGCTCTTCCACTTCGCTCGATCCCGCTCGGTACCACGATTCACAACATCGAGTTGACGCGCGGGAAGGGGGGACAGCTCGTTCGCTCCGCCGGGGCGGCGGCGCAATTGATGGCCAAAGAGGGGAGCTACGCACAGGTGCGGCTCCCGTCCGGCGAGGTGCGGGAAGTCCACATCGAGTGTTATGCCACGATCGGGCAGGTCGGCAACCTCGAGCACGAGAACGTCTCGATCGGAAAGGCCGGCCGCAACCGCTGGATGGGGTGGCGTCCGCACAACCGCGGCGTGTCGATGAATCCCGTGGATCACCCGATGGGCGGCGGCGAAGGGAAGACCTCGGGGGGACGGCATCCGACCTCGCCTTGGGGCTGGAAGACCAAGGGCATGAAGACGCGCAACAACAAGCGGACCGACGGATTCATCGTCCGTCGCCGCAAGTCGAAGGCATAGACGATGTCGCGTTCGATCAAGAAGGGCCCGTTCGTGGACGATCACCTCTTGAAGAAGGTGGCGGCGCTGAACACCACGCGGGAGAAGAAGGTCATCAAGACCTGGTCTCGGCGCTCGACGATCGTTCCCGACATGGTCGGACACACGATCGCCGTCCACAACGGCCGGAAGTTCATTCCGGTCTACGTCGCCGAGAACATGGTCGGGCACAAGCTGGGCGAATTCGCGCCCACACGCATCTTCAAGGGGCATGGCGGAAAAAAGGCCGCCGAGGTCGGCGCCAGGATTGCCGGCGCGCCGCCGACGGCTCCCGGAGCGGCTCCCGCCGCGGCCCCCGCCGCGCCGCCGAAGGCTTGAGTCACGTCATGAGAGCGTCCGCGCGACTCCGTTACATGAAGGGATCCGCTCAGAAGGTGCGCCTGGTGGCCGACCTCGTGCGCGGACGGCGAGTCAACGACGCGGTCGCGATCCTGCGCCACACGAGGAAAGCCGCCGCGCGGGACGTCCTGAAGACGCTGCGGTCGGCCGTCGCCAACGCGGAGCAGAAGGAAGCGCAGCTCGACGTGGATCAGCTCGTGGTTCGCAGGATCACGGTGGACAAGGGTCCCCAGGAGCGGCGGGTGCGTCCGGCGCCCATGGGCCGGGCATTCCGCGTGCTCCATCGGAAGAGTCATTTGACGGTCGAACTCTCAGACGAGGTGTAATTCATGGGCCAGAAGGTTCACCCCTACGGGTTCCGGCTCGGTTTCAACCGAACCTGGCACTCGCGCTGGTTCTCGCAGAAGGAGTACCAGAAGTTCTTGCATGAAGACCTTCAGCTCCGCAAGGAGCTCAAGGCGCGGCTGTCGCACGCCGGGGTCTCGGAGATCGACATCGAGCGCTTCGCGGGCAAGCTCAAGGTCAACATCCAGACCTCGCGTCCCGGCATCATCATCGGCAAACGCGGCGCCGAAGTGGACAAGCTTCGGGACGAGCTCCAGAAGCGTACCAAGACCGAGGTCCACATCAACATCATCGAGATCCAGCGGCCCGAGACCGACGCGCAGCTGGTGGCCGAGTCGATCGCCCTGCAGCTGGAGCGGCGGGTGGCGTTCCGGCGCGCGATGAAGAAGGGGATCGAGTCGGCGTTTCGCTTCGGTGCACAGGGCATCAAGATCCGCTGCGCGGGCCGGTTGAACGGCGCCGAGATCGCGCGTTCCGAGTGGTATCAGGAGGGGCGGCTGCCCCTTCACACGCTGAAGGCCGACATCGACTACGGCTTTGCCGAAGCGAACACGACGTACGGCAAGATAGGCGTGAAGGTGTGGATCTACCGCGGCGAGCAGCACAAAGCCAAGAACCGCCGCAAGAGCGCGGCGTAGCAATTTTAGATTTTAGATTCGATGAGAGCCGGGATGTAAGCCATGTTGATGCCTTCGAAAGTCAAGTACCGCAAGCAGCAGCGCGGCCGCATGCGAGGCAAGTCGCATCGGGGCGGCACCCTCGCATTCGGCGACATGGGCCTGCAGGTTCTCGAGCCGGGCTGGATCACCGCCCGGCAGATCGAGGCCGGCCGCATCGCGATGACGCGCGCCGTCAAGCGGGGCGGGAAGATCTGGATTCGGATCTTTCCGGACAAGCCGTACACCAAGAAGCCGGCCGAAACGCGCATGGGCAAGGGCAAAGGCGCCCCCGAGGGATGGGTCGCCGTGGTCAAGCCGGGCCGGATCCTCTACGAGATGGAGGGGGTCGACTTCGCCACGGGAAAAGAGGCTCTGGATCTGGCGGCCGACAAGCTGGGCCTGAAGACACGGCTGGTGACGCGCGAGTCCGAGATGGAGATTCGATGAAGAAGAAGGAGCGGGAGGCTCTGTCGCAACAGGGCGAGGCCGAGCTCGCGGAGAAGGAGAAGCAGTTGCGCGAGTCCTCCTGGAAGCTGCGCCTCCAGAAGGCCACGGGCCAGCTCGAGAACCCGAGCCGCCTCCGGGTCCTCCGGCGCGACCTGGCGCGCGTGAAGACTTACCGCCGGAGCCTCGCGCTCAAGGCGGAGGGGGGGCGATGATCGAAACGGTCAGGCCGCGGGATCGGGCGACGAAGGTCGGTCGCGTGGTTTCCGACAAGATGAACAAGACGATCGTGGTGGAGGTGGAGCGCCGCGTCCAGCACGCGCAGTACACCCGGACGATCAAGCGGACGAGCCGGTTTCATGCCCACGACGAGGCGAATGCCGCGCACGTCGGGGACCGCGTCCGGATCGAGGAGACCCGGCCGATGTCGACGCTGAAGAGGTGGCGCCTGCGGGAGATTCTCGTCAAGGCCGAGGCGTAGATGAGAGCTACCGGAGTGGCGCGATGATCCAGATGGGCACGATCCTCGAAGTGGCGGACAATTCGGGTGCGCGCAAGATCGCGTGCATCCGCATGCGGGGAGGCGCGGCTGGCCAGTATGCGGGATTGGGCGACATCATCACGGCCTCGGTCAAGGAGGCCGCACCGGACTCGCCCTTCGTCGAGAAGCACGGCAAACGGGTTGTGCGCGCCGTCATCGTTCGGACACGCCGTAACCACCGGCGCCGGGACGGCTCGTACATCCGTTTCGACGACAACGCGGCCGTGCTCATTTCCAACGAGGGGGAGCCCATCGGAACCCGCGTCTTCGGGCCGGTGGCTCGGGAGCTCCGCGAGAAGAAATTCATGAAGATCATTTCGTTGGCGCCGGAAGTGCTGTGATGCGCAGAAAGCCGAGACTCAAGAAGAACGATCTCGTCGTTGTTCTCACAGGAAAGGACCGCGGCCGAAGGGGGAAGATCCTGCGCGTGATCCCCGCCGAGGACCGGGTGATCGTGGAGCGCGTCAACATGATCAAGCGACATACCCGGCCCAATCCGTCCAAGAACATCGCAGGCGGTATTTCGGAAAAGGAAGCCGCCATCCACATCTCGAACGTGATGCTGGTCGATCCTGACCGGAACACCCGCACGCGGATCGGCCGCCGGCGAGATGCGGACGGGAATCCGGAGCGCGTCGCCAAGAAGAGCGGCGCCGTGTTGGCGTAAACGAGAAACCGGAAACAAAGACCTATGGCAGCCAGACTGAGAGAACGTTACGTCAAGGAGGTCGCCCCGGCGCTCCGCAAGGAGTTCGGCATCGACAACTCCATGGCGATTCCGCGCCTCGAGAAGATCGTGCTCAACATGGGGCTCGGCGAGGCGGTCGCCAACCCGAAGATGCTCGAGGGGGCGGCGGAAGAGCTCTCCGCCATCGCGGGGCAGCGTGCCGTCGTGACAAAGGCGAAGAAGTCGATCGCGACCTTCAAGCTGCGGACCGGGATGCCCATCGGGGCGCGCGTCACGCTGCGCGGCGACCGGATGTGGGAGTTTCTCGACCGGCTCATCAACATTGCGCTTCCCCGCGTGCGCGATTTTCGCGGCGTGTCGGGGAAGGCGTTCGACGGGCGAGGCAACTACACGCTCGGCGTTCGGGACCATTTCATCTTTCCCGAGATCGACTATGCAAAGACGGACAAGTCGAAGGGATTGAACGTGACGATCGTCACGACAGCCGGACGGGATGATCGGGCGAAGGCGCTGCTCGCCGAGCTCGGCATGCCGTTCGCCAAGTAGGAAGCGAGCGAAGGACAGGAAAACCTATGGCCACACGTGCGATGCGAATCAAGGCGGCGAGGAAGCCCAAGTTCATGACGCGAACCGTCCGGCGTTGCCGGGTCTGCGGCCGGCCTCGGAGCGTGCTCCGGAAGTTCGGGCTGTGCCGGATCTGCTTCCGCCAGAACGCGAATATGGGCTACATCCCGGGCATTCTGAAGGCTTCGTGGTGACGTCGTGAAGACCAGCGATTCGCTGAGCGACCTGTTGACGCGGCTGCGCAACGCGATGCGGGCAGGGCACGACCGCGTGGATGTCCCCTCGTCCCGCATCAAGGAAGCCGTCTTGAAGGTTCTCGAAGAGGAAGGCTTCATCGCCTCCTATCGGAAGGTCCAGGAGGCGGAACGGCCGGTTCTCCGCGTGGGCTTGAAGTACGACCACGAAGGGGAGCCGATCGTTTCCGGGCTCGAGCGCGTCTCGCGTCCGGGGCGCCGCGTCTATGCCCGCGCCGATGCCATTCCGAAAGTCCTCGGCGGACTCGGCGTCTCGATCGTCTCGACTTCCAGGGGGATCGTGACGGACAAGACGGCCCGGCAGTCGCGCCTCGGGGGCGAAGTCCTCTGCAACATCTGGTGAGGAGAGTGCATCCGTGTCTCGTATAGGAAGAATGCCCGTGGCGATCCCCAAGGGGGTCGACGTCAAGGCGGACGCCGACAGCGTGCGCGTCAAAGGCCCCAAGGGGGAGCTCGTCAACCGGATCCCGCCGGGCTTGACCGTCTCGGTCGCCGAGGGAGTTGTCAAGATCGCCCGATCAAGCGACGAGCCGCACTCGCGCGCCTGCCATGGATTGTTGCGCAGCCTCGTGGCGAACTCGGTGGAGGGCGTCACGAAGGGTTTTTCCAAGGAGCTCGAGATCTCCGGCGTCGGCTACAAGGCGGAGGTTAAGGGCAAGTCCGTCGTCCTCTCGCTCGGCTACTCTCACCCGGTCGATTTCCCGATTCCGGAGGGCGTGGCGGTCGCGATCGACGCCAAGGCGGGACGGCTCACGGTTTCCGGCGCCGACCGTCAGAAGGTGGGCCAGACGGCCGCAGAGATCCGCAAGCTTCGCGTGCCCGACCCCTACAAGGCGAAGGGCATCAAGTACGCCAACGAAGTCATCAAGCGCAAGGTCGGCAAGGCGGGCGGGAAATAGCATGAATCGATCGCAGGCACGAACGGAGGCCCGGGAGCGGGTGCGCATGCGGATCCGGCAGCGCGTGCGCGGGAAAGAGGAGCGGCCGCGGCTGGCCGTGTACAAGAGCGGCCGCCACATCTACGCTCAGGTGATCGACGACGGCAGCGGATCCACCCTCGCGCACGCCTCCTCCCTCGATCCGGGTCTCCGGAAGGAGGGAAAGAAGGGCGCCACTCGCGACGCCGCGACGCATGTCGGCACCCTCGTGGCCGAGAGAGCCAAGAAGGCCGGAGTCACCCGGGTCGTGCTCGACCGGGGGGGCTACCGCTATCACGGCAGGGTCAAGGCCCTGGCCGAGGCCGCCCGTCAGGGCGGGCTGGAGTTCTAGCCGTGTCCCCTCGGACGAAGGAGAGAGAGCGATGAGCAGCAGCCGTGGTCCGCGCGCGCCGCGCGAGCGCGAGAAGGAGCGCGACGCGCAGGGTCGAGAACTGATCGACCGCGTCGTCTACATCAACCGCGTGACCAAGGTCGTCAAGGGGGGAAAGAACTTTTCCTTCTCCGCACTGGTGGTCGTGGGGGACGGGCAAGGGCGCGTCGGCTACGGATCGGGCAAAGCCAAGGAGGTCCCCATGGCCATCAAGAAGGGGATCGAGATGGCCAAGAAGAACATGCAAAAGATCTCCCTGAAGGGAACCACGATTCCTCACGCGATCATCGGCACGTACGGCGCCGGGCGGGTCCTTTTGAAGCCGGCAGCCGCGGGCACCGGCGTCATTGCCGGAGGTCCGGTGCGGGCGGTCCTCGAATCGGTCGGCATCCAGGACATCCTGACGAAGTCCCTGCGGACGACCAATCCGCACAACGTCATCAAGGCGACGTTCCAAGGGCTTCTTCGTCTGCGCAACGAGGACGAGATCGCCAGAAGGCGCGGACGCCAGGCGGCCGAGACGGTGGTGGAGGAGAACGCGTGACCGAGACGGGCAAGTCGGCCGAGAGAGGACGGATGAAGAAAGAGTCGGGGAAGGACCGCGTGACGCTCACGCAGGTCAAGAGCGGAATCTGCACGCCCCGGGACCAGAAGGCGACATTGAAGGGGCTCGGGTTCCGCCGCCTCGGCTCTCGGATCGTCCGGGAGGACTCCGCCGCCCTGCGCGGCATGGTCCGCAAGGTCCGCCACTTAGTCGAAGTGACGAAGGGCTGAGACCATGGTCGAGAAGAAGAAGACGGGCAAGGGCGCGGCTCCGTCCGGCAAGAAGCCGGGAAAGAAGCCGGCCGCGAAGGCGCCGGCGAAGCCCGCGGGCCGCAGAACGGTCGCCAAGGCATCGCCCGCGGCTCGGGCGGAAAGGGCGCCGCGGCCGGCCAAGAAGGTCGCGGAGGCGGCCGCCCGCCCGCCGGCACTCGGCGTCCACGACTTGGCTCCGGCTCCGGGATCCACCCACTATCGCAAGCGTGTCGGCCGCGGCCCGGGTAGCGGTCACGGCAAGACCGCGGGCCGCGGCAGCAAGGGTCAGAAGTCCCGAACGGGCTATCGGCACATGCGGGGCTTCGAGGGCGGCCAGATGCCGCTTCACCGGCGCGTTCCCAAGCGCGGATTCACCAACATCTTCCGCGTCGAGTACGACGTGGTGAACATCGCGGATCTCGACCGCTTCGAGGCGGGGGCCTCGGTCAGTCCCGAGACTCTGGGGGATTTGCGCCTCGTCCGCAGGCACCGTCCCGTCAAGATCCTCGGGGACGGTGAGATCAAGAAGGCCTTGAATGTGTCGGCCCACAAGTTCTCGGCCTCGGCGAAGGCCTCGATCGAGGCGGCCGGCGGCCGCTGCGAGGTGTTGTCCCGTTGAGTGCGCTCCAGAGCTTCGTCAACGTCTTCAACGTGCCGGACCTGCGCAAGCGGGTCATCTTCACGTTCTTGCTGCTGGCCGTTTACCGGCTCGGCGCCCATATCCCCACGCCTGGAGTCGATCCCCAGGCGATCAACGCGTTTTTCAAGGCCTCGGCCGGATCGATCTTCGGGTTCCTGGACATCTTCTCGGGGGGCGCCTTGCGGAGGCTTTCCGTTTTCGCCCTCGGGATCATGCCGTACATCTCTTCGTCGATCATCCTGCAGCTGTTGACGGTCGTGTGGCCCTACTTAGAGAAGCTCTCCAAGGAAGGGGAGATGGGGCGCAAGAAGATCACGCAGTACACGCGCTACGGCACGGTGCTGCTCTCCTTCATCCAGGCGAGCGGCATCGCGCTCTGGCTCGAGAAGCAGGTCGCTCCGGGAGGCGCTCCGCTGGTGCCCCACCCGGGCTGGGGCTTTCTGCTGATGACGATCCTCACGTTGACGACCGGAACGATCTTCATCATGTGGCTCGGCGAGCAGATCACCGAGCGCGGCATCGGCAACGGGATTTCCCTGATCATCTTCGCGGGAATCGTCGCGGGCCTGCCGCAGGCGATCTTCGGGCTCTTCCAGCAGATTCGGAACCAGACGATCAACATCATCACGCTCGTCGCGGTGCTCGCCTTCATGTTCGCGATCGTCGGACTGATCGTCTTCGTCGAGCGCGCGCAGCGGCGCATCCCCGTCCAGTACGCCAAGCGCGTCGTCGGGAGGAAGGTCTACGGCGGGCAGAACACGTATCTGCCCCTCCGGGTCAACACGGGCGGCGTCATTCCGATCATCTTCGCGATCTCGATCCTGTCGCTGCCGAGCTATCTGGCACAGATCTCGGGAGCGGACTGGATGAAACGGGCCGCGACGTCCCTCTCGATGGGGCACCCTCTCTACATCTTGCTCTATGCCGCCGGGATTCTCTTCTTCTGCTACTTCTACACTTCGATCGTCTTCAACCCGACCGACACGGCCGACAACATGCGCAAGTACGGCGGCTTCATCCCGGGCATTCGCCCCGGCCGGAAGACGGCCGACTACATCGATACCGTCCTTTCCCGAATCACGATCGTCGGAGCGCTCTACTTGACCTTCGTCGCCCTGCTGCCCGACATCCTGAACAACGGATTGAAAGTCCAGGGAGTACCCGGCATCGGTCCCTGGCTCGACGCCGCGCTGCCGAAGTTTCTGACCCAGGGCTTCGGCTTCAACTTTTACTTCGGCGGCACCTCGCTGCTGATCGTGGTGGGCGTCGCGATGGACACCGTCCAGCAGGTCGAGTCGAAGCTCGTCGAGCACCACTACACCGGGTTCTTGAAGAAGAGCCGCATCCGGGGTCGCCGCAGTTGAGCACGAGGAGCTCGGGCTGATGCGCGTCATCTTTCTCGGACCCCCCGGCAGTGGCAAGGGGACCCAGGCGAAGCTCCTTTCGGAACGCCTGGGCGTGCCCGCCATCTCCACGGGGGACATCCTTCGGGCTGCGGTCAGGGAGAAGACGCCATTGGGTCTCCAGGCGGCGGGGATCATGGAGAAGGGGGGGCTCGTCTCCGACGACCTGATCGTGTCGCTGATCCGCGAGCGGATCGGGCAGCCCGACGCCCGACGCGGATTCATCCTCGACGGCTTCCCGCGCACGGTCGCCCAGGCGCGCGCCCTCGACGCGATGCTGGCCGGAAATGGAGACGGGCTCTCGGCGGTTGTCAATTTCACCGTGCCCGAACCGGTTCTCGTCGAGCGGATGCTCGGGCGGGCGGCGGCTGAGGGACGGACCGACGACCGGCCCGACACCATCCGCGAGCGACTGCGCGTCTATCGGGAGAAGACCGAGCCTCTGGTGGCTTTCTACCGGGGGCGCGACATCGTCGGGGACGTCGACGGTGTGGGGAGTATCGAGGAGGTCGCCGGCCGTGTCGATACCGCACTGATGTTGGGTCGCCGGGCGGGAGAAACGGCATGATCACGATTCGCAGCCACGAAGAGCTCTTGAAGCTCGAAGAGTCCTCGCGCATCGTCCTCGAGACGCTTGAGACGGTCGAGAAGGCGGTGGCTCCGGGTGTGACCACCGAAGAGCTCGACTCGATCGCTGAAGCCGAGATCCGCCGCCGCGGCGCGAGGCCGGCGTTCGTCGGCTATCGTGGCTATCCCAAGACGCTGTGCACTTCGATCAACGACGAGGTGGTGCACGGCATCCCAGGCCGGCGCAAGCTCAAAGAGGGGGACGTGGTCGGCATCGATTGCGGGGCCGTCGTCGGCGGCTACTACGGCGATGCGGCGCGAACCGTGCCGGTGGGCCGGATCGCCGCGGAAACGGCCCGGCTCCTCGACGTCACGCGCAAGGCGCTGTCGGAGGGGATCGCGGCGGCGCGACCGGGCGGTCGTGTCTCGGACATCGGCGCCGCCATCGAGGCGGTGGCTCTGATCCATGGCTATGGCGTCGTGCGCGACTTCGTCGGCCACGGCGTCGGCACGGCGCTCCATGAGGAGCCGCAGATCCCCAACTATGGGCCGGCGGGGCGGGGAAGCCTGCTGAAGGCCGGCATGGTCCTCGCGATCGAGCCGATGTTCAACCTGGGCCGAGCCGAGGTGAGCGTGGACTCGGATGGCTGGACCGTCCGCACGCGAGACCATTCGACCTCGGCGCACTTCGAGTACACCGTGGCGATCGAGACTCACGGCGCGGTGATTCTGGGGACCGGCAACCTCTTCGCCATGAGGGCGGCGGCGGTCGGCGCGTAGGGCCATGGCGAAGGACGAGGCGATCGAAGTCATGGCGACCGTCGTCGAGCCGCTGCCGAATGCGATGTTCAAAGTGGAGTTGGAGAACAAGCACCAGGTCTTGGCACATATCTCCGGGAAGATGCGGAAGAACTTCATCCGCATTCTTCCCGGCGACAAAGTGCTCGTGGAGCTTTCGCCGTACGACCTGACGCGGGGCCGCATCATTTACAGGTACAAGTGATTCTGGGAGCGGAATAGAGATGAGTTACAAGTTTCAAGTCGCAAGTTTCAAGTTGGTCAACTTGAAACTTGAAACCTGTAACTCGAAACTCGTTGCGTAAACGGTAAGGACGTCCTATGAAAGTTCGGGCAAGCGTCAAGAAAATCTGCGCCAAGTGCAAGATCGTCCGCCGCAAGGGGGTCGTAAGGGTCATCTGCTCGACACCCAAGCACAAGCAGAGGCAGGGGTAAGGACGATTTTGGATTTACGGTTTTGGATGTCGAATTGGAGAGGACATAGAACATGGCACGTATCGCGGGAGTCGATCTACCGCTCAACAAGCGGGCCGAGATCGGTCTGACCTACATTTACGGCATCGGGAGGCCCAAGGCGAATTTCATCCTCGAGAAGGCGGATGTCCGGCCCGATACGCGGGTCAAGGACCTCTCCGAGGAGGAGGTCGTCCGAATTCGCAAGGTCATCACCGACGACGTCAAGGTTGAGGGGGACCTGCGCAAGGACATCTCGATGGACATCAAGCGGTTGATGGACATCGGCTGTTACCGCGGACTGCGCCACCGCCGCAATCTGCCGGTACGCGGACAGCGAACCCATACCAACGCTCGGACGCGAAAGGGGCCGCGCAAACAGACGATCGCCGGCAAGAAGAAGGCGACGAAGAAGTGAGAAGAGGTAGTTAGTCGGTAGTCAGTAGTCGGTAGTCAGTAGTCGGTAGGTGCCAGGAGGACTACCGACTACAAACTACAAACTACAAACTCCAAACGAGAGACAGACTCGATACTGAAAGGAAGACATGGCTGAAGCGACACCGACACCCGGCACGGCCCCCGAGAAGGGCGCGGCGAAGCCCAAGGGCAAGCGTGCTCGAGCGGGCAAGAAGGAAAAGAAGAGCATCCCACACGGTCAGGCGACCGTCGCGGCGTCGTTCAACAACACGATCGTCTCGATCGCAGACCAGGAGGGGAACATCCTGGCCTGGTCCTCGGCGGGGCGCATCGGGTTCAAGGGCTCGCGCAA
The DNA here is from genome assembly GCA_036505535.1 of Thermoanaerobaculia bacterium. GTDB lineage: Bacteria > Acidobacteriota > Thermoanaerobaculia > UBA5066 > Gp7-AA6 > DAHUXD01. The sequence continues at coordinate 13,562 of DASXTI010000255.1, forward strand.
GGGGACGCCGTTCGCGGCGCAGCTGGCGGCGGCCAACTGCGCCGAGCTCGCCAAGGAGCACGGCGTACGGTCAGTCGACGTCCGGGTCACCGGGCCGGGCGCAGGGCGAGAGTCGGCGATCCGGGCGCTGCAGGCCAACGGAATCGACATCAAGTCCATCAAGGACACAACGCCCATCCCGCACAATGGGTGCCGGCCGAGGAAGCGGCGGAGGGTGTAGGGATTGCCGATTGTCGATTGCAGACTGTCGATTTGAAGATGGCTGGGGAGCCTTCAATCGGCAATCGGCAGTCGGAAATCGAAAATCGTCCGTAAACCGGCCCGAGGGTCCTGGCCGGGAGGAAGGACATAAACAGAACGAAGGATCCTGGAGGTTTTAAGTTTGGCCCGTTATACCGAGTCGGTTTGCCGGCTATGCCGGCGCGAGGGAATGAAGCTGTTCCTCAAGGGGGACCGCTGTTTCAAAGACAAGTGCGCCGTCGAGCGGCGCAACTATCCGCCGGGCCAGCACGGCCGGAGACGGTCGAAGTTGCTGGGCTACGGCATCCAGCTTCGGGAGAAGCAGAAGGTCAAGCGAATCTACGGGCTGCTGGAGGGCCAGTTCCGCCTGGCCTTCGTGCGCGCCGAACGCCGCAAGGGCATCACGGGCGCCAACCTGCTCGAAGAGCTCGAACGCCGGCTCGACAACGTGGTGTACTCGCTCGGGTTCGCGGCCTCCCGCGCTCAGGCCCGACAGCTCGTGCGCCACGGACACGTGGCGGTCAATGGCCGGAAGGTCTCGATCCCCTCGTATCGCGTGACCAAAGGCCAGGTCATCTCCATCAAGGAGAGGAGCCGGTCCAACGAACAGATCAAGGCGTCCGTCGAGACGGCCCGGGCACGCGGCGTGCCCGCGTGGCTCGACCTAACCCCCGGGACATTTTCGGGCACAGTCGTCGAGCTGCCGAAACGCGAGGACATCAAACTGCCGATTCAGGAACAGCTGATCGTCGAGCTGTACTCCAAGTAGCCGGCGACAGAGGAGAGCAAATCATGACCCTGTGGAAAGGATTCCAGAAACCGAAGCGGCTCGAGATCGACAACGAGACTCTGACCGCAACCTACGGAAAGTTCTATGCCCAGCCCTTCGAACGCGGGTTCGGCACGACCATCGGCAACGCCCTGCGGCGCGTTCTTCTCTCTTCGATCGAAGGGGCGGCCATCACGGCCGTGAAAATCGAGGGGGTGCTCCATGAGTTCTCCTCGCTGCCGGGGGTGGTCGAGGACGTGACCGACATCATCCTCAACTTGAAACAGATCCCGATCAAGATGCACACGACGGAGGAGAAGATCTTGACGCTCGACGTCGAGCGGAAGGGAAAGGTCACGGCCGCCGATTTGCAGGGCGACTCGATGATCGAGATCCTCGAGCCGGACGCGCCGGTCGCGACGCTCTCGGAGAACAGCCGGCTGCAGATGGAGATGCGAGTCTCCACGGGCCGCGGCTACGTCTCGGCGGACAAGAACTTCGACGACGACATGGGGATCGGCTACATTCCGATCGACTCCGTTCACTCCCCGGTCCGCCGCGTGAATTACCACGTCGAGGCGGCGCGGATCGGCCAGGCGACCGACTACGACCGGCTCGTGCTCGAGGTCTGGACCAACGGGACGATCTCTCCGACCGATGCGGTGGGACTGGCCGCCACTCTCCTGCGCGACCATCTGACGATCTTCGTCAACGCGGAGCATGAGACGGCTCTCGAGGGAGGCGGCGAGGGGGAGCTGCCGGAGAACCTCGCCGAGTACCTGAACAAGTCGGTCGACGAGCTGGAGCTCTCGGTCCGCAGCGCCAATTGCTTGAAGAACGCGGGCATCCGGACCATTCGGGACCTGGTGCAGCGGAGCGAGAAAGACATGCTCGAGACCAAGAACTTCGGCCGTAAGTCCTTGAACGAGATCAAGGACATTCTCCGGCCGATGGGTCTGTCCCTCGGCATGGAGCTCGAGACGGTCGAGGCGAAGAGCGAGTAAGCCATGCAGCACAACCGCGCGGGGCGAAAACTTCGCCGCAACACGGCTCACCGGCTCGCGATGTTCTCGAACCAGCTCGCGTCGCTGATGACGCACGAGCGGATCGAGACGACGTTGTCCAAGGCCAAGGAGCTCCGCCCGCTGGCCGAGCGGCTCATCACGGCGGCCAAGAACGATGGAGTCATCTCGCGGCGGAGGGTGTATCGCTGGATCCCCGACCGCACGACGGTCAAGCGTATCTTCGAAAAGATCGCTCCGCGCTTCGTGGACCGGCCGGGCGGCTACACGCGAATCCTGCGGCTGGGCGCTCGGAGGGGGGATGCCGCCGAGGCGGCGATCTTGGAGTTCGTCGATTTCAAGTTCGAGCCGAAGGAGAGGGCCCCGAAGAAGGAGTCTCTGGCCGACCGGGCGCGGCGGGCCTCGGGCGGGCGGGTCGAAACGGTGCGCAAGCCCAAGGTCGAGGGGGAGGAGGGCGCCGAGGAAGCGGCCAAGCCCCCGAAGAAGGCCAGACCGGCGCGCCCGGAGAAGGGGGGCAAGGCGCCGTCGAAGGCCCCCAAGAAGGGCCCGGCGCGGACCGGGCACACCAAGAGAGGCGAATAGGGTCAGAGTGATCGGTTCGCCGGAGGCCCCCCGTCCCGCGAGAGCACGGAGGGCTGCTCTCTTTTGGGGCCTGTTCTTGCTCGCGCTGACCTCGTGGCCTTCTCCTCCGCAAGTCCCGGTCGTTTCGGCCATCCCTGACTTCGACAAGCTCGTTCACGCCCTCCTCTACGGCATCGAAGGTTTCCTGCTCTACTTCGCGGTCGCCTGGCCCGGGCCCGCGCGTTTCTCGTGGATGCGGGCCTTGACGATCGCAGGGACACTCGCCGTCTGGGGGACGATCGACGAAGTGCACCAGGCCTGGATCCCCGGCCGATCCATGGAAGCCTCCGACGCGCTCACCGATACGGTCGCCGGCTTTGCGGGCGCGCTCGTGGCGTCGGCAGTCTCGGGTAGGCGGGCCCCCGTTCCTCTCCCGTCCCGAGAGAACATATAAGCAATTGCTTATTTGTCGGGTACGGCGCCGCTTGGTGGCGGCGCGTCGCCGGCGCGCCGCCTACGGGCGCGCGGGAACGCTGCGTGGATGGGCGGCGCGGTGCGCAGGCACGATTGGTAACCGCTGGGTCGAGCCCGAGCTGGCGCCGAAGCGGAAGACGCTCGTCCCTGCCGTTCCAGCGTAGAGATCCGGATTCGGCGTCGGTGCGATCGCCACCGCGAGAACCGCGAGGTTGGTCAAACCCTCGTTCATCGCCGTCCAGCTCGAGCCCCCGTCGGCGCTCTCGAAGAACCCGCTGTCGGTTCCGGCGTAGAGGATCGACGGCGAGTGGGGATCGAAGAGAAGCGCGTAGATCGCTGAGGCGGCAAGTCCGGCCGTCACCGCGCTCCAGCTCAAGCCGCCATCGACGGAGCGGTAGAGGCCGGCATCGGTCCCGGCATAGAGCGTCGCTCCCGACGCGGGATCGAGGGCGATCGCGAAGATGCGCCGGGAAGCCAGAGCGTTGTTCGTCTCCCACTTCAAGCTTCCGTCCTGATGCCGGCGGACCCCGTACGCACCGGCGCCCGTGCCCGCGTAGAGCGGAAACGACGACGTCGGATCGACTGCGAGGGCATTGATGACGGGCAGGGCGGCGGGCGAGGAGCCGAAGCTCGCCCAGGTCGCTCCGGAGTCAGTGCTTCGAAACACTGCTCCCTGTGTCTGGCCCGACGGTCCGGTAAACCCGCCCCCGTACGCCGTCGATGTCGAGGAAGGATCGACCGCGAATGCGAACACGCTCCCGGAAGAAGCGCCAGAGCGTAGACGGGGGTCTCGCCCAGACCCCGGTCGCGGCGCTCCCAGGTCGTGCCGGCGTCTTCGCTCTGGAAGACACCCACATCCGTGCCGGCATACACCGTCTGCGGCGCGGACGGATCGACGGCGAGGGCGAAAACCTTCAGCGCCGTGAGGCCGAAGGACGAGCTCGTCCAGCTTTCCGCCGCGTCGAGGCTCGCCAGCTCGCGGCGCCGTCGGTGGTCTTGAAGATTCCCTGGAACGTCCCGGCGTAAATCGTCGAGGAGGCGGCCGGATCGACCGCGAGGGAGAAGACTTGCAGCTGAGTGAGGCCACTGGAGACGGCCGTCCAGCTCGCGCCTCCGTCGGCGCTCCGGTAGACACCCGCGTTCTTCGTGCCCGCGTAGAGCGTCGAAGGAGAGGCCGGGTCGATCGCGAGAGCGAGAACACTGCCCCCCTTCGGTCCGACGCGCGACCAGGAATTCGCGTCTCCCCGCGTGGCGGCGGCTGGAAGAAGTGACAGGGTCAGGATTTTCCGAAGGGTCCGGGCGCCAAACGCGCCTCGGGTTTTCTATGGCCGCTCGGAGCGAGGAGAAGCGGCAATCACGACCGCGTGATGATACTGCCGACGCGCGCGCCTCCTACGGCCTGCCGGGCTCGCTCTCCTCAATCCGAAGGTAGCGGCCGGTTGCCGGGTTTTCCAGTACCTGCACGATCCCCGAGGGCCAGGTGACCGTGAGGCGGCGCAGGGATTTCTCCGACCCTAACCCGAAGAGCACGCGGGGATCCGACGAGGAAAGGTAGCTGTTGCCGGCCTGCACGAAGCGCATCAGCCTCTTCCCGGCGGGCGTCTCCGCCACGAGGCGCGCGCCGATCCCCTGGCGATTGGACCTTTTTCCGACGAGGTGGACCCCGAGCCAGTTTCCATGTGACCCGTCGTTGCGCAGAAGCAGCAGAGAACCCCCGGAGGTAGACACCGCGATGTCGGGATCGCCGTCGTTGTCGTAGTCGGCCACGGCGGAGCCGCGTCCCACGATTGCTCTCTCGAGGGCGCTCCCGCATGCGCGGCGGTCGAAGTGACCCTTGCCGTCGTTCCACATGAGCAGCGGCCGCTGGGCGTAGGAAGCGCCCTGTCTCTTCGGGCGTTCCCAGACGTGGCCGTTCGCGATGAAGGCATCGAGGCTGCCGGAGTCGTCGGCGTCGAGAAAGTTCAGGCCGAAGCCGACGAAGTTCCCCGCAGTCAGTCCAAAGCCGGAAGAGATCGACAGGTCGTCGAAGACCCCCGAGCCGAGGTTCCGGTAGTACTCGTTGGTCTGCGCTTCGAAGTTGGCGACCGCGAGATCGGGCAGCCCATCCCCGTCGAGATCCCCGGCGTCCACGCCCATTCCCCCTTGCGGATTGCCCTCGGGATCGAACCCCGTGCCCGAGAGGACGGAAATGTCCTCGAAGCGGCGGCCGCCAACGTTGTGGAACAGAAAGTTGACGACCTCGTCATTGGCAACGTAGAGATCCGCCTTTCCATCGAGGTCGATGTCGATGAAGACCGCCCCGAGCCCCTTTCCGACCTTCTCCGAAAGCCCGGCCTCGCGCGTGACGTCGCGAAACGTGCCGTCGCCGTTGCTGTGGTAGAGCAGATCGGTGGTTCCGGGATACATCATCGGGGGGCAGTACATACGCTCACCCGTCGCCACATCCCCGCAGAAGAGCTTGCCTTCGTTGCGATCGTCCACGTAGCGCGCCAGAAAGAGGTCCAGAAATCCGTCGCCGTCCACGTCGCCCCACGCCGCCGCGGTGAACCATCCCGTGGCTTTCAGGCCCACTTTCGCGGTGACGTCGGTGAACGTGCCGTCGCCATTGTTGTGGTAGAGGATGACGCCTCCCCAGTTCGTCACGAGCAGATCCACGGCGCCGTCGTTGTCGTAGTCGGCCGCGAAGGCGCCCATGCCGTAGGCGGCGTCCCGCAGGCCCGCCTTCGTCGTGACGTCGGTGAACGTGCCATCGCCGTTGTTGCGAAAGAGACGGTCCTGGGCCTTCGGATCGGCCTTGGGGGGAAACCGTCCCGATTGGACGACGTAGAGGTCCATGAAACCGTCTCCGTCGTAGTCGAGCCATGCGAGGCCCGAGCCCATGGTCTCTGGCAAGTGGTGCTCGGGCGTCGCTCCGCGCTCGTGCACGAAGGTCAGGCGCACGTCTCTCGCGACGTCGGTGAACTGGATCGGGCACGGGCCGGCGGCCAGAGATAGGGCGAGGAACAGCCGGATCACGGGCGCTGTTCCGCGTGCGCACGCTCGGCGGCGAGCATGGCCTGGATCTTCGGGCTGTCGGGCCGGAGCGTGCGCGCGCGCTCGAGAACCTCGACCGCTTCGCGATGCCGCTTGAGGTGGGATAGAGCCGCCGCCTGACCCGTCAGCGAGTCTGCGCTCTCGGGCAGGGACTCAAAATGCTTCAGCGCCTCCGCCGGCTTTCCGGCGCGCAGCTCGGACCAGGCCAGGAGAGCCTCTCCGCGCCGCGACTCGGACTCGAAGATCCGGCGCTCCGCGAGGGTGTAGAGACTCTGGTAGACCGCCAGCTCCTTTTGTCCCTCCTCGCGCCGGCCCTGGCGGACGAGGAGGCGCCCGAGAGCGTAGCGCGGCGCGGAGAGCTGAGGCGCCAGGGAAACGGCCTGACGGTACGCCGCTTCGGCCTCGGGGAGCCGCGCTGCGCCTTCGCACGCGCGCCCCAGGTCCAGCTGCGCGGCGGCGTCGCGAGGCTTCGCCCGCGCGACCTCCGCGAGGGGCGGCAGAGCGGCCTCGCTTTGTCCCTGAGAGAGCAGGAATCGCCCGAGGTCCTGGTGCAGGCTCATTGCCTGGGGGTGTTCGCGCACCGCACCCTCCAGGATTTCTCGGGCCGCATCGATCCGGCCGGATTGCCAGAGCGCGTTTCCGAGCAGCGACAGCGTCCCGGCGTCGCGGTCGCCAAGCTCGCGCGCCCGCGCAAGCTCGGCCGACGCGTCGACGAAGCGTTCCTGGTCGAAGAGCGCGCGCCCATAGAGGGCGTGGAGCTCGATGGACTGTGGAAAGTGCTCGAGGGCGGCCGCGGCCGCCTCGTTGCCTCGCTTCGTCTCCCCGGCGCGCCACAGGTAGTCCACGAACGAAATGCGCAGGGCGGGCCGTTCCGGCTCGAGCCCGATAAGCCTCTCGTATGCCTCGGCCGCGCGGTCGTCTTCGGCGGCCGCGTAGGCCTCGGCGAGCGCCTCGAGGGGGGCGGGCTCGCCGGGCTTCAAGGCAACCGCCCTTTCGAACTCCCGCGCCGCCTCGAGGGGTCTCCCGTCGGCCTTGAGCGCCAGGCCGTAGATGTAACGCGCCTCGCCGCTCCCGGGACCGAAGGCGGCCGCCAGCCGTCCCTCGTCGACGGCCTCGCGCAGCTTGCGTTGCGGCAGGAGAGCCAGCGCGAGGTTGCCGTGAGCGCGGGCGGAGGTCGGGTCCGCCTCGAGCGTCTCCCGGAGAAGGCGCTCGGCGGCCGCGTACTCCTTGCGGGCAAGCAGTTTCTCCGCCTGCAGGATCGGATCGTCCGCCCGGAGAACCGCTGCCCCGAAGAACGCGGCGAGTGCGAGTGCGAGTTTCCTAGCCCGAAGCACCAGGGCGCATTCTAGTGGGAGTCGACCTGAGACCCGGATCAGGGCTACTTCTTGAAGAACCCTCCCTGACCCGCGGCGGCCCGGGGGCCTCCCTCGGCCAGCACGAGACGCTGGTTGAGCTCCTTGATCCGCTCGTTTAATTGCGCGATCTTCTGCTGGAACTCCCGCCCGACGCGCTCGTTATCCGCCTTCAAGCGATTGTTCTCGCTTTCGAGGTCGCTCAAGACCTGGTCCCGTCCCTCGATGACCCGGCGCTGATCCCGCATCTCGGAGCCGAAACGGCTGATCTCCTCCTCCTTCTCCTGGAGGCGCAGCTTCCACTTCTCCTCCTGCTCCTCGTAGAGCCGCTTGATCTCGAGCAGCTGCGTGATCTGCGAAAAATCGTTGTCGGACGCCATGAGGCCTCCTCGTTGGTTCTCCTCGATTTGAGGGAAGAGCTTGCGGAGCTTCAAGGATAGATCTTCCGGATCCGTCGAGAGCTCCATGGCTTTCGCGTACGTGATCCGCCGATTGACCAGCAGCGCGATGAGCGACTGGTTCATCGACTGCATCTTGTAGTAGTTGACGGAGCTCTCGATCTCCTCATGGATCTCCTTGACCTCGCCGGCCAAGACGTGCTTGGCGATCTTCGGCGAGTTCACCATGATTTCGACGACGGGCGTGCGCCCGGTCCCGTCGGAGGTCTCGATCAAGTTCATGGAGACGATAGCCTGCAGCACGATCGACAGCTGGGAGCGAACTTGCACCTGCTGCTCGATGGGGCAGGAGTCGATGATGCGGTCGATCGACTGGGCGGCGCTGTTGGTGTGGAGGGTCGAGAAGACGAGGTGGCCCGTTTCGGCAGCCGTGATGGCCGTCTGCATCGTGTTCCAGTCACGCATCTCGCCGACCATGATGACGTCGGGGTCCTGACGGAACATGTTCTTCAAGGCCTCGTTGAAGCTCGGGGAGTCGGTGGAGACCTCGCGCTGGGAGACGGCCGCCTTCCCGTCGGCGAAGAGGAACTCGATCGGATCCTCGATCGTCACGATGTGGACGGGACGCTTTTCGATGATCGAGCGCATGACGCCGGCGAGCGTCGTGGACTTGCCCGATCCGGTCGGTCCCGTGATCAGAACGAGGCCCTTGGGGAGGTGCACGAAGCTCTCGAGGACCTCGGGCAGGTTCAGCTCGGAGATCGACGGCAGCTTGAATGGGATGCGGCGGAAGACGGCGGCGTAGGAGCCTCGCTGTACGAAAATGTTGCACCGGAAGCGGGCCACTCCGGTGAGCCCGTAACCCACGTCGACGGACTGGTTACGCTCCAGACGATCGCGCTGGGCCGGAGTAAGGATCGATAGCAGCATTTCTTCCAGATCTTTGGGCTGCAGGGTGTCCGCATTCAGCGGGATGAGCCGCCCCTTGATCCGGAGGAGCGGGGGGCGCATCGGCTTCAAGTGGAGGTCCGAGGCCTCCTTCTTGGCCATGAATTTGAGCAGCTCGGCAAGTGTCAATGTGCGGAGATTATAGCCGCTGACAGCCTGTTCCGAACCTGTCCGATCAGCCAGTTTCGGGCCTCCGGCCGGTTTCGGATCTCGCCCATGGCCGCGGCGACGGCGATCTCGGCGAGCCACGCTCCCACGGCCGGTCCCGGAGGGATGTCGAGCCAGCGGACGATGTCGTCGCCCCGCACGCGAACCGCGCGCCGCCGAATCTTCCGGAGCCGTTCGAGCCGCCGCACGGTCGGCGGCGTCCGCGCGTTGCGGCGCGCGAGCAGAAGAAGGGCGTCCTCCGCGAGCGAGCCCGCCTCGAGCACCCACCGCCACGCATCCCGGCGCGTGCGCACCTTCCGAGCGGCGTCGGACAGCGCCATGATCCGCGCGACCTCGTCTGCTTCCAGACGTCCCCAGCGGCGCTCCCGGAGCCAGCGACGGGCATCGGCGGGTTTGAGCCGGAGACGCAGGGCGAGAAGCGCGAGCCGCAGACGCCGGCGCCGGGCCGCCGGAAGACGCCGAACGCCTCGATCGTCTGCCGCACAGAGTCCCCGCGCAACCGCCCTCGCACGTGCGTCGGAAAGATGGAGACCGAGCGCGGCCGGAAGGATGCGGGCTCGCGCGGCCCAGCCGAGAGCCGGGGCCGCGGCGACGCTCCCGAGGAGCCTCGAGAGCTCCGCGGCGATTCGCTCGGACGCCACATTGCGCAGCCCCGGCGACGCCCGCCGCGAGGCCGCCAGAACGGCCGGGTCGGGCCGAAGACCATGGGTCGCGATGAATCGCGCCGCGCGCAACGCGCGGAGTGGATCTTCCGAGAGGTTCCGCTGCCGGACGCACCGGAGTCGCCGACTCGCGAGATCCGTCAAGCCGCCGAATGGATCCACGATCCTGCCCGTGTGCAGATCGACGGCGACGGCATTGACGGTGAAGTCGCGTCGCGCCAGGTCCGCTTCGATCGATCCGCCTTCGATCTCGGCGACATCCAGCGAGCGGTTTCCGGCGACGCGATAGACCCGGGGTCCCGGCCGGTCGCGCGATATGAAAACCGCCCGGCCTCCTCCCGTCTGCTCGAGCGCATGCGCGATACGCTCCGCGTCGCGAGTCACGGCCACGTCGATCTCGGGGACCTCGAGCCCGAGGGCTAAGTCGCGCACCGCCCCGCCGACGACCCACACGCCGATCCCCTGCCGCTTCGTGATCGAGGCGAGCGGTCGCAGCTCCGGCCGTCCTCGCAGCGCGGCGAAGGCCTTCCCGATTCTCCGACTGTCGCCGGAGGCCATCTCCTCCCCAGGGGGCCGCGTCGAGGGGCCGCTGGCTCCTTTCCCCTCTCTCATTGTCGTCGAGCGGATTTCTCGGCTCTCGTCCGGCCGCGTCGAGCGGCGACTGGTCCCTTTCCCTCACTCACTGTCGTCGAGCTGATTTCTAAGCTCTCGTCCGGCCGCGTCGAGCGGCCGCTTCAAATGCCTTACAATTTTCAGGATGACATCGGACAGCTCGGTTGTCACGCCGGAGGTCGTCCGGAGAGTCGCGGAGCTGGCCCGCCTGCGCCTGCCCGAATCGGAGCTGTCGCGCTGGACGGAGCAGCTCTCGCGGATCGTGGGATACATCGACCAGCTCAAGCAGATTTCGGAAGAGGCCTTTGCCGCGGCGCCCGCCGAGCCGGCGACGCCCCTGCGTAATGACGAGCCCCGTCCCGGTGACGGCGACCTCGCCCTCGAGTCCAACGCGCCGCGGCGGCTCCACGGCTACGGCGTCGTGCCGCGGGTCGTCGGCTCGGGTCGCTGAGCATGGATTCCGGTCCTCCGTCCTCCGGCGGCTCGCGCGGGTCGCCACCGGATCCGGTGCCGGGGGTCGTCGAGACGGCGGCCGCCGTGGCTTCCGGGCGGCGGTCGGCCAGGGAAGTCGTCGAAGAGGCCCTCTCCCGCGTCGCGCTCGGAGACGAACGCATTCGCGCGTTTCTGGAGGTCACCGGCGAGCAGGCCCGGGAGGAAGCCCTTGCGGTCGACGCTCGCATCGCCGCCGGGGAAGATCTGCCCTTGGCCGGCGTGCCGCTGGCCATCAAGGACAACATCTGGATCGCCGGCCGTCGCGCGACCTGCGCATCCCGAATTCTCGAAGGGTTCCGGCCGCCGGGCGACTCGACGGTCGTTTCGCGCCTCCGGAAGGCCGGGGCCGTGTTCGTCGGACGGACCAACATGGACGAGTTTGCGATGGGCTCTTCCACGGAGAACAGCTCGAGCCATGTCACGCGCAATCCCTGGGACAGGGAGCGAATCCCCGGAGGATCCTCGGGCGGCAGCGCAGCCGCCGTGGCGGCCCGCTTCGTGCCGGGCGGCTTCGGCTCGGATACCGGAGGCTCGATCCGCCAGCCGGCCGCCTGCTGCGGCGTCGTCGGCTTCAAGCCCACCTACGGGCGCGTTTCCCGTTACGGTCTCGTGGCCTTCGCCTCCTCGCTCGATCAGATCGGACCCCTCGCGCGCTCGGTCTCCGACGCGGCGCGGCTCTACCGGGTCGTCGCGGGCGTGGACCCGCTCGACTCCACCACGGCGCCGCACGAACCGGGGGACCCGGAGGCCGCCCTCGACCGCGGCGTGGAGGGTCTTCGGGTGAGCTTCCTCGAAGAGGCGCAGGTCGAGGGCTTGGATCCGGAGGTCGCGTCCAACCTCGAGGATGCCCGGCGGATTTTCCGCGACGCCGGCGCCGAGGTCTCTTCCGTATCGGTGCCGCACGCGACCGTTGCCATCGCCATCTATTACGTCGTCGCGAGCGCGGAGGCCTCGTCGAATCTGGCGCGCTTCGACGGCATCCGCTACGGGGCGCGGGCCTCGGACGCCGATCTGCTTTCGCTGTACGTCGAGAGCCGGACGGCGGGCTTCGGGGCCGAGGTGAAGCGGCGGATCCTGCTCGGGACCTTCGCACTGGCCTCGGGCTACTACGAGGCCTACTACGGCCGCGCGATGCGGGCGCGGCAGCTGCTCTCGCAGGATTTCGCGCGAGCGTTCACTCGGGCGGACATCCTGGTTTGCCCTTCGATTCCGGCGCCGGCTTTTCGCATCGGCGAGAAGATGGCGGATCCGCTCACCATGTATCTCTCCGACATCTTCACCGTGCCCGCTTCCTTAGCCGGGCTGCCGGCGATCTCGGTCCCCTCCGGTTTGACCCGCTCGGGACTCCCGCTCGGCATCCAGCTTCTGGGGCCTCCTTTCGGAGAGGAGGCGGTTTTCGCCGCGGCGCGGGCTTTCGAGATCGGCGCCGAGTTTCCGGATGCGCTTCCTCCCGCGCGCTAGCTCCGCGGCCGCGGGCGTACTGCTCTGCGCCGCCACCTTGCTCGCGGCGCAGGGCCGGGAGAAGACGGTCGTCGTGTCTCCCGAGATTCGCGTGACGATCGGCGACGGGGACGAGATCACCCTTTCCGCGCGCCCGCTGCCGGGCGAAGGCATCGACGCCTTCGTGCGGCGGCTGACGGACGATCCGAAGACCAAGAAGGAAATCCTGGCGGGCAATGGCGGACTGCGCCGCGTGCGGGACGGCGGCTTCGTCCGCGTTCCCTACCGTCTCCTCTCGGACAACTATCGCAAGATTGCGATCGGGGCCCTCTTTCCGGCCGATCGCGCGGCCGCCGCGGGATGGGAGCATCGCGTGGCGGCCTTGACCGGGAAGCCCGAGAGCCTGTGGCGCGTCGCGGAGTGGTTGACCGGCGACGGCGCCAACTATCGCGAGATCCGGCAGGCTTCGACGATCCCTTCGCTCGAGATCGAGCAGGGCCAGACGATTCTGGTCCCCGCGCGGCTGCTGACGCCGGCGTTTCGCGAGGCCGTGGCGGCGGCCGCGCCCGAGCCGCCGGCGCTCGAGTTCTCCGCCGACGAGAAGGGGCGATACGCGATCTATCGGCTCCGGAAAGGAGAAGCGCTCTATTCGGCGGTCGTCGTGCGCTTTACGGGCCGCCTGCACGCCGAGGACGTCAACGCCAAGGCCGCCGAAATCGCCGAACGCAGCGGAATCGAGAACGTTCATGCGATCCCGGTCGGCTTTCCGATCAAGATCCCCATTGCCGACCTCGACCCTCGATTCCGCCTGCCGGACGATCCCGAGCGAATAGCGGAAGAGAACGCCCGGCTCGAGGCCTCCCAGTTCGCCAACAAGGTCAAGACCGCCGATCTGTCGGGGGTCACGCTGGTGCTCGACGCGGGGCACGGAGGCCGCGACACGGGCGCGATCGTGGACGGGATCGAGGAGGCGGCCTACGTCTACGACATCGCCTGCCGCATCGAACGCCTCATCAAGGCGCACACGCGGGCCCGCCTGATTCCGACCGTCGGCCGCGACGCCCCTTGCAGCCGCTCGGCTTCCGAAGTGATCGCCGACTCGCGGAGCGCGCGGGTCTTGACGACGCCTCCGTACCCGATCGAAGACGCGGCGGTCGGCGTCAACTTTCGCTGGTATCTGGCCAACTCGGTCTTGAAGCACGCGCGCCGAGACGGCTCGAACGAAGACCGCACCGTCTTTCTCTCGCTCCATGCCGATTCGCTTCACCCGGCGGTACGCGGGGCGATGGTCTACGTGCCCGGCGAGAAGTTCTTGAACGGCTCCTTCGGCAAGGCGGGACAGCCGTACACGTCCCGGCGCGAAGTGAAAGAAGCCCCGAGCGTGAGCTTCTCGCGCCGGGAGAAAATCCAGGCCGAGGGGATCTCGCGAGATTTCGCGGAGCGGATCGTCGCCGCGTTTCGCTCGGCCGGCCTTCCGCTCCACGCCTTCGATCCGATTCGCGGCAACGTCATTCGCAGCGGGCGCGAATGGGTCCCCGCGATTCTGAGGTACAACCGGATTCCCGCGCGGGTTCTGGTCGAGATCTGCAACCTCAACAATCCGGAGGACCGCAAGCTTCTGCGGACCCGCGTCTACCGGGAGAAGGTCGCCGAGGCCCTCGTGAACGCGCTCGTCGATTTCTATGGAGGGTCCTCCTCCGGCCGATTGGCCACGGCCGGAGGGCTCGGCAGCAAGCGGTAATCCTTTCCGGCCGGACGGCGATATTCCGTCTGCCGCCGGGAGAGGGAATCGGCGGCATATACTACCGGGCCGATCCGTTCGGGAGGGAGTATGAAGCGTCTGCGCGTATCTCTTCTGGCTCTCGCCGCAGCGGGAGCGCTGATGTCGTCGGCGTCGCTCTCGGCTCAAGAATGGCGGGGCGGCAAGGCCCGGGTGGAGGGTTCCGTCAAGAACGAAAAGGGGGAGCCGATCGAGGGATGCAAGGTCTCTCTCCGTTGGGGCAAGAGCGGCCACGGCGGACCGGATCTGACGACCGACAACAAGGGGCGCTGGGCGGTCATGGGTCTCTCCGGAGGACCATGGGACATCGACTTCGAGGCGCCCGGTTATCTGACCAAGCAGATCTCCGCCGAGCTGCAGGAAGGCGCGCGCAATCCTCCGATCAACGTCCAGCTCGAGCCGCAGCCCAAGGCGCAGGCGCGCGAGGAGATCTTGGTCGGGGGCAAGAAGGTCTCGAAGGAGACCGCCGCGGCGATCGAGGCGGGCAACGAAGCCATGTCCGCCAAGAGCTACGCCGCCGCGCGCGAGAGCTACTCGAAGGCGCTCCAGGAGCTGCCGGACAACGCATCGCTTCTGCAACACATCGCCGCCGCTTATCTGGGCGAAGGCAATTTGGATCAGGCCGTCAAGTTCGCCCGGCAGGCCGTGGAGAAGGACCCTCAGGACGTCGCCGCCTGGCGGATGATCGCGGAGATCGAGCTGGAGCGGGGCAACCTCGACGCGGGCCGCGCCGCTCTGGAGAAGGTTCCGCCCGAGAAGATCACCGATCCGCAGCCGTACCTGAACATCGGGATCCTTCTGTTGAACAAGAAGAAGCCGGCCGAGGCCGAGCCCGCCCTCGACAAGGCGATCACGGTCAAGCCGGACCTGGCGGAGGCGTACTACTACCGCGGCCTCGCTCGGCTCCAGCAGAAGAAGAACGCCGACGCGAAGGCGGACCTGCAGAAGGCGCTCGAGCTCGCGCCGGATTCGCCCGACGCCAAGGACATCAAGGATCTCTTGAAGACGATCCCGTGAGGCGCGGCGCGCCGTATCGCCCGGCGGACCGGCTCGCCCGGCGGCTCGTTCCCGTGGCGCTCGCCACCATCCTCGCCGGCGGCGTCGCATGCCGCGGCGTCTCCTCGGTCTTTCCCGGCGCTCCCGTCGTCGTGATCGTCGTCGATACCCTCCGAGCCGACCATCTGCCCGTTTACGGCTACAAGGGGGTCGAGACACCGAACATTGACCGACTGGCGAAGGACTCGATCGTTTTCGACAACGCGATCTCTCATGTTCCGCTGACGCTGCCTTCGCACGCGACGCTCTTCACGGGACTGCTCCCCTTCGAGAACGGTGTCCGGGACAACCTGGCCTACCGTCTCTCGAAGGATCGCACGACGCTGGCGAGCTTCCTCCGTGGCCGAGGCTACGCGACCGGCGGGGCAATCTCGGCGGTCGTCCTGGAGAAGGCGACCGGGATTGGCGAGGGATTCGACTTCTACGACGACGCGCTCGAGATCAAGAACCTCGCCGAGGCGATGGGGCACGTCCAGCGATCGGGTGGGGCGACCGAGAAGCTCGTCGAGGGGTGGGTGGAGAAGCAACCACCCGACAAGCCCCTCTTTGCCTTCCTGCATCTCTACGAGCCGCACAGCCCCTACGAGCCTCCCGAGCCATTCAAGAGCCGCTACGCCTCGAGTCCTTATGACGGCGAGATCGCCACCTCGGATGCGATCGTCGGGGACTTCGTCCGGTTTCTGAAGGGTAAGGGGATCTACGACCGGGCGCTCCTCGTCTTCCTTTCAGACCACGGGGAGAGTCTCGGCGCGCACGGCGAGGGGGAACACGGTATTTTTCTGTATCGGGACACGACTCGCATACCGCTCTTCGTCAAGCTTCCCGGGTCGGTGAGAGCCGGCAGTCGGGTCTTCGTTCCCGCCGGAATCGCGGATGTCTTTCCGACCGTGCTCTCCGTGCTCGGCGAGAAGCCTCCAGGCCCCCTCCCTGGGATCTCCCTCCTCGCCCTCGCACAGGCGCCAACGGCGCGCCGCATCTACAGCGAGTCGCTCTATCCGCGCCTCCACTTCGGTTGGAGCGAGCTCGCGTCCCTGACGGATGACCGATATCAATACATCGAGGCCCCGAAGCCCGAGCTGTACGACTGGAAGGCCGACCCTGCGGAAGCCAACAACCTGGCGGGCGGCCTGCCGCCGGCCTTTCGGTCGATGCGCGTGTCCCTGGGCGCGATGAGCCGGCCCATGCAGGCCCCCGGAATGGCCGACCCGGAGGCTGTCAAGAAGCTCGCGGCGCTCGGCTACATCAGCGTCACCGCGCCGAATCTGACGGAGAAGGACCTTCCGGATCCCAAGGACCGCATCCACACGCTCGATCGCCTCAGGGATGCGGGGACTCTCCTCGTGCAGCACCGCGACGAGGAGGCAGTGGCCGTCTTGCGCGCGGCCACTGCGGAGAACCCGCGGATGCTCGATACCTGGGAGACGCTCACGCGCACGTTGCGAAAGATGGGGCGAGTCAAGGAAGCCCGCGAGGCCCTGCGCGAGGCGGACCGCCTCTCGCCGGCAACCGTCCAGATCCTGCTCGGACTCTGCGATCTATCGGTGGAGCTGAAGGACTTCCGAAACGCCCGTATTTACTTGGAGGCCGCCCGGGCCGTCGGGGCAACGAACATCGAGCCTGAGCTCGCCGCGATCGCGCTGGGGGAGGGGGACCTGGCTACGGCGCGCAGGGAGGCCCTGGGGGCGCGCGAGAAACGGCCCAGCTCTCGCGCCCCGCTTCTGCAGCTGGCTCGGATCGAACAGCAGGGGGGCAACCTTCCGCGGGCTCTCGACTATCTGGACGAGGCCCTCCGGCTGGGTGCCTCAGGCGACCAAAGACCGATCTTCAACCTCCAGGCCATCCGCGCCGACGTCCTGGCGCACATGGGGCGTGAGAGGGAGGCCGAGGAGGCATTCCGGGCGGAGCTCAAGGACTTCCCGGAGAACCTCGACGCCTGGCAGCGCCTGGCGTTCCTTTACGCGAGCCAGGCGCGAGCAAAGGATTTCAGGGCGCTGTTGGAGGAGATGACTTCGCGGCTGCCGACCTCAGGAAGCTTCGAAGCCGCGGCCAAAGTGTCAGAGGTCGTGGGTGACCGACGGGGCGCTCTGGAATGGAGCCGGCGAACCCACGAGCGGTTCCGCAAAGGTGGATAGATTCAGACGAGTGGATTTCAATCTATAAAACCGTATTGACCACTAGGTCAGTTCTGTAATCACGGTTTTGGTTTTCTCGCAGCCCTATCTAGCCCAATGACTTAGCGGAGGCCTGGCTAGCAAAGGCTCCCAATCGTTTCGTGGTCCCCTTCTTGCTTTATCGGAAAGAAGTAGCCAATGATTCTCAGAAGTTTCCCTTGGATTCGCTCAATTCAGAAAGGAGGGGGTTCTATGCCGAAGGCTTTTCGGCTCTACGGCTCGGCGATCGCTCTTCTCGCAATGCTGCTCCTCGCCGCTCCCGCACTGGCCCAGTTCGGCGAGTCGGTGGGCAGCATCTATGGCAAGGTCGTCGACGAGCAGGGAGGAGCGCTGCCCGGTGCCGCCGTCACGTTGTCGGGCGTCGGCGCGACGCAAACCCAGGTGACCAACGCCCAGGGGGAGTATCGGTTCCTCAATCTTGGCCCGGGGAAATACACGGTGTCCTTGGCGCTCGCGGGTTTCACGTCGCTCACCCATGAGAACGTCGTCGTGGGCCTGGGGCGCAGCACGGAGATCACCGACACACTCAAGCTGTCGGCGGTCGCGGCCGCGGTCACCGTCACGGGCCAGGAGCCGCTGCTCGACACGCGCAAGACGCAGCTCGGCGCGCAGATCACACCCGAGGAATTGAAATCGATTCCGACGGCCCGCGATCCGTGGGTCATGCTGCAAAGCGTTCCAGGCATCCAGATCGACCGCATGAACGTGGCCGGCAGCGAGAGCGGCCAGCAGTCCACGTTTACCTCGAAGGGCTCCAACGGCGGCAGCTTCGCGGTGGACGGCATCAACTTTACCGACCTGACGGCTCTCGGCGCCTCGGCCGGTTACTACGACTTCGACTCCTTTCAGGAGATCCAGGTCATCACCGGCGGTGCCGATCCTTCGATCGCGGGCGACGGCGCGCACATCAACATGATCACCAAGCGCGGCACCAACGAGGTGCACGGCTCGGCGCGCGTCAACGTCGTGAGCGACCACTTCGAGTGGGAGAACGTTCCGGATACTTCCGGCCAGGCGCAGCCGATCGGCGCCGGCAACCTCATCACGAGTGTCCAGGAGTACGGCGCGGAGGCGGGTGGCCCGGTCATCAAAGACCATCTCTGGCTCTGGGGCGCCTACGGCCGCAACCAGGTGGATCTTCTCGTGGCCGGCACGCGCACCGACAAGACGACCCTCGAAAACTTCAACGCGAAGCTGAACGCGCAGCCGCTCGCGTCGAACTCGGTCGACGTCTATTACCAGCGCTCCGACAAGCTCAAGTTCGGCCGCGGCGCGGGGAGCAATCGTTCCCAAGAAACGACCGACAACCAGACGACACCTGCCAACGTCTGGAAGGTCCAGGACTCGCAGGTCTTCTCCTCCAATTTCTTCGGGTCGATTCAGTACAACGGCGAGGACGGCGTCTTCACGCTGGACCCTCAGGGAGGCCTCTCGCCGCAGCTCTACTGGGATGTGAACGGCACGGCCCACAACAGCTATTACTTCCTGGATTCCCGCCGGCCGCAGCGCCAGGTCAAGGGCGACGTCTCCTTCTTCTTCAATACGGGTAGTCTCGGTCACGAGCTCAAGGCGGGATTCGGTTATCTGACTACCCAAGGCGACTCGCTTTTCGGCTGGCCCGGCGACGGCTCGGGTGGACTCGCGGCCAAGACGATCGGCCACGATGACGGCTTCTGCCTGGATGCCGACGGCAACAACGACCCCTGTGCCGCCATCACGCGTGACTCGGGCTTCCGCGTGGAAGCGAAGTACTGGACCGCCTTCTTCGGCGACACCATGACGTGGGATCGCTTGACCATCAATGCCGGCGTGCGCTGGGACAAGCAGTACGGCGACAACATTCACCGTTTCACTCCGGGCAACCCGACCTTCCCGCAGGTGCTGCCCGATCTGAACTATCCGGGCACCGGCAAGGAGTTCACGTGGGAGGACTGGCAGCCGCGAGCGGGCGTCACCTATGCGATCGGCGCCAACCGGAACACACTGGTCAAGGCGAGCTACGCCCGCTACGTGGCGACCCTCGGTACCGGCACGATCGGTCTCGACAACCCGCTGGGATATCCCTCCTACCTCTTCTACGGCTGGACCGACGCCAACGGCGACCATCTCGTCCAACCGGGCGAGGTGGACCTCAACCGTCTCATCTACGCGTACTACGTCAACCCGAATAACCCGGCCGACACCTCCTCGCCGAGCCGATTCGACCCGAATCTTTCGGCGCCGACGACCGACGAGTTCGTCGTGGGGGTCGACCACGAGCTGTTCCCGAATCTCGCGGTAGGCGTCGCGTACACCCACCGGAAGTTCAAGAACTTCGTGCATACGGCCGTGCCCTACTATTCGGACACGAACACGATCTTGACCAACGCCGACTACGAGCTCGTAGGGAACCTCTCGAGCACTGATCCGCTCTCGCAGAGCCTCATAGACGCAGGCTACGTGGAGCCCCTCGCCTACAGCGAGCCTTACTATAAGATCAGCGACGCGGTCCTCGCCGCGCACGGCGGCGAGCCACCGCGCGGCTTCTTCTACACGAATCGGTCGGACTACGATCAGACCTTCAACGGCATCGACTTCACGGTCACCAAGCGACTATCCAACCGCTGGATGATGCGCGGCTGGTTTAGCTACAACAACCACAAGCAGCACGTGGGGCCAAACGGCTGCGTGGATCCGACGAACGTTCAGACGAATACCTACGGGCAGCTCTGCCGCGACGACAACCTGGTGGCCGCGCGCTCGGTGGGAAGCGGCAATCACACCAGCGTGTATCTGAACTCGAAGTGGCAGTTCAACATCAACGGCATGTACCAGCTCCCCTGGAACTTCAACGTCGCGGCGAGCTTCCTCGGCCGCCAGGGCTATCCGCTGAACTACTTCCGCACCGTCAACGCGGGAGACGGTGTTGCGCGCAGCGTCCAGGTCGTTCCGACCGACGAAGCGCGTTACGACAACGTTTACGAGCTCGACATGCGCCTGGAGAAGGTCGTGCCGATCTTCGGCACCGGCTCTCTGACGATCTCGGCAGACGTGTTCAACGTGGCCAACGCCGACACCGTGTTGCAGCGGTACAACCGTTTGCGCCGGCCCGAGACCAACAACATCAAGGAGGTCCAGAGCCCGCGGGTCATCCGCTTCGGCGCGCGCGTTTCGTTCTAATCGGTTCTTCGTTCCTTCCGGGCCGCCGGGATTAACTCCCCGGCGGCCTTTTTATGCTCGAATGATCGCCGTGAGGATGATCTTCCGCTCCGGTTTCCCGGTCGCCGCGGCCCTTCTCATGACTTGCTGCGCGCGGCGTGCCGAGACGTACCCGCAGGCGCCGGTCGTCCTGATCTCGGTCGATACGCTGCGGGCGGACCATCTGCCGGTCTACGGGTATCGGCGGCTGGAGACGCCGGCGATCGATCGGTTGCGGCGAGATGCGGTCCTCTTCGAGAACGCGTACTCCAACGTCCCCTTGACGCTTCCCTCGCACGCGACGGTCCTGACCGGACTCCTGCCGTACCAGCACGGTGTCCGGGACAACATTGGCTTCCGCCTCGCTCGGGGTCGTCCGACACTGGCGTTTTGGCTTCGCGAGAAAGGCTACGCGACGGGAGGCGCGGTCTCCTCATATCTGCTCGAGAAAAGCCGGGGCCTCGATCAAGGCTTCGATTTCTACGACGACGAATTCGGGGACGGCGCGCGGGAAGAGCGGCCGGGGGATGCGACGGCCGAGCGGCTGCGGAAGTGGCTCGATGCGGCGGGGAGCAAGCCCGTATTCCTTTTCTTGCATCTGTACGAACCCCACTCTCCGTATGTCCCGCCCGAACCGTATCGAAGCCGGCACAGGCTGAATCCTTACGACGGCGAGATCGCGGCGGCCGACGCGGTTGTGGGACGGTTCCTCGACGACCTGCGCCACCGAGGCCTCTACGACGGCGCCATCATTCTCTTTTTTTCGGACCACGGGGAGGGACTGGGCGATCACGGGGAGGAAGAGCATGGCGTCTTCCTCTATCGAGAGGCCATTCGCGTCCCGCTCCTGCTCAAGCTGCCGGGATCCAGGTCGGCGGGCGCCGTCGTCCGGCAACCGGTCGGCTTGGAGGATGTTTTCCCGACGGTGATGGCGCTCGTCGGTCTACCGACGCCCGAGGGGCTTCCCGGTAGGCCGCTACCGGTTGCCGAGGGCACCGGAGAGCATCCCACGCGCCGAATCTACAGCGAGACGCTGTATCCGCGTCTGCACATGCACTGGAGCGATCTGACGTCACTGACCGACGCGCGGTATCAGTACATCGAGGCGCCACGCCCGGAGCTATACGATCTCCTCACTGATCCGGCGGAGCGAAACAATCTCGCGGGCGGAATGCCGCCTCCTTTTCGCTCGATGCGCCTTGAGGTCCAGCGGCTCGTCCGGCCCCTGCAGTCGCCGGAGGCCTCCACGCCGGAGGAGATCGCGAAGCTCGCCTCGCTCGGTTACATCGGCGTGATGGCGGGAACCCTGACCGACCGGAACCTGCCGGACCCGAAGGATCACGTCGCAGAACTGCCCCGGTACAAGCGCCTCTTTACCCTCTTCTATGCGAAGAACGACGCGGAGGCCGTCGCCGCCGCGCGCGATCTCCTCGTAGTCAATCCGCGCTTCTTGCCGGCGTGGCGGATGCTCTCGGAGAGTCTCGACCGGCTGGGCAAGCCCGGAGAGGCGGCGTCCGTGCTGGAGAAAGGAATCGCAGAGGTGGGGGAAACGGGGATCGGCGAGGAGATCTCCCAGGCCTACGAGCAGCTTGCCGCGCTTCTGGAGAAGAGCGGCGATCGCCCTCGCCTCGAGAATGTCCTGCGGGCAGCGATGGCCCGGAACCTGGCGACCGAGCCAGTGCGTCGCGGCCTCGCCCGCCTTCTGACGGAAACCGGCCGAGCGAACGAGGCCGTCGCCGTCCTCTCGCCCCTGAAGGATGTCGGCGACCCCGACACGCTCGACCGGCTGGGGATCGCGCTGGCCGAGTCCGGCAAGCTCGAGGAGGCCGAAGCGGCCTTTCAGAGAGCGCTGTTGGCGAGCCCCCGGAACGCCTCCGTGCTCCTTCATCTGGGCTCGCTCGCGCTGCGGCGAAAGGATCCCACCGCTGCCAGAGAGTGGTTCGAGAAGTCGCTCCGCGCCGAACCCGACGCTCCGGGGACCCTGACGCTCCTCGGCGTCGCCCGGATCGCACTCTCTGACGAGGCGGGAGCGCGGGAGGCCTGGCAACGGGCCCTGGCCCTCGACCTCGGGCAGTACGATGCCCTCTTCAACCTCGCGATTCTGGATGGGCGGCGCGGGCGGACGGAGGAGGCGCGACGGGCCCTCGAGCGATTCGTGGCCAAGGCCCCGGCCGACCGCTATGCCGCGAATCTCGCCGAGGCCCGGCGTCTGCTGCGTTTGCTGCCGAAACGCTAGCCAGTCATGAAAGGAGCATCCGGATTCGCGCGCGGGAGGATAATGGAACGGTCATTCGCGTTCGAGGTATTGCCATGAAGCTCCTGTCTCTCTGCGGCCTGGTCGCGCTGGGATTGCTCGTTTCGCAGTCGGCCGACGCGCAGGCGCCCGGCCCGGTGCGCGAGCGGGCGGAGGTGTCGCTCGTCGAGGTGCCCGTGCGCATCGTTGACCGGGAGGGCAAACCGGTTCGTGGCCTCGCGGAGAAGGACTTCACGCTTTACGACGATGGCCGCAAGCAGACGATCGTGGGCTTCGACGCCATCGACCTCGCCGAGAAGGTTTCCGTTGGGACAGAGCCGCCTCCGCCGGCGGCGCGCCGACGGTTTCTGATTCTGTTCGACTTCTCCTTCGCGCGGCCAAAGGCGGTCCTCGCAGCGCGGCGGGCTGCCAAGGAGTTCGTTCTCTCGGGCATGGGGGACAGGGATCTGACCGCGGTGGCCACCTACTCCGTGGAGAAGGGGGTTCAGCTCCTGGTGACCTTCTCCTCCGACCGCGTGCAGCTCGCCAGCGCGATCGACACTCTCGGCATAGAGATCCAGAGAGAGCTCGGCGATCCGCTGGCCTTCGCCTTCGACACCACGCACTTGACGGCCGTCGAGGGACGCGTCGGTGGGCGCGCCGAGGCGCAGGCGGCCGGTCTCATTGACTACCTGCAAACGCTCTCGGCGCTGACCAAGGCACGGGCCGATGAGTACGCTCGCGGTCGCGTGCGCCACCTTATCCAGTCCTTCAGCGACCTCGGCCAGGCGCTCGACGCCGTCGAAGGACGCAAGGACGTGATCTACCTCTCGGAGGGGTTCAGCAACCGCTACCTTGTGGGGACGCGCGAGTCGGATTTGGAGCGGCAGTGGTTGATCGAGGGGGAGCAATGGAAGGTGGATGCCGACAAGCGCTTCGGCAACACGCCGCTGCGCACGGAGCTCCGGACGATGGGGGAGCTCTTACGGCGCACGGACTGTGTGATCCACGCCGTGGATATCGCCGGCATTCGGACAGACTCGGATACCGAGGCCGAAACCGCCACCGTCGGGCCGCGCGAAACGGAGAACTCCCTCTACGAGATCGTGAGCGGGACAGGGGGCGAAGTCTTCCGGAATACCAACGACATGCATGCGCAGCTCGGCCGCCTGATCAGCCAGACCAGCCTCGTCTACGTCCTGGCGTTCCGCCCCGATCGCGGGGGCAAGGAAGGAAAGTTCCATGAGCTGAAGGTCAAGGTGAGCGTGCCGGGAGCGCGCGTGTCCGCCCGCGCCGGGTATTACGAGCGCAAGGGGTTCAAGCAGCTCTCGCCGCTGGAGCGAAGCCTCTCAGCCGCCGACGTCATCGCCAACGAGATCCCGGTCGAAGACATCCCGGCGCGTGTCCTCGCCACGCCCTTTGCCACGGGAGATATTTCATCCTCCGTTCCGGTGATCCTGGAGATCCCCGGTGAGCGATTTCTCGCCGGCGGACGGGGGGACCGCGCCACCATCGAGATCTACGTCTACGCAAACGATCAGGACAACCGGCTGGGCGACTTTTTCGTACAGGCGATCGGGATCGATCTCGCCAAGAACGGCGAG
Source organism: Thermoanaerobaculia bacterium (assembly GCA_036505535.1). GTDB lineage: Bacteria > Acidobacteriota > Thermoanaerobaculia > UBA5066 > Gp7-AA6 > DAHUXD01. The sequence goes on from DASXTI010000255.1 coordinate 37,754, forward strand.
AAGCTCCGGGCCGGCGGCCTGAAGTACTACGGGGAGCTGAGGCTGCCGCCCGGCAATTACCGACTCCGCACGCTCGTCCGCAACGCAGACACGGGTCGGATGGGCTTGACGGTTTCCGCACTCCACGTGCCGAACTTTCAGGCCCATCAACCGTACCTGTTGCCCCCCGTCTTCCTCGAGAACTCGGGAGAGTGGCTCTTAGTGCGGGGACGGGGAAAAGGGGAGACTGGTGTGATCGCGTCCTCGGGCTATCCGTTCCTGGAGCTCAGCGGCGAGAGCTTCTCTCCGGCTGCTCTGCCGCAGGTCCAGCCCGGCCGGGCTTCGCGTGTGTGCCTGGTCGCGTATCACTTCGGCGCCCACGAGGCGAGCGACACCACGCTGCGCGTCGGCAACCAGATCCTCACCTCGGACGGGCAACCGCTGAAGGAAGGATCACTCTCCGTTCTCGGCAAATCCATGCCCGGAGCGGATGGCAAGAGGATGCTTCTCCTCTCGTTCACGACGCCGCAAGGGCTCGCTCCCGGGCGCTACGGCCTGCGGATCTTTCTCCAGGATACGGCCACGGGTCAAGCGCGTCAGGCCTCGGCACCCTTTCTCGTTCCTTGAACCCTCTCCCGGCGTTCCTCTTCGCGGCCCTCACGCTCGCGGGCCAGTCGGCGCCGCCGCCCGAGCCATTGCCAAGGTCGGAGGAGGAGCGGGAGAAGGTGATCGCGGTCATCCATCGTCGCGCCGCGAATGCCGCGGCGAGAAGCGCCGAGAAGAGGCGGCTCGCCACGGAGCTTTCCGAGATCGGCCGAGTGTATTTGGCGGAGGGCCAGGTCGGCCGTGCGACCGAGCTGCTCGGCGAAGCCTACGGGCTCGATGAGGAAAACGGCCTCGTCCTCGCCGTCCTCACGCTGGCCTACGTGCGGGCGGAAGACTTCGACTCGGCTCGCTTCTACTTGCATCGGGCGGAGGAGCGCGTGACGCAGGCGCCCCCAGAGGCCTACGGCGTGCTGGGCGACATCTACTACGCTCTCAATCGTCTCGACGACGCGGTCGTCGCGTGGGGGGAATCCGTCAGGTTTGGAGGTCAGGATCCTCCGCTGTTGCGACGGCTCGCGCGAGCGCGAGACGAATTGGCCCTGACCCGCGGCCAGCGAACGCTTACGCTCGATCACTTTTCGATCTTCGCGGATCCCGCCATTTCGGAGACGGTGGTCCGGCGCGCGGGGGCGAGCCTGGAGGCAGCCTACCGAGAGCAGTCCTCGTTCTTCGGGGCAGGGCTGCCCGGGTCCCAGATCGTGATCCTCTACGCCGGCCGGGCGTACTTCTCGCTCGTATCGGTTCCCGACTGGGTTTCCGGGCTCTTCGACGGAAAGATCCGTGTGTCCGTGGAGCCGGAGGAGACCGCGCCATCTCCCGTCTCCGCCGTCCTCTTTCACGAGCTCGCGCACGCACTCGTCCGCCACGTCTCGCACGACCGTGCCCCCGGCTGGCTTCACGAGGGGCTCGCGCAGTGGTGGGAGGGAAAGCGGATCCCGCACCGCGAAGTCAAAGCGGCGCTCGGCACGCGACGCCCGCCCTCGATCGAGACGCTCGAGCGGAGCTTCCGCGGAAAGCTCGACCGGGCGTCGGCTCGATCGAGCTACGCGCAGGCACTCTCGCTCGTCGAGTATCTGATCGCGCTGCGCGGCCCGGGGGCCGTAGCCTGCGTCGCGGGTCGCCTGGCGGAGGGCCTTCCGATCTCCGATGCCTTGCAGGCGGAGACCGGATTTTCGCCGGGGGAGATCTTCGACGGATGGAAGCGATGGGCGGGACTGTAGGGGAAGTCGTGAGTCATGAGTCATGAGAGCGAAATACATAAGCAGTTACTTATATGTCCCCACGACACATGGCTCATGACCCGCGACGGCCTCCTCAGTGCGCCGACGGCGTCGGCGTGGAGGCCAATGCCATCTCGTTTAGGAAAGCGACCCAGGCCTCTTCCGTCGCGATCGGAAGATAGGCGGGGTCGGCGCGAAGAGCGGAGCGGTCGAGCTTGCCCCGAGGCTCGAGCGGCCGCAGGGCGGCGACGGTCGCCGCGGCGTTACCCGCCCGAGCGTAAACCTGAGCCTCGAGCTCGGCTCCCTTCCAGTCCTCCCCCACGAGCGAGCGTGCCGCCCGGATCGTCTCGACCGCTGCGGGGGTGTCTCGCAGATTGGTCTGCACGACGGCGAGCGTGGCCAGCGAGTCGGGATCCGGTCCGGTCCGGCGTAGATAGCTCTCGAGCAATTCTCGGGCGTCCGCGTCCCGCCGTTCCGCCAGTGCGATCGAGGCGAGCTCCTTCGCGGCGCCGGGCGCCGGCGGACTCCCTTGCAACGCCCGCTCGAAATACTGGCGCGCCTCGCCGTTCTCCCCCCGTGCCCGCAAGGTGAGTCCCATCTGGTAATAGACCGGTGCCGCCGGCGCGCCCGCGGCAATCGCCTTCATCCAGGCGGTCCGGGCTTCTTCGCTCCGACCCTGGCGCTGCGCCTCGAGAGCCGCCGTTTGAAACGGACGCCATGGTTGTTCCGGCAAGGGTTCGGCGAGAACATAACGCTCCGAGAGCGCCCGGCGAAACGCCAGCCAGCCGTCGACTGCGAAGAGTAAGGCCGGTACCGAAGCCGTCAGCCAGAGAATCGTCCGTCGCTCCCGGGTCATGCGGCGGCCGAAGACGAGAACCACGGCGAGAATCGCGGTCAAGCCCAGCACGCGCGGCAGTACCTGAAACCGGGCCTCCCGGCTTCCGTCGCGCCGGCGGACCGGCTGGGCGCCGAGGAGGCTGGTCAGCTGTTCCGCCAGAGAGAGTCCCGGGTCGACCAGCACGATGTCCTCGATCGTCCAGCCCCGCGGCGTATGCTGAACGGCCCAGCGGGTTTTCAGGATCTCCGTTCCGTACCTCAAGCCCAGGTCGACGGCAACGGCGCTTTCGTCCGCCCGGTCGACCGATGCCCAGGCGACCTCGGAGGTCGCACCGGAGACCGGCGCCAGCGCCTGGGCGAAGTGCTCGCGGGCCGCCGAGCGCAGAAGGGCCTGCTGGCGGGACGATAAGCCGAGCCAGATCGGGCCGCCCAAGAAATGCAGGAGGATGCCATCGGCATCGATCGATTCGAGGAAAATCTTCTGGGGCCCATGGAGCGCCGCGAGCGCGGCGCGGCGCGCAAAGTCGGCGGCTTCCTCGGCCGCGGGGGCCGCGGCCTCCTGCTGCCCGGCGGCGCAGACAGGGAAGAGCAGGACGGAGAGCGCGGCTCCCGCGAGCAGTCTCCGGGCGTCTTCGGCTCTCACTGTCGGCGCGGAATCAGTAGCCCGTGGCCGTCTCGGTCGAGTTCGGCTTGGAATAGATTTTCAGCGTCATGGGAACGCCTCCGATGCGCAATTCGTCCCCATCCCTCAGCGCGACGGGAGAAGAGAGTCGGATACCGTTGACGAAGGTTCCATTCTTAGATCCGAGGTCCTCGAGCGTGGCGTGGCCGGACGCGATCGTAACTCGTGCGTGCCGGCGGGAAACATTCTGCGCGTCGATCCAGGCCACAGAATCGGTCCCTCGCCCGAGAATATTTTCTCCTTCCGTCAGCGCGATCTCGCGATATCCCCAGAGAAGGCGGAACACATGATCGCTGCCCCCGAAGTGACTGCCGTCGCGCCGCAGGGCCACGGCGGTCCCCGAGAACGCATAGCCGTATCCATAGACCGTGCGGATAAATTCGGGCGCGCGCGCGTCGTCCCCGATCGCCTGTCGGACCTCCGCGATCAACGTGGGCAGATTGACGTCGGAGACCACCGTATCGGGCCAGAGTCGCCGGTGGAGCTCCGCCTTGGGGATGGCGCGGGGCCGGGATTCGAGCAGGGCTTCGAGAAGCTTGAAAGCCTTCGGAGAAATTGAGACCGGCCGTCCATCGCGCAGCAACGCACGGCTTTCCGAATCGAGCGTGAGCGTTCCGAAACGGAAGGTCATCGCTTCTCAGGAAAAACACTATAACGCGCCCGAAATTTCCCACGGGGCAGACGGACGAAGCCCTCGATGGCGAGGACGAGTCCCCCCGTCCGCTCACGACTCGATCAAGCGGACAGCGGCTCGAGACGCTGGACCCGGGGAGAGAGGGATTCCGCTCCCCGCTCGGTGCAGACGATGTCGTCCTCGATGCGCACCCCGAAGCGCCCAGGCAGATAGATGCCCGGCTCCGACGTGAAGGTCATTCCCGGCTCCAGCGGTGTCCGGTCATGGCCGACCATGTAGGGGGGCTCGTGCACGTCGATGCCCAGGCCGTGGCCGAGGCGGTGCGTGAAGTAATCGCCGTAGCCGGCCTTCTCGATGACCCTTCGCGCGGCCGCGTCGACCTCCGAGCACGGCACGCCGGGCGCCGCCTTGTCGATGGCCGCCGATTGCGCCTCCAGCACGACCGACCAGACCGTGCGGTACTCGTCGGTGGGCTTGCCGTAATAGGTCGACCGCGTGATGTCGTAGTAGTAGCCGTCGGGCTTGTCCCACGCGTCGATCAGAACAGCCTGGTCGGCAGAGAGCGGTGTTGATCCCGAGGCGCCGTGCGGCAGCGCCGAAGAAGGGCCGAACTGCACCACGTTCTCGCCGCCGAAGAGCGCGGAGATCTCCGCTTCCCGGCAGCCGGGCGACAGGGCCGCGAAGGCTTTCTGGAAGCGGGGCACCGCCACGGCGATGGCCGTGCGGATCATGTCGATCTCCTCGGACGACTTGATCATCCGGAGCGCTCCGAAGAGGCACCCGGCGGAGAGGGGCTTCCAGCCCGACCGCGCCGCGAGCAGGCGCTCGACGTCGTCGTACGCGGTGGAGGGCTCGATGGCCAGAGTGCCGGAAGACGCCGGAAAGAGCGCCGCGGCCTTCGCGAAGGGATCCTCGGTCTCCTCCCAGGTCACGACGCGGTCGACGGCCGCCATCCGGCGCAGGCGCTCCGCCTCGAAAGCGGGACAGATCACGACGGGGTCAACATCCCGGAAGAGAAAGAGGGCCGTCAGACGCTCGCTGCGGTGAAAGTCGATGCCGGTGAGGTAGTAGAGGTTGGAGGAGGGGGTAGCGTACAGGCCGTCGGCCGGCATCGACTGCAGCCGCGTGCGCACGGTCTCGAGGCGTCGGAGATAGATTTCACGCTTGGTCGGCATGGACGGGATGCTAGCAGAGTCGCGCCGACGCGGAGCGGGCCGCCGGGCCGCGGGCCTGATCTTCGGGCTCCTCTCAACGCTCGTTCTCGCGGGCTGCCGCAGGGGCGGGGACCTTGCTTTCCGGGGAGCGTCCGTGGTGCTCATTTCGGTCGATACGCTCCGCGCCGATCACCTTCCCGCATACGGCTACAGCGGCGTCGAGACGCCGAACATCGATGCTCTTCGCAGGGACTCGGTTCTCTTCGCGAATGCCTATTCCCACGTGCCGCTGACTCTGCCGTCGCACGCTTCCATCTTCACGGGTCTTCTTCCCCCGGAAAACGGGGTGCGGGACAACATCGGCTACGCTCTCGGGCCCCAGCCCCCGACGATCGCGTCGTATCTTCGGGCCGACGGATACGCAACGGGCGGCGCCGTCTCCTCGATCGTGCTCTCGCACGCGACCGGAGTCTCCCGCGGGTTCGACTTCTACGACGACAACGTCGAGCCGACGAAGATGAATCAGTCCATGTCGCGCGTGCAGCGGCGCGGCGACGAGACCCTCGCGCGGTTGACCGAGTGGATGGACGGACATACCGGCAAGCGCTTCTTCGCGTTTCTGCACCTCTTCGAGCCCCACTCGCCGTATGAGCCGCCCGAGCCCTACCGAAGCCGCTACAAGCTGCCGTACGACGGCGAGATCGCGCGGGCCGACGCGATCGTGGGCGACTTCCTCAAGTACCTCAGGGACCATGGGCTTTACGACTCGGCCGTTGTCATCTTCCTATCGGATCACGGGGAGGGTCTGAACGATCACGGCGAGGACGAGCACGGAGTCCTTCTATACCGCGAGGCAATCCACGTGCCGCTGTTGCTCAAGTTTCCGGAAGCGCGGCGGCGCGGCGAGACCGTAAAGGCTCCCGTGGCGCTGACGGATGTGTTTCCGACCGTGGCGCGGATTGCGGGATTGCCCGTTCCGGCGGGGCTCGCCGGGATCCCGCTGACCGCAACGCTCACCGGCGCGGCGGCGTCCGGCGGAGCACGGCACATCTACGGCGAGACCATTTACCCGCGGCTCCATCTGGGCTGGAGCGATCTGGTCTCGCTGATCGACGATCGAAATCACTACATCGAGTCGCCGCGGCCGGAGCTTTACGACATCGTCTCCGATCCCGGCGAGAGGAAGGACCTCGCGTCCGGCCTTCCTCCAGCCTTCCGGTCGTTGCGCGCGGAGCTCGCTCGAATTCCGCGCCCGCTGCAGCCGCCTGGCGCCTCGGATCCCGAGCAGGTCAAGAAGCTCGCGGCGCTCGGCTACCTCAGCGCGTCCGCCTCCGATCTGACGAAGAACGACCTGCCCGCGCCGCGCGACCGGATCGGCGCGGTCCAGAAACTCAAGGCGGGATTCGGCGATCTTCAGGCGGGACGCTACACGGAGGCCGCGACCGTCTTCCGTGAGCTGGTCGCGGATGAGCCCGGCATGACCGACGTCTGGCAGCTGTACTCGGAAGCCTGCATGAAGCTCGGACGGGAAGACGAGGCGCTTCGCGCCCTTCTCCAGGCGGCGAGGCTTTCGCCCGGCAATCCCCAGGTGCTGATGGCGCTCTCGGACTACTACCTCGAGACAGGCCAATTCGCCGAGGCGCGCAAGCACGCCGAGGCCGCCGGCGACGTCGGCTCGACGAGTCCTCACGAGAACCTGGCGCGAATCGCGATCGCCGAAGGAGATCTGGATACGGCCGACCGCGAATCGCGGGCCGCGCTCGAGAAGTATCCATATCGCCGGATCCCGCGCTTGATTCTCGGGCGCGTCAAACACGACCGCCGCGATTATGTCGGCGCTCTCGAGGAGCTCGCGCTCGCCCGCCAGCCGCGACGAGGCGAAGTCGCGCCGCCTCTCCAGAATCTAAACTTTCTGCGCGGGGATTGCCTCGCGCGACTCGGCCGGGAGGCCGAGGCGGAGGCGGCGTTCAGAGAGGAGATCCGCGATTTCCCGGGCAACCCGGCCCCCCGCACGGCGATCGCCCTCCTCTTCGCCAGCCAGGGGCGGGAGGAGGAGGCACGCAAGGCGCTCTCGGATCTCGTCGCTGCCGTGCGCACGTCGGAGGCCTACTTCGCTGCCATCAAGACCTACGAGATCCTGGGAGATCCGAGAAGCGCCGCGGAGCTCAAGGCCGAGGCCCGACGTCTCTTCCCCGGCGCCCACGAGAGAAAGAATGCCGCCGGAGGGTGATGGCACTGGGACGCGACGCGCGGCCCTGTTGGTGTGGATCGCGGCAATCGTTTCCGTCGCGTACGCCGCGCCTCTGGAGCCTAAGCAGGCCCAGGAACTGCTTTCCCGGTTGATGTCGGCCGATCCGGCGCGGCGCTCAACCGCCCGCGCCGGACTCACGGCCTCGGGGGACCGAAGCCTCATTCCCCATTTGGTCGACGCCCTTTTCTTCGCGCCGGTCGAAGCGAAGCCCGACATCGTGGCTTGCCTGGAGGAGCTCTCGGGCGCGCATCTGGGTAGCCGCTACCGCTACTGGGTCGAGTACGTCGGCGGCCACGAGGGCGACCATCCCAAACAGGGATATCGGGCCTGGAAGGCGGCGCTCTATTCGAAGATCGACCCCGCCTTTGCCCGGTTTCTGGACCCGCTCCAGCCGCTCCTGATTCGTCCCGAAGAGATCGTCTGGGGCGGCGTCCGGAAGGACGGGATTCCGGCGCTCAAGAACCCCAAGACGATCCCGGCCTCCGACGCGAGATTCCTTGCCGAGTCGGAGACCGTTTTCGCCGTAGGCTTCCATGGCGAGTACCGCGCGTACCCCCAGCGAATCCTGGACTGGCACGAAATGGTCAACGATTCCGTGGGCGGCACTCCCTTCGCGATCTCCTATTGCACGCTTTGCGGCTCGGCGGTTGCCTACGCAACGAGACGGCCGGATGGATCGACACTCGTGTTCGGCTCCTCGGGCCTTCTATACCGTTCCAACAAGCTGATGTACGACGAAGGAACGCTCTCCCTCTGGAGCAACCTCACGGGAGAGCCCATCGGCGGCCCTCTGGCGGGCAGAGGGATCGCCCTTCCGATCCTGCCGGTGACCGTCACTTCATGGAAGGAATGGAAGGCGCGGCATCCCGAATCCACCGTCGCGAGCCTCGAGACGGGCTATGACCGCGACTACTCCGTTGGGGCGGCATACGGAAAATACTTCGCGAGCCCCGAGACAATGTTCCCCGTCTGGAAGCGGAGCGATGCTCTCGAAGCCAAGGAGTGGGTGTATGCGCTCCGGGTCGGCGCGGCCGCGAAAGCCTACCCCCTCGCCGTGCTCTTTCGCGAGCGCGTCGTCAACGACCGAGTCGGTTCAAGCACCGTCGTTCTCTTCGCCGATCCGAATAGCGGCGCGGTACGGGCCTACGCCCGTGGCGAACATCTTTACGCCGAGGGACCCACGCCCGATACGCTCGTCGAGCCGGCGACGGGAGTCGTCTGGAAGGTTCGCGAGGAAAGCCTCACGCCAGCGTCCGGTCCGCCGGTGCATCTCGGCCGTCAGCCCGGTCATCGTGCCTACTGGTTCGGGTGGTACGCCTTCTTTCCGGATACGGCGCTCTACGAGGGGTGCGAGAAGTAACCTCGACTATCTCCTCAGGTCTTTCCCCTTCATCTCTGCCGGCGTCGAGAGACCCTGCAAGCCCAGTATCGTCGGCGCGACGTCTCCGAGCGCCCCGACGGAACGGAGCGCCCCGTCCTTCGCGCACAGGATGAACGGGACGGGGTTCGTGGTATGCGCGGTGTGGGGCTCGCCCGTTACCGGATCGATCATCTGCTCGGCGTTGCCGTGGTCGGCCGTCATCATGAGGAGGACGCCGGCCTCCCCGCAGGCCGCCTCGAGCAATCCGAAGCAGGTATCGAGAGTCTCGACCGCGCGGATCGTCTCGGGGAGCTTTCCGGTGTGGCCGACCATGTCGGCGTTGGCGAAGTTGACGACGAAGGCGCCAAACTTCCCCTCGCGAACGGCCCGGACGGCCTGCTCGGTAATCGCCGGGGCGCTCATCTCCGGATGCAGGTCGTAAGTCGCGCCCTTCCAGGAGGGGATGAGAATGCGCTGCTCGCCCGGATAGGCTTTCTCGACGCCGCCGTTGAAGAAGTAGGTGACGTGCGCGTATTTTTCGGTCTCGGCGAGCCGGAGATTCTCGACCCCCTTCTCCGCCCAGACATCGGCGAGGATGTGCGCTAAGTCCGGCGAAGGAAAGGCGACGAGAAGATTGAACTCCTTCTTGTACTCGGTGAAGCAGACGAACCGGATGCGGGGCGGCTTCGGGCGCGGAAAGTCGTTGAACTCGGGCTCCGTCAGCGCGCGGGTGATCTGCCGGGCGCGATCGGCGCGAAAGTTGAAGAAGACGACGGCGTCCTCGTCGCGGATCGGCCCGACGGGCTCTTCCTTCTCGGTGATGACGGTGGGCTGGATGAACTCGTCGGACTCGCCGCGCGCGTAGGCGGACTCGACCGCTTCGGCCGCTCTCGAAGCGTGCAGGCCGGAGGAGAAGACCAGCGCCGCGTAGGCGCGGGCGACGCGGTCCCAGCGCTTGTCGCGATCCATGGCGTAGTAGCGGCCGGAGACCGTCGCGATCTTCCCGCCCCTCTTCTCCAGCGCCGTTTCGAGCCTGGCCAGAAACGTTAGCGCTGACTTGGGGGGAGTGTCCCGGCCGTCGGTAAACGCGTGCACCCGCATTCGAGGCAAGCCGGCGCGCGCGCCGAGCTCCAGCAGTCCTTCCAGGTGGCGCTCGTGCGAGTGGACTCCGCCGTCCGAGACGAGTCCCATCAGGTGGAGTGTGGAGCCCCGGCGCTTCGCGTGCTCGGCCGCCTCCCGCAGCACCGTGTTCTCGTAGAACGATCCGTCGCGCAGCGCCAGGTCGATCCGAAGCAGATCCTGCGGAACCATCCGGCCCGCCCCGATCGTGAGATGACCGACCTCGGAGTTCCCCATGATGCCCGCCGGCAGCCCGACTGCTTCTCCCGAGGCGTCGAGCAGCGTCCACGGATAGTCGACCAGCCAACGGTCGTAGACGGGTGTCGAGGCAAGCGCGATGGCGTTGCCTTTCGACGGTGGGGCATGGCCCCAGCCATCGCAGATCAAGAGAAGGACCGGCGCCTTGCTCAAACGCCGGGCGATCCGTGATTAGGGCAACTTACTAATCCGCAATCATCAATCATCAATCATCAATTCTTTCCATCACTCTCCGCCCTGCATGTGGGTATAGAGAATTCTCGCGACCTCCGCCACGCTCCAGGCCTGCGCGAAGCAGCCGCGAGGAACGTGAGGCGAGTCTCCGTCGAACATCTCCGACACGGAGCCCAAGCCGGCATCCCGAACGTGTGCGCGCAGAGGCGCCAGCAACGCCCGCATCGTGTGCCGCGACTCCTCGGTGTTGCCGAAGACCCGGAAGTGCGCGTCGGCGAAGGCGCCGATCAGCCATGGCCAGACCGTCCCCTGGTGAGCCGCGCGCAGGCGCGACCGCTCGTTGCCTTCGTAGCGGCCCTTGTAGCGCGGGTCCGCCGGATCCAGCGTGCGCAGACCGAACGGGGTCAAGAGCCTTCGCCGAACGGTCCAATAGACCGAGCGCGCACGGTGAGGCGGGAGCAAATCCTCCGTCAACGAGACGGCGAAGATCTGGTTAGGCCGCAGACTGGCGTCCCCACCTCCTTCGCCCAGGACGTCGTAGAGATAACCCTTCTCGGCGTACCAGAAGGTCTCGTTGAATCGGCGGGCCGTGTGCCAGGCCTCCGACTCGAGCTCCCTGGCGCGGCCCATCTCGCCGGCGAAGCGCTCGAGCCGGGCGGCGCTCTTTAAGGCCGCGTGCCAGAGCGCGTTGACCTCGACCGCCCTTCCGGAACGCGGCGTGACGGGCACGCCGTCGACAACCGCGTCCATCCACGTCAGCGCCCGCCCCGGCGCGCTGCCCACGAGAAGGCCATCCGGCCCAACGCCGATGCCGAAGCGGGTGCCGCGGAGGTAGGCCTCGATGACGGAGCGGACCGCCCCGAGCAGCGGCGCAGGGCGGCCCGGACTGCGTCGCGCGCGTCCGAACCACTCGACGGCCAGTACGAACCAGAGGGGAGCGTCGATGGCGTCATACTCGGGCTCGCCCTCCTCCCCGGAGAAGTGGTTGGGGATCAAGCCGTCCCGCCGCATGGCGGCCGAGGAGTTCAGCACGCGGGCCAGCGGGCCGAAGCGACCGGTGGCCAGCGCCAGCCCGGGCGCCGCGATCATCGTTTGCCGTCCCCAGTCGGCCAGCCACGGAAACCCCGCCATGATCGACGCATTGTGGTAGTCCGGCTCGACGACGAAGTTCTCCGCGCGAAGCGCCAGCTCGTCGAAGACCGGGTCGTTCGTGCGCGCGAAGCTCTTCCGGCGGCGGCGCTCGCCCTCCAGAAGATGGTCCGGATCGGCGGCGACCTCGTCTAAGGAGAAGAGCAGAAACGCCTGGGCGTCGGGCCGCAGCCTCCATTCCCACTCGAGCGGGCTCCAGAGATCCTCCGCGGCGTCGTAGCCTCTCGCCGTCTCGAGCTCGTACGAAAAGTTCCGATACCAGACGGGATCGAGCCGCGTTGCGGCGAAGACGCCGCGCATGTAGAGGCGCGGAAGGTACGCCAGCGGGCGCACCCAGGAGACCTCCCCCCGAACTTCAGTGGATGGGTCCCAATCGGTCGTTTCGCGCTGCAAGCGGTGGGAGCCTCGAAACGCCAGCAGCGGCCGGACGCGCAGCACGATTTCGGAGGCGCCCCGGTTGACGTAGCGGACGATCGTCACCGAGCGGTCGCGGATCAGGCAGAGGGAGCGCTCGATGCTGAACGTGCCGGTCTCGTACCGCCACGTCGGGTACGGCTCCATTCGGAACTTCACGAGGTACCGGGATCCCTCCGGGTGCACGGCGCCCTTGTAGACCTGGGTGGAGATCCCCGTCGTGACGCCGCGGGCGCTGACGAACTCATCGCACGCCGAGACGAGCATCCAGCGCCGCCGGGGAGGAGGAATGGCCGGCACGAACCAGCCGTGGTAGCGGCGCGTCCGAGACCCGGCCACGGTCCCGCAGGCGAATCCGCCGAGCCCGTCGGTCTCCAGCCACTCGTGCGAGAGGGCGCGTGCCTCGAGGTCCGGACCGGAGTATTCGAGCGGCTTGCGAGAGTCCGTCAGCGAAGTGATTTTTTCGTCGGTGGACACGGGATTTCGAAACCTTCCGCCGCGATTCTCCATCAAATGAGGTGCGGAGTTCGAGTCTCCCTCCTCGTCGCGGACGGGCCGCCAGCCGCGTAATAAGATGCGGGGTCATCAGGAGGGACGCTTGAGCACGGTGATCAAATCCCTCGACGAGCTGTGTGTGGACACGATCCGCACGCTCTCGATCGACGCCGTACAGAAGGCGAATTCGGGGCATCCGGGGCTTCCGCTCGGCTCCGCCCCCTTGGCGTACGTGCTGTGGCAGCGCTACCTGCGCCACAACCCGCGCGATCCGCAATGGCCGAACCGCGACCGATTCGTGCTTTCCGCCGGCCATGGTTCCATGCTGCTCTACAGCCTTCTCTATCTGACGGGGTATGACCTGACCCTGGACGACCTGAAGGCCTTCCGGCAGTGGGGCAGTCGGACGCCTGGCCATCCCGAGATGCGTCTGACCCCGGGGGTGGAAGCCACGACCGGCCCTCTCGGGCAGGGGGCCGGCAACGCCGTCGGCATGGCCATCGCCGAGCGGTTCCTGGCTCACCGCTTCAATCGGCCGGGGCATGAGATCGTCGATCACCGCACTCTCGCGCTGGTGAGCGACGGCGACCTGATGGAGGGGGTCTCCTCGGAGGCGAGCTCTCTGGCGGGGCACCTGCGGTTGGGCAAGCTCACGTTCTTCTACGACGACAACCACGTCAGTCTCGATGGGCCGACCTCGTGGACCTTCACCGAGGACGTGCTTCGGCGCTACGAGGCGTACGGGTGGCAGGTCCTGCGTGTCGAGAAGGGCGACACCGACCTCGAGGCGATCGACACGGCCATCAAGACCGCCGTGTCGCAAACGGAGCGGCCCACCATCATCGCCAACCGCACCACGATCGGCTACGGCTCGCCCCACAAGGCGGGGACCTCGGCGGCGCACGGCGCCCCCCTCGGCGCGGAGGAAGTCGCGCTCACCAAGAAGGCGCTGGGATGGGAGTGGACCGAGCCCTTCTTCGTGCCCGAGGAGTCGCTGCGGCAGTTTCGAACCGCGATCGAGCGCGGCGTCAAGGCGCAGGCGGAATGGGAACGAGGTTTCGAGGCCTACGCGAAGGACTATCCGGATCTCGCGGAGGAATGGCGCATGGAGTGGAAGGGGGCGCTTCCGAAGGGATGGGACGCCGATCTGCCGCAGTGGAAGCCGGGCGAGTCGCTCGCGACCCGCGTGGCGTCGGGGAAGGCGATCAACGCGATCGCAAAACACGTTCCGTGGCTTCTGGGCGGAGATGCCGATCTGTCGGAGTCCACGAAGACGAAGATCGACGGGAAAGTAGAGTTCGACGGGCAGACGGGCGCGGGCAACAACATCCATTACGGGGTGCGCGAGCACGCGATGGCCGCGATCGCCAATGGCATGGCGTACCACGGCGGTATCCGCCCCTTCGTCGCCACTTTCTTCTGCTTCTCCGACTACATGCGTCCTGCCGTGCGCCTGGCCGCGGTGAGCGAGCTGCCGACGATCTTCGTCTGGACCCACGACTCGATCGGCCTGGGCGAAGATGGGCCGACGCATCAGGCCGTCGAGCACCTGATGGCGCTGCGGGCGATCCCGCACTTCACGATCATTCGGCCCGGCGACGCCAACGAGACCGCCGAAGCTTGGCGGGCGGCGATGGAGCACCGGGAGGGCCCCGTCGGCATCGTCCTCTGCCGCCAGAACATTCCGGTTCTCGACCGCTCGGGGGCGAAGGGAGAAGTCTCGCGCGGCGGCTACATTCTCGCCGAGGCCTCGGGCGGCCGACCAAGGCTCATCCTGATCGCCACGGGCTCCGAACTCCAGCTCGCCGTCGGGGGAAGGCAGAAGCTCGAGGCCGAAGGAATTGCGACGCGTGTCGTTTCGATGCCCTCCTGGGAGTTCTTTGATCGCCAGCCTCGCGAGTATCGCGAAGACGTTCTTCCCCCCTCCGTCTCCGCGCGGCTGTCGATCGAGGCGGGAGCGACGCTGGGCTGGCAAAAGTACGTCGGGGAGCACGGCGGCTCGATCGGTCTGGACCGGTTCGGCGCTTCGGCGCCGGGAGGGGTGGCCATGCGGGAGCTCGGCTTCACCGTCGATCACGTCGTCGAGGCTGCGGAGGGCCTTCTGCGATGAGGATCGGCATCGGCTGCGACCACGCCGGCTTCTCGCTCAAACAGGATGTCATCGATCTGACGTCGAGCCTCGGGCACGAAGTCGAGGACTTCGGTGCCTTCTCGACCGAGCCGTCGGATTATCCGGTCTTCGCGCGCAAGGTCGCCGAGGCGGTGCTCGAGGGGCGCTGCGACCGCGGCATTGTCATCTGCGGCAGCGGTGTGGGTGCTTCGGTGGCGGCGAGCAAGGTGCCCGGGGTCCGATCCGCCATGTGCCACGACACGTTCTCCGCGCGCCAAGGCGTGGAGGACGACGACATGAACGTCATGTGCCTCGGCGCGCGGGTGATCGGCCCGCTGCTGGCCGCCGAGTGCGTCAGAGCATTTCTCGCCGCGGAGTTCTCGGATGCGGAGCGGCACGTCCGCCGTCTCGCGGAAATCAAGGCGATCGAAGAGGACGCCCGCAAGGGGGTCTTCGACACGCCACAGGGGAGGTCTTCATGAGCGCGAATCCATTGAAGAGGTTGAATGAGCTGGGTCAGAGCGTCTGGTACGACTTCATCCGCCGCGATCTCACCCAGGGGGCGGAATTGAAACGCCTGATCGAAGAGGACGGCCTGAAGGGGATGACCTCGAACCCCACCATCTTTCAGAAGGCGATCGCGGATTCCTCTCTCTACGACGACGACATCCGTCGCGAGGGGGACGCGGGCAAGAATCCCGGCGCCATTTTCGAGTCGCTCGCCGTCACCGACGTGCGCGCGGCGGCGGACGCCTTCCGCCGAGTCTTCGAAACGACCTCCGGAGAGGACGGGTTCGTCTCGATCGAGGTGGGGCCCCATCTCGCGCGCGACACGCAGGGCTCGATCGCCGAGGCGCGGCGCCTCTGGAAAGAGTGCGATCGGGGCAACGTCATGGTCAAGATTCCCGGCACCGCCGAGGGGATACCGGCCATCCGCCAGTGCCTCTCGGAAGGGATCAACATCAACATCACGCTTCTCTTCTCCGTCCCGCGGTATCGCGAGGTGATGGAAGCGTACCTATCGGCGCTCGAAGAGCGCGTGAAAGCCGGGAAACCCATCGACCAGATCCATTCGGTGGCGAGCTTCTTCGTCTCGCGCGTCGACACGAACGCGGACAAGAAGATCGATGCATTGACCAAGGCGGGCAAGGAGGAGGCGAAGCCGCTGCGCGGAAAGCTCGGGATCGCCAACGCCCGGATCGCCTACGAGGCCTTCGAGGAGGTTTTTCGGAGCTCCCGCTTCTCGGCGCTGAAGGGAAAAGGAGCGCGCGTGCAGAGGCCGCTCTGGGCATCGACCTCCACCAAGGATCCCACCTATCCCGACCTCTATTACGTCGAGGCGCTCGTCGCGCCGACCTCCGTCGACACGATGCCCCCGGAAACGTTCGAGGCCTACCGGGAGCACGGCGACCCGAAGGTGCGAATCCATGACGACCTGCCGGCGGCCCACGCCGTGTTTGCTTCGCTCTCCAGGCTCGGAATCGACACCGCGGCGATCAGCCGCGAGCTCGAAGAGGAAGGGGTCAAGAAGTTCTCGGACTCCTTCGACGGCGTGCTGAAGACGATCGCTCAGAAGGAGCAAGCGATGAGGGTCGCTTGAATCTTCTGCCGGAGAGCGCCGTCGCCCGCTGCCGGCAGGCGGTGGCCCGGCTCGAGGCCGAACGGGCCGTCTCGCGTATCTGGGCTTGCGACGCGTCGCTCTGGAAAGCCGAGGCGGTCGCGCGAAAATCGATCGAAAATGCCCTGGGCTGGCTGACGATCCCGGACCGGATTTGGTCGACCCTGCCGGACCTCGAAGCCTTCGTCGCGGATGCCCGGGTGGAGGCCGACCGCGTCGTCGTCCTCGGCATGGGAGGCTCGAGCCTGGCGCCGTACGTCTTCGAAAAGACATTCGGATCCGCCGAAGGCTTCCCGCAGCTCGAGGTGCTCGATTCGACCGAACCGTCGGCGGTTGCCGCCACCGCGGCGCGCAGCGATCCTCGCCGGACGATCTTCATCGTGTCCTCGAAGTCGGGGACGACGCTCGAGCCGAACATCTTCTTCGACTACTTTTTCGACCTGGCCTCCCGAGAGCTGGGAGAGAAGGCCGGCGAGCGCTTCGTGGTCATCACGGATCCGGGCTCGGCCCTCGAGAAAGAGGGGTCGTTTCGCCGGGTGCGGAAGGTCTTTCCGGGCGACCCGCGGATCGGCGGCCGCTATTCGGCTCTCTCGAACTTCGGTCTGGTGCCGGCGGCCTTCATCGGCATCCCGGTGCGCGAGCTCGTCGGCCGCGCGCGCACGATGGCGGAGGCCTGCCGCGCCGCCGCGAACGAGAATCCGGGGATGCTCCTGGGAGCCGCCGTCGGCGCGGAGGCCCTGGCGGGCCGCGACAAGCTGACTTTTTCGATCGGATCGCCCGCGGATCGCTTCGGAATGTGGCTCGAGCAGCTCATCGCCGAGAGCACGGGAAAGGAGGGGAAGGGCATTCTGCCGGTCGAAGGGGAGGCCCTCGGCGGTCCCGAGGTCTACGGATCGGACCGTTTCTTCATCCGTTATGACACCCGGGGACGCGAGGACGGGACCGCGGCGAAGCGCCTCGACACGCTCGTCTCGCACGGCCATCCGATCGCCTCCTTCGTCCTGCAGGACGCTCTGGATCTCGGCGCCGAGATGTTTCGCTGGGAGTTCGCCACGGCGGTCGCCGGCCGGCTCCTCGAGATCAACCCCTTCGATCAGCCCAACGTCCAGGAGGCCAAGGACCGGACCAACGCGATCCTGGCGGGCACTTCGGGCTCTCCGTCCCACGCGCCCGAGCCGGCGGCCGGCCTCGACGAAAAGGCCCTGGCCGGTCTGCTGGGGTCGATCAAACGGGGCGACTATTTCGCGATCACCGCTTATCTGGACGACACCCCGGAGACCCAGGCGGCGCTGCAGGCGATACGCCTCCGGGTCCGCGACGCGAAGAAGGTCGCGACCACGATCGGATTCGGGCCCCGCTTCCAGCACTCGACCGGGCAGTTGCACAAGGGGGGACCCGCCAACGGCGTCTTTCTCCAGGTAACGTGCGAGCCCTCCGCGACCGTCGCGATTCCCGGACGTCCCTGGGGGTTTGGCGAGGTCGTCGCGGCGCAGGCTTCGGGCGACCTCGGGGCGCTCAAGTCGCGGGGTCGTCGCGTGACGCGCGTCCATCTCCCGCGGGATCTCTCGCGGGGACTTCGGGATCTTTCGCGCGCCGTCGATCGGGCGCTTCTCCCGGCATGAGCTCGCCGGCCGTCGCCGCGGCTCGCCGAACCGAGGAGGAGATCCGCCCCCCCGCCACGCTCGTCATCTTCGGGGCCTCCGGGGATCTGACGCGGCGCCTCCTCGCCCCCGCGATCGCGCACCTGAATCGCGACGGCGCGATCTCTCCCGATTTCGCGATCATCGGAATCGGCCGGACGCCCTATACCGACGAGGCCTTTCGCACGTACCTGGAGGGGGGCGCCCGCGAGTTCACGCCGCCGACGCAGGGGCGGCCCGGAGATCTTCCCGACGTCGTCCGGTACATCGCCGGAGACTTCGGGGACGCCGAGCTCTTCGGCAAGCTCAAGTCCGCCGTCGAGAGCATCGAGGCGGAGCGCGCCGGCCCGAGGAATCGGATCTTCTACTTCGCGACACCTCCCGACGCCGATGAGACCATCATCACGGCGCTCGGGGAAAGCGGCCTGGCTCGAAACGAGAATGGGTGGATCCGCGCAGTCGTCGAGAAGCCGTTCGGGCACGACTTGGAGTCGGGAAGGCACTTGAACGAGCTCCTCCTGCGGGTCTTCCGGGAGCGGCAGATCTACCGAATCGACCACTATCTGGGCAAGGAGACCGTCCAGAACATCTTCGTCTTGCGCTTTGCGAACGGCATTTTCGAGCCGCTCTGGAATCATCGATACATCGATCACGTGCAGATTGCGGTGGCCGAGTCCGTCGGCGTGGGGCACCGCGCCGGCTTCTACGAGAACGCGGGCATCCTGCGCGACATGTTCCAGAACCATCTGATGCAACTCCTGACCCTGACGGCGATGGAGCCCCCGGCCGGCTACGAGGCCGACGCCATCCGGGCCGAGAAGGTCAAGGTCCTCGAATCGATCCGCCCCTTTACCGAGGGGGAGATCGACGACTGGGCCGTGCGCGGCCAATACGGACCGGGTGTGGTCGACGGCCGAAAGGTACCGGGCTACCGCGAGGAGCCGATGGTCGATCCGCACTCGACGACTCCGACGTACGCGGCCGTCCGGTTTGCGATCGATAACTGGCGCTGGGCGGGAGTCCCGTTCTATCTCCGATCCGGCAAGCGGCTGGCCAAGCGAGTCACCGAGGTGGCGATCGAGTTCAGGGCCGTGCCGCACCGCTTCTTCAGCAAAGCCACCGGGGAGCTGCTCCCGAACGTGCTACGTCTCCACATCCAGCCGGACGAGGCCGTTTCGTTGAAGTTCGGCGTCAAGATCCCGGGGACGGTGCTGCAGATCCAGTCGGTCTACATGGATTTTGCCTATTCGAAGCTGGGGGCTCCTATCGCCGGCGGATACGAGCGTCTTCTCCTCGACGTGACGCACGGCGACCAGACGCTCTTCATCCGGGGGGACGAGGCGGAACACGCCTGGGAAGTGCTCACGCCGATCCTCGACGCGTGGGAGAGAAGGCCTCCGCCCGAGTTTCCCAACTATGCCGCGGGCACTTTCGGGCCCGAGGCGGCGGACAAGTTCTTGGAGAAGGAGGGAAGGAAGTGGCGGACGCTGTAGGTAGTAGGTAGTAGGTAGTTGGTAGTTGGTAGTTGGTAGTCGAGTCCGGTACTAACTACTGACTACTAACTACTGACTACTAACTCTCGTCACGCTTCCTTCACCGCTTCTCTCCCTGCCCGCGACTGCGCGATGATCTTTTCCTGAAGCGAGTGCGGCACTTCGGCATAGTGCGAGAAATCCAGATGGAAAGAGCCGCGTCCCTGAGTGATCGAGCGCAGCTGGGCGCCGTACGTCAAGAGCTCCGCCATCGGGACCTGCGCCTTGATCACCGTGTCGTCCTCGTTTGCCTCCATCCCCTGGACGTGCCCGCGGCGCGATGACAGGTCGCCCATCAGGTCCCCGACGTACTCGTTGGGAGCCGTGATCTCGACATTCATGACGGGCTCGAGCAGCGTCGGCTTGGCCTGGGACATCGCCTCCTTGTAGGCGAGCGCGCCGGCGAGCTTGAATGCGAGCTCCGAGGAGTCGACGTCGTGGTACTGGCCGTCGTAGAGGATGACGCGGAAGTCGACCATCGGGTAACCGGCCAGATACCCTTTGCGCCGCACTTCCTGAATCCCCTTCTCGACGGCCGGGATGAAGTTGCGCGGGATCGCGCCGCCGTAGATGTCGTCGACGAACTCGAAGTCCTTGCCGCGCGGCAGCGGCTCGACACGAATCCGGCAGTCGGCGAACTGCCCGTGCCCGCCCGTCTGCTTCTTGTGGCGGCCGTGGGCCTCCGCCTTGCGGGTGATCGTTTCGCGGTAAGGAACCTTGGGCGGATGCAGGATGACTTCGACGCCGTACCTCTTTTTCAGGCGCGCGACCGCGATCTCGACGTGGAGCTGGGAGGCGCCCGCCAGATGGAACTCCTTGGTCTCCTCGTCCCGCTGGAAGGCGAGCGAAGGATCCTCCTCGATCAACTTGTGCAAGGCGGTGGAGATCTTGTCCTCATCCCCCTTGGCCTTCGGCTCGATGGCATAGGCGATCGAGGCCTCGGGGACCTTGAGAGCCGGCAAGATGACGGGGTAGTCCTTCGTGGTCAGCGTGTCGCCGGTGAGCGTGTCTTTCAGCTTGGCGACCGCCACGATGTCACCGGCCCGCGCCTCGGGGACGCTGACGTGCTCCTTTCCCTGAGGCAGGAAGAGACCCGAGAAGCGTTCGTGCGCGCCCTTGCTCGCGTTCCAGTACGTCCCATCCGACTGGAAGTGTCCCGAGAAGACCCGCAGGTACGAGATGCGGCCCGCAAACGGGTCCGACACCGTCTTGAAGACCTGGGCCACGGCGTGGTCCTTTTCGTTGCAGAAGACGACGACCGGCTTCCCGTCCTTGCCCGTGCCTTCGGCCCGGCGGCTCTCCGGCGAGGGGAGCAGCGAGACGCACGCGTCGAGGATCCGGATCGAGCCGATTCCCAAGGCGGTGGAGGCGCAGAGCACCGGAAAGATCTTTCGCTCCACGATCTCGCGCTTCAAGCCCGGCAGGATGTCGTTGGCTTCGAGCGTGCCCTGCGCGAAGAACTTCTCCATCAGGTCGTCTTCCCCCTCGGCGACCATCTCGACCAACTTTTCGTGCTCCGCCTTCGCCCGCTCCGCAAGCTCGGCGGGTATGGCGCCGTCGACGCGCTTACCCCCCTCCTGAAGATGCGACTCCATCCGCACCAGATCGACGGTCCCCTTGAAGACCTTCTCCTCGCCGACCGGGATCTGAAGCGCGACGACCCCGCGGCCGAACTTCTTCTGCATCGCTTCGACCGTGCGATCGAAGGAGGCCCGCTCCCGATCCATCCGGTTGATGACGAAGAGAACGGGGCGCTCGAACTCCTGCGCGAATTTCCAGACGCGCTCGGTCTGGACCTCGACGCCGGAGACCGCGTCCAAGACGATGAGCGCCGCGTCGGCGGCGTAGACGGCGGCTCGAGCCTCCGGAGCGAAGATCCCGTAGCCGGGGGCGTCGATGAAATTGATCCGGCTGTCTCGATGAATGGCATGAGCGCAGGCCAGATTGATCGAGATCTTTCGGTCGATCTCCTCGCCGTCGAAGTCCGTCGGGCAGGTGCCCTCATCGATCTTGCCCGGACGCGTCAGGGCCCCGGTGGCATAGAGGAGAGCGGCGACCAGGGTCGTCTTCCCGACGGTATTGTGTCCGACGACCGCGACGTTGCGAAGCTGTGGGGCAGAGAGTGGTTTCATGGGGCCGGATTATATTGAAGCCTCGCCCGGCGAAAGGGCCCCGACGGAGGCGCTCGAGGCCGGCCGCCGTCCGGCGCAGGCGCGGTCGACGACGACGAAGAGAAAGATCGCGGCCGCGGCAAGGAGGAGCCCCGCCAGCATCAGCGCGGCGGCGACCGCCTTGCCGCTTCGGAGTCGTTCTTGCTCGGCCTTCATCCCCCGGGATAACCGCCGGTTCTGTAGAAGAATGAAGCCTCCATGACGGCCCTCTCGTGCGTGGCGATCGGGATTGCGTTTCTCATCGCCGTCGCGCTGCTCGTGTTCGCCGGCGTGATGATCGGCTGGATCATCCCGGCGATCATCGAGCGCTCGCGGCGCCGTTCAGACGGTCCGCCCCCGCATAGAGATTGAATCCGTTCTCGCGCAGAAATCCGGCGAGCGCCATTCCGGAGGAGCGCGCCAGCTCGATCGCGAGCGTCGAGGGGGCCGAGACCGCGGCGACGATCGGGATCCCGGCGGCCAGCGCCTTCTGCGCGATCTCGAAGGAGGCTCGGCCCGAGACGAGCAGGATCGATTCGGAGAGGGGCAACCGTCCCTGCCGAAAGAGAAATCCGATGACCTTGTCCACGGCGTTGTGGCGGCCGATGTCCTCGCGCGCCGCGACGAGCTCGCCGGAAAGCGTAAAGACGCCGGCCGCATGAAGCCCGCCGGTCTCCCCGAAAACGGTCTGGGCCTTCCGCAGGGTCCCGGGCAAGCCCAGGAGGACCACCGGGTCGAGCCGAGCCGGGGAAGTCACCGCGGGGAATTGGCCGCGGATCGACTCGATCGAGCCCTTGCCGCAAAGGCCGCAGGAGGAGGAGGTCAGCAGAAGGCGCCGCGCGCGATCCAGGTGCGCTCCGGCAGAAGCCGTGGTTCGCACGAGAACCACGTTGCCCTCCTCCTCGGGCGACCGCACCTCCCGGCAGTGCTCGATTCGGACGACCTCGTCGGGCCGCGTCACGATGCCTTCGGTCACCAGCCATCCGGCCGCGAGCTCGAAGTCATGGCCCGGCGTACGCATGGTGACGGCGAGGGTCTGGCCGCCGACCCGAATCTCGAGGGGCTCCTCCACGACGATGCGATCTTCCTGCTCGGTCCTCGTGCGCGCCTCGCAACGGACGATCCGTTCCCTTTGTATGGCTGGTGCGATGTGTTCCATAGAGAGAAGAATATGCTCAGAATCCGTCTTTTCGCCGCCTCGCCGGCTAAGTCCGGACTCTCCGAATTCGGCCACCTTTCTTCTCCAACCTGCTAGAATTTCGGGGGACGCCATCCTTCACTCGGGTTATTTTGTGCTCGGGGAGGCACGTGTCGGGCTGGAGGGACCCGTTCCGAACGTATGTCCGGTAAGGTAGCGGCGGGAGCGCGTTTGGCGAGGCTTGGCCGCTACGAGGTCTTGAACGAGCTCGGTAAGGGAGCGATGGGTGTCGTTTACCTCGCCAAGGACCCCGTCATCGGTCGGCTCGTCGCGATCAAGACCATCCGAATCTCCCAGACCGGCGACGACGACTCGGAATCGCGGGAGTTCCGCGAGCGCTTCGTCCGCGAGGCCCAGACGGCCGGCATCCTGTCCCACCCCAACATCGTCACGATCCACGACATCGGCGAGGACACCGAAAGCCGGACCTCCTTCATCGCCATGGAGTACATCGAGGGGCGCAACCTGAAGTCGCTTCTCGTCGAGAAGAACAAGTTCTCCTGGGACGAGATCGCCGACTTGATCGCCCAGATCGGCGAGGCGCTCGATTACGCCCACCGCAAGGGGATCATCCACCGCGACGTCAAGCCGGCCAACATCATTCTGACGACAGACAGCAAGGTAAAGATCACCGACTTCGGGATCGCCAAGGTCGCCTCGTCCAACCTGACGACCACCGGACAGTTTCTCGGCACGCCCAATTACATGTCGCCCGAACAGGTCTCCGGCGCGCCGGTGGACGGCCGCAGCGACATCTTCTCCCTCGGCGTGGTGCTCTACGAGCTTCTGACCGGGCGAAAGCCTTTCCAGGGGGACAACCTGACGGCGATCTCCTACAAGATCGTCCACGAGGACTTCACGCCGCCGGCGGACCTATCCACAGAGGTACCGCCGGAGTTCAACCCGATCGTCGCGCGAGCGATGGCGAAGGATCCCTGGAACCGCTATCAGCGTGGCAAGGACATGGCCCTGGCGCTGTATCAGCTCAAGGCGCATCTGGAGGAGCAGAAGGCCCTCCACGACCTCGGCACGATGGTCTCGGAAGCGGAGAATCTGCCGACCCTCAAGCTGTCAAATCTCCAGGAGCTCGCCGCCCAGGGCGCGCCCCGGGATACGACCGTCGTGCCGCCTCCGATTCCCCGCGCGACTCCGCCGGAGGCTCTCGAGTTCTGGGGAGAACGTCCGGAAGAGCCCAAGGCGACCCCGGTAGACCACGATGACACGGCGCCGGTCAGACTCCCGCCCGAAGACGTTGCGCCGACGGCTGCGGCAATGGACGAGGCAGCGCTGCCCGAGGAAGAGTTTGCGCCGCTGTCGTCGGTCAACGAGGAATTGCCGCCGCTTCCGCCCCCGCTCGAGCCTCCGGCAGCGGCCGCAGCGGTCCCTTCGCAGGACTGGAAGAAGCTCGCGAAGGCCGAGGTCAATCCGCGCTGGTTCTGGACCGTCAGCGCGGCGGCGCTCGGAGTGCTCCTTCTCGTCGTCGGCGTCTTCGCGCTGCGGGCCAAATCGGCCTCGAGACCGACGATCGAGCCCGACGCCGCGCTCGAGCAGGAAGTCAGGGAGCGCCGCCAGTCCCTCGAGCAGGGCAAGAAGCTCTTCGCGGCCGGCAATTACGAAGAGAGCCTCGCGAGGTTCCGCCAGGTCCTCGCGCGCAGCCCCAACAACCAGGAGGCCCGCCAGTACGCGCAGATGGCCGAGAACGCCGTCAAGGGCAGGGAAGAAGAGACGCAGAAGAAGCAACAGGCGGCTCAGCTCGTCGAGGCCGCGAAGTCGGCGCTCGCCGACGGCAAGAATGAGGAGGCTAAGCAGAAGGCCGAGGAACTCCTCGCGCTGGATGCGAGCAACGCGGATGCGCTTTCGGTTCGCGACGAGGCCGACAGGAAGATCACGGAGACGAAGGTGGCGGCCGAAGCCGCCGCGCGCAAGAAAAACGCCAAGGAGCTTCAAGCCCGAAGGAAGGAGAGCCCTCCGATGCCTTCGCCCGTAGCGGGCCGCGCGGCCGCGGGCTCTCCGCCGATGCAGGGGCCCGCTCCCGCTCCCGTGCCGGGGACGGCGACCCTGCGGCTCGCCTTCGACTCGCCGATTCCCGAGGGGCACGTCATGGTGGCCGTCAACGACCAGATCCTCTTGAGGAAGCCCTTCTCATTCAAGAAGAATCAGACCCGCAGCGTCTCGGCGAACCTGACGGTCTCGTCGGGCCCGGCCGCGATCAAAGCCTGGCTCTCTGGACCCGACATGCCCTCGGCCTTCGCGACGACCAACGCCCAGATCTCCGGCGGTGAGACGCGCACGCTGCATCTCGAGTACTCCGGCGGTAAACTGGCGGTTCATCTCCAGTAACGCGGTTTCGCGATGCCGGCGGGCGGCGGGCGCGCCGCTTTGCAGAAAAGGCTCGGATCGCGTATAAACCCCACCTCTCGGGGCGTAGCGCAGCCTGGTAGCGCACTCGGTTCGGGACCGAGTGGTCGGAGGTTCAAATCCTCTCGCCCCGACCAACACTCTCAGGAGCGGGATAGGATGGCGGCAACTTCGTCATGCCGATGGACGCCGAACGCCGATCATCGCGTGTTGGGTGGGACTTAGGCAGCTGAGTTCGCAGGCTAACTGTCCGACGGACCGGATTGCCCGAGGTGGCGAGTCGTTGACCGGCAATGCTCCCTTAGCGGCTGGAAAGGAGGTAGTAGCTTTCGAATGGGAGGTAAAAGACTTCGTGAAGCGGCACTGGTGAACCTGGCACCAAGCAGCCGTAATGTTGCGTAGAACAAAGCAAGAAGGAGATTTCGATGGGAAAAGTGACGATGCTAGCGAGTATTGGAGCGTTGCTGGCCGTGTTGGCGGCACCGGCCAAGGCTGAGGTTGTGGTTAATGAGTCCATCGATATAAATCTGGTGGTATTCGTTCCGTGTGCTAACGGGGGAGCTGGTGAATTGGTGGACTTGGATGGCCCGTTGCACACTCTGATCACCTTTAACATCAACGGCAACAGGGTTAGCGGCAAGACTCATTTCCAGCCGCAGGGCATTTCCGGCCTTGGCCAAGATACCGGCGACAAATATCAG
>DASXTI010000256.1:0-21700 GCA_036505535.1 Thermoanaerobaculia bacterium
TGACGCTCGCGCTCGGCATCGGCGCGAACACGGCCATCTTCTCGGTTGTCTACGGCGTCCTGCTGCAGTCACTGCCGTACGGGGGCGGGGACCGGCTGGTTCGGATCCGAGCCGATGCCCCCGGCGCCGGGATTTCGGACGGACGCTTCTCGGTGCCCGAGATCGGCGATCTCCGCAACTTCAGCCACAGCTTCGACGGAATCGTCGAGTACCACGACATGTGGTTCGTGTTGCTCGGCCGCGCTGAGCCCGAGCGCGTCCAGACCGGGGTGGTCTCGGCGAGCTTCTTCGACGTGCTGGGCGTGCGGCCGATCCTCGGCAGAAGCTTCCTGCCGGGCGAGGACAAGCACGGCGCCGAGGCCGTGCTTGTCCTCTCGCACGATTACTGGATGCGGAGCTTCGGCGGCGATCCGGGGGTCGTCGGCCGGGTGTTTCGGATGAACGACCGCCCGCACACCGTGGTCGGGGTGCTGCCGCCGATCCCGGGCTACCCCGACAACAACGACGTCTACATGCCGGTATCGGCGTGTCCATTCCGGTCCGATCCGATGATGGAGACCAGCCGCGACATGGGAATGCTGCAAGCGTTCGCGCGCCTGAAACCCGGCGCCACCCTTTCCTCGGCCGGCGCGGACCTGGCGTCCGTCGTGTCCCGCGTGCAGCGCGACCATCCCAAGAGCTACCCCGCCTCGATCCACTTCGTGGTCTCGCCCGTTCCGCTGCGACAGGAGCTCACCCGGCAGGCGCGGCCGACCTTCCTGCTCCTGTTCGGAACGGTCGGGCTGGTCCTCCTGCTCGCCTGCGCGAACGTGGCGAACCTCTCTCTCGCGCGCCTGGTACGGCGCGAGAAGGAGATGGCGCTCCGCTCCGCGTTGGGGGCGGGCCGCGGACGGCTGGCCTGGCAGCTCCTGACCGAGAGCCTGCTCGTGTCGCTTTCGGGGGGCGCGCTCGGCTTCGCCTTCGCGGTCGCCGGCCACGGCCTGCTGGTGCACTTCGCCCGCCGATTCACGCCACGCGCCTCCGAAATCGCCGTCGAGACCCCGGTGCTTCTCTTCTCGCTCGGTATCTCGCTCGCCGTCGGCGTGGTGCTCGGCCTGATCCCGGCCGGCTCCCGCCGGCGGAGCCTCGTCGGTGCGCTGCAGGAGGGGCGCGATTCGTCGGGCGCGACCCTGGGACGCCTCCGGGTCCGCAACCTCCTGATCACCGCGCAGGTGGCGATCTCGTTCGTGCTCCTCGCCGGCGCCGGTCTGATGCTCCGCACGCTGTGGAAGCTCTCGCACGTGGAAACGGGGTTCCGCAGCCAACGTGTCCTGACGTCACGCGTCGACTTGAACTTCAGCCGCTATCAGGACAACAAGGACAAGCGCGACTTTCAGGACCGCCTGCTCGAACGTCTCTCTACGGATCCGGGTGTCGTCTCCGCCGCCCTGTCGGGCACCTTTCCCTTGAACGAGGGGGGCCCGGCGAACGGCCGCTATCGTGTCGAGGGGAGCCCGGCGGCGTCGCCGGAGTCGCTTCCCCGCGCGGACTTTCAGCGCGTGAGCGCGGACTACTTCCGCACGATCGGCGTTCCGGTCCTGCGGGGGAGGGCGATCCAACCTTCCGATCGCCTCGAGTCGCTGGGAGTCGCGGTCGTCAACGATCGCATGGCGCGACACACGTGGCCGAGCCAGGATCCGATCGGCCGGCGCATCGGGATCGAAGGCGATCCGGGCAAGATCGTCTGGCTGACGGTGGTCGGAGTCGTGGGTGACGTGCGGCAGCACTCGCTCGCCGAGCCGCCGGGCGACCAAGTCTACCTGTCGATCCGGCAGTATCCGGGCCTCGGCCTGACGTGCCTCGTTCGCACGAGCATGGACCCGCGCCTGATGGAGCGCACCGTCCGGGCGGCCGTTCATGCGATCGGCCCGGAGCAGCCGGTGGATCGGTTCCGCACGCTCGCCGAGGTCCGTGCGGGCGCGCTCGACACGCCACGCCTGACGGCGACGCTCCTGCTGCTCTTCGCGGGGCTCGCGCTCGTGATCACGGCGACCGGCATCGCAGGCGTCATCGGCTTCTCGGTCGGCCAGCGTCGGCAGGAGTTCGGAATCCGCATGGCGCTCGGCGCGCTTCCGGGGACGGTACGCGCGATGGTGCTTCGCCAGGGCATGCGCCTCGTCGGGATCGGTCTCGCGCTTGGGCTCGCCGGCGCATTCGTGCTCTCGCGGCTCTGGGCGAGTCTTCTCTACGAGGTCTCTCCGACCGATCCGCCGACGTTTCTTGTCGTGGCGCTGATGCTCGGGCTGGTCGGGGCGATCGCGTGCTTCGTGCCGGCGCGCCGCGCGACAGCGGTGGATCCGATCGTGGCGCTGCGGAGTGCGTGAGGAAGAAATTGAGAATGGAGAACCGAGATTGAGACTTGAGAATCGGGAGTTGAAATCATGAGGAGAAGCATCGTCGTCGTCGCATCTATTCTGCTCGGGTCGACCGCGCTCTTCGGGATCGGTCCGAAGGAGCGGCCTCCCCGCAACCTCGCAATCCTCATCTTCCCGGGGGTGCAGATCATCGACTACACCGGACCCTGGGAGGTCTTCGGTCATGCCTTCGCCGACGATGCGCCCGTTTTCCGGATCTACACGGTCGCCGAGAAGATCGAGCCGATAACGACAGCGATGGGAATGAGTGTCAACCCCGCTTTTACGCTTGCGACCGCGCCGAAGCCGGACGTGCTGGTCGTCCCCGGGGGCAACGTCGAGCCGCAGCTCGACAATGGCGCGGTCATCGCATGGCTGCGCTCGAGTGCCCGAGGCGCCGAAGTCGTGCTTTCGGTCTGCAACGGTGCTTTCTTCCTCGCGAAAGCCGGTCTCTTAGACGGCCTGGAGGCGACGACCTTCGCCGGCCTCATCGACGAGCTCAAGGCGGCCGCTCCGAAGACCCGAGTCGTCTCGGACAAAAGATTCGTCGACAACGGCAAGATCGTCACCGCGGCCGGTCTCTCTTCCGGAATCGATGGCGCCCTCCACGTGATCGAAAAGCTGTGCGGGAAGGGGACGGCCCAGGTCGCCGCCCTCAGCCTCGAGTACGACTGGCGGCCGGACTCGGGATACGCGCGCGCGAGCCTCGCCGACCGGCACCTCCGGCCGGCGTTTGCCGCGATGCACGGCTTCTCGCGGAGCGTTCTTCGCCACGAAGGGACGCGCGACCGGTGGGAAACAAGCTGGAAGGTGCAAACCGACGCGGGCGCCGTATTCGTGCTCGATCGCCTCGATCGCGCATTCGGAAGCGCCACAAACTGGGTGCGTGGGCGGCGAGGGGATTCCCGAGGCGTTGCGACGAGTGCGTGGAGCCTTCGGGATTCCGACGGAGGGCGGTGGGTCGAAACGACGCGTGTCGAGTCGGTAAAGGAGGAGAAGGGCTACCGGGTCACCGTGGCGGTCGCGCGGGCTCCGACGGGATAGGAGGCCTTCGTCCTTCGCTTCGGGTGCTCAGTCCTCCGGCGCGGAAACCCTGGCGACGCCGTTTCGTTTGAACCAGAGGGGGAGATCCCTGGACGTGGCGAAGTTCGTCATCACGGTCAACGGCCGGCTGCGGACGATCGAGTCGGCGGATCCAGACATGCCCCTGCTCTGGGTACTGCGGGACCGATTCCGCCTGACGGGGACCAAATTCGGCTGCGGCGTCGGAGTCTGTGGCGCCTGCACGGTCCACATGGACGGCGAGGCCGTCCGCTCCTGTCAGGTCCCGGTTTACGCCGCGGCGCGCCATCGCGTCACGACGATCGAGGGCCTTTCGCCCGAGGGGCGCCATCCATGCCAGCGGGCCTGGCTCGAAGAAGACGTCGCCCAGTGCGGCTACTGCCAGCCGGGAATGATCATGGCGGCCGCGGCGCTGCTGGCACGCAGACGTCCCACCGATGAGAAAGAGATCGAGGCCTCGCTGTCGGAGCACGTCTGCCGCTGCGGAACCTATACGCGCATCCGACGCGCCCTGCGGCGGGCGATGGCCGGGCGCGAAGGGCGATGATCGCGACGCGTCGCCAGTTTCTGAAGGCCGGCGCGGCCGGCGGCGCGGCCCTCGCCCTGCGCATTCCTCTTCTCGGAGAGGAGCCGCGAACGCGCGCCATGCGTTTCGCGCCGAACCAGTGGCTCCGCGTCGCCCGCGACGGGTGGATCACGCTGGTCATCGCACGCTCGGAGATGGGACAGGGAGTGCGGACGTCGCTCGCCGCAATCCTCGCCGATGAGCTCGAGGCCGACTGGAAGACGGTCTCCGTCGAGCAGGCGTCGCCGGGCCCGGAATACGAGGATATGAACACCGGCGGCAGCGACAGCGTCGCCGCTTCGTGGGCTCTCCTGCGAAAGGCGGCGGCGGCGGCCCGCGAGATGCTCCTCGAGGCAGCCGCGCGCACGTGGAAGGTCGATCGCGAAGCCTGCCAGGCTGCTTCGGGATGGGTCCTGCACGCTCCGACCGGGCGCAAGCTGTCGTACGGGAGGCTCGTCCCGCTCGCGGCGACCCTCCCGGTCCCCGCCCAGCCGGCTCTCAAGGATTCGAAGGATTTTCGTCTCATCGGAACGCGCGTTCCGCGGATCGACGGCCCGGCAATCGTGTCGGGGCGCGCCGTCTACGGCCTCGACATCCGCGTGCCGGGAATGCTCTTCGCCGCCGTGGCGCGCTGTCCCGTGCCCGGTGGCAAGGCGGCGCGCGTCGACGCGTCGAAGGCCAAGGCCGTCTCCGGCGTGCGAGGCGTGGTCCCGATCTCCGGCGGCATTGCCGTCGTCGCGGGCGACAGCTGGGCGGCATTTTCCGGCCGCGACGCGCTGCGTGTCGCCTGGGATGAAGGCCCGAACGCGACGCTCACGACCGAAGAGCTGTGGCGCCGCCTCGACGAGGCGGCCGCGCATCCCACCCACGTCTCGCGCAACGAGGGGGACGTGGACGCGGCGCTCGCCGCGGCCGCGACGCGCTTGACCGCAACCTACCGCGATGCTTTCCAGGCGCACGCGCCTCTGGAGCCCATGAACGCGACGGCCCGTATCGTCGCGGGGAGGTGCGAGGTCTGGGCGCCCACGCAAAACCCGCAGCGTGTGCAGAAGGAGGCTGCGGCGCTATTGGGCATCGCGCCGGACAAGGTCACCGTCCACGTGACCCTCATCGGCGGCGGTTTCGGCAGGCGGCTCTCCGCCGACTACGCGACGGAGGCGGTGGAGCTCGCGCGCGCGGTGAAGCGGCCGGTGCAGATCGTATGGTCGCGAAAGGACGACTTCGAGCACGATCGCCTTCACCCGGCGGGACGCGTCGATCTCGAGGCGGGTCTCGACGGGTCGGGTCGGATAACGGCGTGGAGCCACCGCTTCACGACCTTTCACCTCTCGATGTTCGGCGCCTTCAATCCGGACGAAGTCGAACAGCCGGATGTCAATCCCTGGGGGGGATACGACAACCCCTATGCGATCCCGAATCTGCGCGCCGAGTGGACGGACGTGGAGTCTCCGATCCATACGGGAGCCTGGCGGGCGGTCTTCTATCCGCCCAACGTGTTCGCACGAGAGTGCTTCTTGGACGAGATCGCGCACCGCGCCGGGCGCGATCCCCTCGATTTTCGCCGCAAGCTGCTTTCGGGCGATTTCCCGTTCGCGATGCGAAAGGTCGACCGGTCAGAGCTTCGGACCGTGCTCGATCTGGCGGCGGCGAAGGGGGGATGGGGAACGCCTCTGGCTCCGCGAGCCGGCCGTCGCTCGGGACGCGGCATCGCCTGCAACGTCTATCACGGGAGAACCCTGCTCGCGCATGTTGCGGAGGTCTCCGTCGGGGGAGCGGGAGATGTGCGCGTCCACCGGATCGTGACGGCGACGGATTGCGGCCAGGTCGTCAACCTCTCCGGCCTCGAAGGCCAGGTCGAAAGCGGCGTCGCGTGGGGCCTCTCCTACGCGTTGAAGGGCGAGACGACGATCCGAGATGGGCGAGTGGCGGAGTCGACTTATCGCGATTTTCCGGTGCTGGGAATCGACGAGATGCCGGAGATCGAGGTCCACGTCGTCGCGAGCGGGAAGCCGCCGAGCGGCTTCGGCGAGCAGCCCGTTCCTCCGGTGGCGCCGGCGGTGGCCAACGCGATCTTCGCCGCGACCGGTAAGCGCGTCCGCAAGCTTCCGATTCGACCGGCCGATCTTGCGTAGGACCAACCTCGCTCAACCCATGGGGAGCCTTAGCCGCGCGACGCAGCCCCGGTGGCCGCGGCGGTTCTCGAGGTCGAGGCTTCCGCCGTGGGCCTCGGCGATCTGGCGGGAGAGGACCAGGCCGATCCCGGAGCCGCCCGGCTTCGTCGTGAAGAAGGGGACGAAGAGGTTCGTCGTGTTCAGCAGGCCGGGTCCGTCATCCGCCACCCAGATTTCCAGCTGACCGCCCGCCCGCCTCCATCCGGCGGCCACGCCCCCGTGCGTTTCGAGCGCCGCATCCGCGGCGTTGCGCACGAGGTTGATTAGGAGCTGCTCGAGCTGGTCCTCGTCGCCGGCGACGCTCACCGGTGGACCCGGGATCACGCCAATCGGAAGCCGCGTCTCGAGGCTCGCCACGTGATGGAGGAGGCGATCGACCTGGACCGGCTCTCGGCGCGGCGGCGGGAGACGGGCGAGCTTCGCGTAAGCGGTCGTGAATCGGGACAGCGCGTCCGCCCGCGACGCGATGACGGAGAGACCGTGCCGGAGGTCCTCGCGCCAGTCCTGCGGAGGCTCCGCCTCGGCGGAGAGCCGCTGCAGGCTTCCCGCGATCGACTGGATCGGCGCGAGCGAGTTGTTGAGCTCGTGCCCCAGCACTCGAATCAGTCTCTGCCAAGCCTGGCGCTCTTCTTCTCGCAGCGGCCGGCTGACGTCGGCGAGCACGAGGAGCTGGTGAGGGATTCCGCCCTGTCGAAAAGTGCTCCGCCGCACTTCCCATCGACCCGATCCGCCCGGAAACCCGGCATCCAGGATGCGAGGCGTTTCCGGCTGGAGAAAGGGGCCGAGGCCCACTTCTTCGGCTCGGCGCCCGTGGAGGCGTGGCTCGGACTGGCCCAGCAAGCGCTCTCCGAAGCGGTTGACCAGCTTCAGGCGCCCGCCGTCGTCGAACGCGAAAACGGCCACTTCGATCTCCGACATGACCTTCGAGAGCAGGGCGGTCGCCTCGAGCGCTCCGAGCCGCTGCTCCCGGAGCGTCTCGGCGAGCGCATTGACCTCGCGAAGCACCTCGCCGAGCGGGTCGTCGGACCGCGCGCCGCGGGCGCGGATCGAGAAGTCTTCTTCGCGCATCGCGGCGAGCAGGTTGGAGACGGTCTGGAGCGGCCGGACGACCCGCTCGCGGAGCGCGTGTGCGAAGCCGAGCCACGCGGCCACGATGATCGTCGTCACGGTCCAGCGCAGCTTCGGCGTGTAGTCTCCGATCCAGAGGATTCCGAGAGCGATCGCCGCCGCCGGCAACGCGGCCAGGATGGCCAGGAGGAGAATCCGCCGATCGTGCGTCAGCGGCTTCAATCTTCTCTACCTCTACTGCCCGTATTTCTCGAGCCGCCGGTACAGTGCGCTGCGCGAGAGGCCGAGAGACTTGGCCGCCTGACTGACGTTGCCGCCGAAGCGGTTCATCGTCTTTCGGACCAGAAGGCTCTCGACCTCCTCCAAGGAGAGGTCCTCGAGGCGAGGGACGTCCCCGCCGCGGCGAAGTCCGAGATCACCCGGCTGGATACGGTCGCCGGCGGCCATGAGAACGGCGCGTTCGATCGCGTGGTCGAGCTCTCGAACGTTGCCCGGCCATGGGTGGGCGAGGAGCGCGTCGAGAGCGGCGCTGTCGAAACCCGCGAGGTTCTTCCGATACCGCCGCGCGTGCGCCTCGAGGAAGTGGCGGGCGAGCAACGGGATGTCCTCGCGCCGTTCGTGAAGCGGAGGCACTCGGATTTCGATCGTATTGAGCCGGAAGAGGAGGTCCTGGCGGAAACGGCCGGCTGCAACGTCGGCGGAGATGTCCGCGTTGGTCGCTGAGAGGATCCTCACGTCGGCCCGAATCGTCCGGGAGGAGCCGACCCTCTCGAACTCTCCCGTCTCCAGAACGCGCAGCAGCTTGCCCTGCTGGGAAAGGGGAACGTTGCCGATCTCATCGAGGAAGAGAGTTCCGCCGTCGGCGAGCTCGAACCGGCCGACGCGGTCAGCGCGCGCGTCCGTGAAGGCACCGCGGACGTGGCCGAAGAGCTCGCTCTCGAAGATGCCCTCGGAGATCCCTCCCGCGTTGAGCGTCAGGAAAGGCTTTGCGGCGCGCTTGGAGGCGGCGTGAAGCGAGCGCGCCACGACCGCCTTCCCGCTGCCGTTTTCCCCGGTGATCAAGACGTTGGCGTCCGAGGGCCCGACCCGCGCGATGACTTCGAGGACGGGCTGCATGGCGGCGGAGTCCGCGATCATCGCGGGTTCCCCCTCCTGACGCAGAAGCCGATTCTCCTCCTCGAGACGTTGTCCGTCCTTCAGCGCCCGACCGAGGGCGATCTGGGTGCGAAGCGTCGTGAGCAGCCGCGTGTTGTCCCACGGCTTCTGCACGAAGTCGCGGGCGCCGCGGCGCATGGCCTCCACCGCCAGATCGACGGTGCCCCATGCGGTCATGACGAGCACCGGGAGATTTGCGTCGAGCACGCGAATCCGCGCGAGAAGGTCGAGGCCCTCGTGCCCGGAGGTCGTGTCGCGCGTGTAGTTCAAGTCGATCAAGGCCGCGTCGAAGTCGCGCGCCTCGAGCGCGGCGAGCACGCCGGAGGGGGAGGAGGCCGCCTCGCATTCGAGTCCTTCTCCCTTCAGCAGGAGCCGCAGGGCTTCCAGCACGTCCCGCTGGTCGTCCGCGATGAGGACGCGCGCGGCTCGCCTCAAGGCGGCTCCTCGCGCACTCGATGACCCGCGGCCTCCAGCGCTACGACGGCGCGGGAGAGCGCCTCGTCCTTGACGAGAATGGTGTCCGCGTCGTGTGACGAGAGGGCGATTGAAGTCCCCGCGTCCGCCAGAGCTGCGCCAAGAGAGACGAGAATCCCGGTCAGCGAGAAATCGAGCGGCCCGTTCACGCGGGTCGCCCGCCAACCGCGATCGGGTGTTCTTTCGTCCACCGGAACCCCCTCCGCGAGGCAACGATCGAAAGCTCTTCGGGAGTGCGTGTGACCGACCGGATCGCGCCGCTTTCCGCCCGGGGCAGAACCGAGGTCGAAGGGTCGCGGCGGCAGATGGCGAAAGTCTCGGTCAGAATTGCGAGCTCGAGCGGCCGCAAGCGCTCACCGGGGCTGAAAATCGAGCGCCGCGGAGTTCATGCAGTAGCGCAACCCCGTGGGCTCGGGACCGTCGTCGAAGACGTGGCCCAGGTGAGAGCCGCACCGGCGGCAGAGAACTTCCGTGCGCGATAAGAAGAGACTGCGGTCCTCATGGGTCGTGAGGCTGGCGGGGGACAGAGGAGCCGTGAAGCTCGGCCATCCGGTTCCGGACTCGAACTTGGCGCTCGAGTCGAAGAGACGGTTTCCACATGCCGCGCATAGGTATTCCCCGGGATCGTGGTGGTTCCAATACTTTCCCGTGAAGGCCCGCTCGGTCCCCTTCTGGCGCAGGATTCGATACTGCTCGGGCGTCAAGGCCGCCTTCCACTCGGCGTCGCTCTTGTCGATCCGATCCTCGGGATCCCCGACCACGCCGCGAATCTACCACCGCGCCGCTCATTCGGAGCGCAACGCCGTCACGAAGATCCTGAGCCGGCGTCGTCATGTCCTCCCCTTCCTACTCGCGCCGCAGCGCGTCCATCGGATCGATCCGCGTCGCGCGGCGGGCCGGAAGCAGAGTCGCGAGGAAGGCGGCGAGAGCCAGACAGAGCGAAGCGGCGGCGATCGTGACGGGATCGGTGGCCGGCACCTCGAAGAGGAGGCCTCGGAGGGCACGCGTGGATGCCAGCGCGCCGAGAGTCCCGAGCGCGACTCCCGGAAGGACGCATCGGACGCTCTCGCCGAAGACGCTCCGCAGGAGATCCGAGGCACGGGCCCCGACGGCCGCGCGGATGGCAAGCTCCCTTCGGCGGGAGGTGACCGCATAAGAGAGAAGCCCAAAAACGCCGACGGTCGCCAGTCCGAGAGCGACAGCACCGAACGCGAGGAGCAGCCCCGCCAGCAGGCGCGGCTGCCCGAGTGTCTCTTCGAGAACCCGCTCGAGAGGCGCGATCTCCGCGATCGCCAGGGTGGGATCCGCTTCCCGGATCGCGGCGCGGGCGGCAGCGGCGGCGTTCTGCGCCTCACCCGCCGTCCGCAGCAGGATCGAGAAGACACGTCGTGAGGCCTGTGCCTGCGGGAAGTAGAAGGCCGGGCGGGTTTGCCGAATGGCCCCGCCGCGCTCGTTTTCGACGACGCCGACGACGCGGACGGGCGCGCCGGCAACTTCGATCGCGTGGCCCACCGGGTCCTCGTCCGGCCAGAAGGCGCGAGCCGCTGCGCGGCTGGCGACCGTGACGGGCTCGGTTCTGGCGTCGTCGCGCGAGTCGAGCAAGCGCCCCGCCAAGAGCGTCATGCCGACGGTCGACAAGTAGCCGGGTGTGACGGGGCACAAGTCCGCGAAAGACTCGTCCCGTGGCGCGGCGGGCCGCTCTGGCAGCCGGAAGGCGACCTGCTCCTGGCTGCCGCGGATCGGCAGGCTCTTGATCGCACCGACGCTCCGCACGCCCGGCAGCCTCGCGAGCCGATCCAGAATCTCGTCTTGGAGCGCGAGGTACTGGTTGCGCTCGGGGTAGCGCGAAGCCGGGATGGTGAGCCGGACTGTGAGAAGCCGCTCCGGGTCGAGGCCCGGCCGCAAACGACGAAGGCCCGCGAGGCTTCGGACGAGCAGACCCGCGGCCGCCAAGAGCACGATGGCCAGAGCGATCTGCGCGACGACGAGCCCCAAGCGGAACTTCCGGGCGTAGGGCGAGCCGCTGCCGGCCGCTCCCTCGCGCAGAAGACCGGCGATGCCCCTGCGGGTTGTGTGGAGAGCCGGCAGCAGCCCGAACAGGAGCGCAGAAGCCGCCGTCGCCGCCGCCCCGAAGGCTAGCACGGCGGCATCGGCGCCAATCTCGTCCGCGCGCGGGAGCTCGGTGTGGGCGAGGGCGCGCGCCAGTCCGTCGCTCCAGACGGCGAGCAGGCAGCCCGCGGCTCCTCCCAGGAGGGCGAGTAGGAGGCTTTCGGTCAGAATCTGGCGGACGACGCGCGAGCGTCCCGCTCCCAGAGCGGTACGCAGCGCAAATTCCTTCTCGCGCGCGGTGTTGCGGGCGAGCGTCAGGCTGGCCACGTTGGAGCACGCGATCAGGAAGACGAGCCCGACCGCTCCGAGCAGGACGAACAGGGCGCGGCGGGAGCCCGCGACGAGAAATTCGCGCAGCGGCTCGAGAAGGAGCCCGGACGCCCTCGCCTCCGCAGGCCGGCTCTCGCGCAAGAGCTGCAAAGCCGCCACCTGGGCGCGGGCGCGGGCGTCCCGGAGAGAGAGGCCGGGAGCGAGCCTCGCGATCCCGTGGAGCCATGCCACCTGGCGCGGGATCGACGTCTCGGGCACCACCGACTGGAGGACCCACGCGTCGGCGCCGCCGGCCGGGTCGCGGAAGCCGGCAGGCATCACACCGATCACGGTGAACGGCTGATCGTTCAGGACGGCTGGGGCTCCGAGCGCCACCGGATCTGCGCCGAAGCGCTGCTCCCAGAGCGAGTGGCTGAGGACCACGACCCGATCGGTGCCGGGGCGGTCCTCCCCGGTGCGAAAGACCCGCCCGATCTCGGCCGAAACGCCGAGAGTCTCGAAGAAGGCCCCGGTGACGTAGGTCGTCCTGAGGAGTTCGGCCTCGCCGCGCCCCGTAAGGGTGACCCCCGACGCAAGCGTGCTGTACCCGGCGAACGCTTGGAAAGCCCCATCCCTCCGGGGCCACGCCTCGAAGTCCTGAGGGGACAGGCCGCCGTTCGCGAAACCCGAAACCTCGAGGTCGAAGCGAACGAGCCGCTCCGGCTCAAAGTAGGGGAGCGGCCTTAGCAGGATGGAGTGCACGACCGCAAAGATCGCCGTGTTGGCGCCGATGCCGAGGGCGAGCGTCGCGATCGCCACCGCGGTGAAGCCGGGACTCTTTCGCAGGCTGCGAACGGCGTATCGCAGATCTTGAAGAACTCCGCTCATCACTCGCTCCGGAGAGCCTCGAGGGCGTCGAGCCGCGACGCCCGCCGCGCCGGGAGATAGCCGGAGAAGAGGGTGACCGCGCCCATCAGCAGCGCGCCGCCCGCGAACACGATTGGATCGGCGGCCTTCACGCCGAAGAGAATCGATTCGATCGTTCGGGCGAGCAGATAGGCCGCCGGCAAGCCGATCGCGGCGCCGATGGCGAGAAAGCGTCCGACCTCGCCGAGCACCAGCCTCCGCACGGCCGCGGGATCGGCGCCGAGCGCGATGCGGACGCCGATCTCCTGGCGCCGTTCGGCCACGGAGAAGGAGAGCACGCCATAGATTCCGACCGCGGCGAGCAAGGCGGCGAGAGCCCCGAAAGCCGCCGACAGCAGCACGGTCAGGCGCTGCGTCAGGAGAGACTCGCCCAACTGCGTTTCGAGGGTCTTGACGTCCTCGACGGGCAGCTCTCGATCGAGTCGCCGGACCTCCGACCGGATCGCCGAAGCCAGAAGCGCCGGGTCGTTCGCGGCCCGAACGTAGAAGGTCAGCCCACCGAGATGCCGGTCTTGAAGATACGGCAGGTAGACGAAGGGGCCTTCCCTTTCGGTCACGTTGACCGACTTGCTGTTGGCGACGACCCCGACGATTTCGATGTCGGGATGAACGTCGGCCCCGCCGCCCACCGCGAAGCGCGCGCCGAGCGGGCTGCGGCCCCCGAAGAAGCGCTTCGCCATCGTCTGGTTGATCACGGCGACCTTCGGCGCGTCGGCGTCGTCCTGCCAGGAGATGTCGCGACCTTCCCGTCGCGGGATTCCCAGCGTCGCGAAGTATTCGGGGCCGATCCGGTTTCGAAGAACCCGCTGGTGTTCGGAGGTGGGGGCTCCTTCGACAGTCACGTTACTGCCCGCGTCGCTTCCGGTGAAGGTGCCGATCTCGGCGGCGCTCACAGATTGCACGCCCGGCAGCGCCGAGATGCGCTCGGTCAAGGCGCGCGCCAGAGCGGCCGTGCGCTCGGCGGTGTAGCCGTTGAGCTCGGGCGAGATGGAAAACCCGAGCACGTTTTGGGGTCGAAGTCCCAGCTCGACACCCGCCAGATTCCCCAGGCTGCGGCCGAAGAGTCCGGCGCCGACCAAGAGGACTAGCGTCAAGGCGATCTGCGCCGTAACGAGTCCTCCGCGCAGGCGCAGCGCCTCGCGGCTGGCCGTGGCGCCGCGGCCCTGGGCGCGCAGCGTCGAGGCCGGGTCTAGGCGCGTGGCGCGATAGGCGGGACCCACGCCGAAGAGGAGGCCCGCGAGCAGGGAGACGGCCGCGACGAAGGTCAGGATCCTCGGGTCGATCTCGACGGCGAGCTGTCGCATGTCCGCTTCAGGCGGAAACGCCGAAAGCAGACCGTGCAGCGCCCACGAGGCGACGGCTAGCCCGAGCGCGCCGCCCGCAAAGGAAAAGAGCAGGCACTCGACGATCGACTGTCGCAGCAGTTGCCAGCGGCTCGCGCCGATCGCGAGTCGGATCCCATACTCGCGTTGGCGAGCCAGACCTCGAGCCGCCAGAAGCCCCGCGAGGTTGGAGCAGGCGATGATGAGGACGAGACCGACCATGGCCATCAGCGACACGAGCGGAGTCCCGACGCCATGCTGGAGCACCGCGCGCCCGTGGGAGCCAGGGGAGAGCAGGATCTTGCGGTTCAGATACTCCCGCCGCCGGACCTCGTCCCAGTCGGTGATGCGGGGAAGCACCTCCTGCAGGTGCGACCGGTAGACCGGCTCGATCTCCCGTTCCGCGGCGGCTTGCGTGAGCCCGGGCTTGAGTCGGCCGACGATCTGGAGCCAGTAGTCTTTGGGATCGTCGAGGCCGTTCCAGAACGGCGTCATCTGCGCCTTCATCATCAGGGGGACGAAGAGATCGGCTTGCCGACCGGCCTGAATCCCGGAGAAGCGCCACGGCGCCACACCCACGATCGTCAATGGCTGTCCGTTGACGACGATCGCCTGGTTCAGGATCGTCGGGTCGGCTCCGAAGCGCCGGGTCCAGTATCCGTGGGAGAGCACGGCGACCGGATGCGCTCCGGGAGCTCGGTCGTCCTCGGCCGTCAGCACGCGTCCGAGAGCCGGCGGGATGCCGAGCACGTCGAAGTAGCTGCCCGAGACGAGCTCTCCGGCGGCCCGCTCGGTGTCC
Source organism: Thermoanaerobaculia bacterium (assembly GCA_036505535.1). Classification (GTDB taxonomy): domain Bacteria; phylum Acidobacteriota; class Thermoanaerobaculia; order UBA5066; family Gp7-AA6; genus DAHUXD01. Next base: position 14,295 of record DASXTI010000256.1, read on the forward strand.
CCGCGGGCGGCGACGTTCGCGGTGAAGGGAAACTCGCCGAGGAGGCCGGCGAAGACCGAGGCGTCGGCGCGCAGATGCCGATACGCGGGATAGGAGAAGGAGGACGTGTCGTCGTCGTCGCTCCAGGTGTGCCCTTGTCTGGGGCCCGGCGATCGCAGTAGAACGATCTCCTCGGGATGGCGCACGGGGAGCGGGCGAAGCAGAACGCGGTCCACGAGGGCGAAGATCGCGGCGTTGGCGCCGATGCCCAGCGCGAGAGTCGCCACCGCCGCGAAGGAGAATCCCGGGCTCTTGCGCAACGCCCGAACCGCGTACCGGAGGTCCTGGACCAGGCCCCTCATGGCGTGACCCGCTCGGGAGTCGGTCCGGCCGTTCGGACCGCGAGGCTCTCCTCCCCCAGGATCCATCCATCCCGCAGCTTGACGATGCGGTTTCCATAGGAGGCGTTCTCCTCGGAGTGGGTGACCTGGACGATGGTCGTGCCTTCCTCGTTGAGCTTCTTGAAGAGGCGCATGATCTCGCGTCCCTGGTCGGAGTGGAGGTTGCCGGTCGGCTCATCGGCGAGAAGAAGCTTCGGCTTCGCGATCAGCGCTCGCGCGACCCCCACGAGTTGCTGCTGTCCGCCGGAGAGCTGGCTCGGAAAGAGGTCCTTCTTGCCGACGATCTGAAAGCGGTCGAGCGTGTCGGCGACGGTGGCGGCGCGCTCCGAGCCCTTCACGTTGCGGTAGGAGAGCGGAATGTCGAGATTCTCGGCGACGGTCAAGTTGTCGAGGAGGTGATACTGCTGGAACACGAAGCCGACGTATTTCTTGTTGAGCTCGATCCGCTCCTTTGGCTTCAGCCGGTGGACTTCGTGGTCGAGCAGCCGGTACTCCCCCTCCCACGCGTGATCGAGCATTCCGAGGATCGACAGCAGAGTCGACTTCCCGGCGCCGGAGGGGCCCATGACAGTCACGAACTCGCCTTCGTCGATCTTCAGGCTGATCCGCCGCAGGACGAAGGTCTGCCCGGCTCGGGTCGCGAAGGCCTTCTCGACGTTGGTCAGCTCGATCATTTCTTCCTTTCACTCCATGCGAAGAGCGGCCATCGGGTCGACGCTGGCGGCCCGGCGCGCGGGAAAGTAACAGGCCAGCAAAGCCACCGCCGAAAGCAGGACCGCCACGACCGCATAGGTGGCGGGATCCGTCGAGCGGACGCCGAAGAGGAGACTCGAAAGAGCGCGGCTCGATGCCAGGGCCGCGAGAAGTCCGAGACCGACGCCGGCGGCCGTCAGGCGCAACCCCTCCGACAGAACCTCCGCGATGACACGGCTCGGCGCGGCGCCGAGCGCCATGCGGACTCCGATCTCGGTCGTGCGACGACGGACCGAGCCCGCCATGACGCCATAGATGCCGATGGAGGAGAGCAGCAAAGCGGCCGCTCCGAATGCCGTCAGCAGCCGCGCCTGGAACCGCGTGCGCGCCAGAGAGGTTGCGACGACTTCCTCCATCGAGCGCGCCTTCGGGACGGGGATCAGCGGATCGACGGCCCAGACCTTCTGACGCACCAGGGCCACTAGGCCCGGCGTGCCGCGAGGGGCACGGACGACGAGATCCATCCAGCGCTTCCAGGCCTGGCGCGATTGCGCATAGGGGGTGTACACCGCGGGCTGCTCGCCTTCGCCGAGGCCGAAATGGTTGACGTCGGCCGCAACCCCCACGATCTCGATCCATCTCGGGACGCCTTCTTCGCGCGCCCAGCGGATGCGGGCCCCGATCGGGTCGCGGCCCCGGAAGTATTCGCGGACCATGCTTTCGTTGAGGATTCCCACCAGCGGCGCTCCCTCCCGGTCCTGCGCCATGAAATCGCGGCCGGCCCTCAGGGCAATCCGCATCGTGCGGAAGTAGTCCCCCATGACACTGCGCGAATAGAGCGAAGGTTCCTCGCCCGGAGGAATCGGCACGCCTCCTTCGATCAAGAAGTTGTGGTGGAGAGAATTCCCTCCCAGCGGGATTTCGCTGATCATCGCGGCCTGGACGCCGGCGACCGAGTTGAGGTGTTCCAGCACCTGCCGCCGAAAGGCGGTCTGCGCTAAGGCCTCCTCATACCGGGACTCCGGCAGATCGATCCGCGCCGTCACGACTCCGACCGGGTCGAAACCCGGCGGGACGGCTTGCAGCCGCCACAGGGCGTTGACGAGAAGCCCCGCTCCGACGAGAAGCATCAGAGCCAGCGCGATCTCGGCGATCACGAGCATTCCTCGCAACCTCCGGGGCTCCGGTCCCGCCACGCCGCGCGATGACGCGAGTGCCTCGGCGAAGCCGGTGCGCGAGGCTCGCCAGGCAGGCAGCAGACCGAAGACGAGGCCCGTGGCGAGCGAGACGATGCCCGTGAACGAGGCGACCCGGAGGTCGATCCCGACACCGTCGAGCCGGGGGAGAGTCTCGGGAAGACGCTGGAGCATCAGCTCCGTGCCCCAGCCGGCGAGGAAGAGCCCGGCGGCGCCTCCGGCGAGCGAGAGCAAGAGGCTCTCGGTCAAGACCTGTCGCACGAGTCGGCCGCGGCCCGCGCCCAGCGCCGTGCGGATTGCCATCTCCCCCCGACGCGATGCGGCGCGGGCGAGCAGAAGGTTGGCGAGGTTCGCGCACGCGATCAGAAGCACGAGGGCGACCGCGGCCGAGAGGATCGCCAGCGGGAGCCGGCTGCTGCCGACGACGCGATCGAGCAGCGGCATCAGCTCGGATGAGGTTCCGGCGTTCTCCTCGGGATGCAGAGCGGCGAGGCGTCGGCAGGCCGCGTCCAGTTCCGCGCGCGCCGCCGCGAGCGTGACGCCGGATCGCATCCGGAAGACGGTCCGCAGGAAGTGGACGCCCCGCTCGCGAGCGGCGACCGGATAGGCGACGCGCAGCGGGACGAACACGTCGGCGGAGTCCTGGGGAGTCGCGAAGTCCTCCCGGAGCACGCCGACGACGGTGTAGGGGAGGCCCCCCAGCGTGATCGTGCGCCCGACGAGGGAGGGGTCCGCGCCCCACTCGCGCACCCAGAAGCCATGACGGACCGCAACGACCCGCTCTCCGCCGTACTGGTCGTCGCGCCTGGTCAGGGGGCGCCCTAGCGCGGCCCGCGCGCCGAGCGCTTCGAAGAAGTCCTCCGCCACCAGGCCGGCCGAGACCTGGAGCGGCTGGCCGCCGCCCGTCAGATCGAGCGGCTGAGGGACGATGCCCCCCATCGCCTCGAAGGCGTGGGTCGAAGCCTTCAGGTCGAGGAGGTCCGGCAGCGAGACGTTCCTCGGCATCGTCGCGAGCATCTCGGGATCCGGGTAGGGAAGCGGCCGCAGCAGAACGCGGTCGACCAGGCTGAAGATCGCGGTGTTGGCTCCGATGCCGAGCGCGAGCGTCGCGATCGCGACGGCGGTAAAGCCTGGACTCTTCGCGAGGGTCCGCAGGGCGTAGCGCAGGTCCTGAAGGAGTATCGCCACCGATCACTCCGTCCGAAGCGCGATCATCGGATCGACGTTGGCGGCCCTCCGCGCGGGGATCCAGCTCGCACCCGTCGCGACCGCGCCGAGGAGAAGTGTCACTCCGGCGAAGGTGGCTGCATCGGTGGGAGTGACGCCGAAGAGGAGGGCCGACAGGAGTCGCGTCAGTCCGGCAGAGATCCCGAGACCGGCCAACACGCCAATGCAAGCGAGACGGGTGCCGCGCCGGAGAAAGAGCACAACGATGTCACGAGGCGCCGCGCCGAGAGCCATCCGGACTCCAATCTCTCGGGAGCGCCGCGAGACCGCGTAGGCGATGAGGCCGTAGAGCCCGATCGACGCGAGAAGGACGGCCAGACCGCCGAGCAGCGCGAGCAGGACGGCGGCCTGCCGCCGGAGGCGTGTGTGGCGTCCGAGCGAATCGGCGAGTGTCCGGACGTCGTAGAGAGGCAGTTGCGGGTCGAGCCTCCGCACTTCTTCGCGCAGCCGGCGCGCGGTCGCCGCTGGCGTCTCGGTGCGGACGAGCAGGATCGTCTCCGCCACGCGAGCTCCCCGCTGGAGCAATGCCAAGTACAGAAACGGGCGCGCCCTTTCGGACAAGGACATGTACTTGCCGTCCTCGGCCACGCCGACGACTTCCAGGGCGGGCGCACCCTCGCCGCCGACATGGATTCGCCGTCCGATGGGGTTCTGGCCCGGCCAGAAACGGCGCGCCAGCTCCTCGTTGACGACGGCAACCCCGGGAGCACCATCGTGGTCGGCCCGCCGAAAGTCCCGACCGGCCACGAGTCGAATGCCGAGGGTACCGAAGTAGCCGGGAGAAACCGTGTTGAGGAAGATGACGGGTCGGTTCCCTCCGGCCGCCTCCGGGTCCGGCCGCACGTCATCGCCGACGTAGCGACCTCCGAGCGGCAGAGTCTCGGCGAGGGCCGCCGTTCGGACGCCCGGCAGGGCGGCGGCGCGATCGAGAAGAGTCGTGAAGAAGCTCGCCCGGCGTTGCTCGGAATAGCCCTGGGTCGCCAGATCGAAAGAGACGGCGACGACTCTTCTCGCAGCAACCCGGTCGAGTCCGATGGAGAGTTGGTTGGCCTTCACAAAGCTGCGCAGAAACAGCCCTGCGGCCACGAGCAGCGTGAGGGACAGAGCCAGTTGTGCGGCCACGAGCCCGCCCGAGAGCCGCGATCCCTGACGGCTCGACGCTTCTCCGCGACCCTGCGAGAGGAGCGCACGAGGATCCCGCCCCGCACGGAGCGCCGGAGCCAGCCCGAAGGCGAGCGCCGTGGCGGATGTCAGTCCGAGCGTATAGAGAAGGACTCGAGAATCGGGAGAGGTCGACAGCCCGGGCGGCGCTCCCAGGTACGCGCAGAGCAGGTCCGCTCCCCACGAGGCCAGTGCCAGCCCCGCCGCTGCACCGATCGCGCCGAGAACGGCGCTCTCGGTCAAAAGCATGCGTACGATCCTCGAGCGGCTGGCGCCCAGGGCTTCTCGAATGCCGATCTCTCTCGCGCGGGCGCCGGAGCGCGCGAGCATCAAGTTGGCCACGTTCGCACAGGCGATCAGGAGCACCAGGCCGGTCACGACCCCGGCGAGCACGATCGCCGGGATCGCCTCTGCGAGCTCTCCCGGCGGAACGAGTCCCGTCATCCGCGACAAGCCGGCCGTCGTCTCTCGCAGGTCGGGAGCCCGCAGGGACGCCCTCCGCCGCGCCACGGCGTCGAGAGCCGCCGACGCTGTGTCGAGAGAGACACCGGATTTCAGTCGGCCGAGCGCCCCGAGCCAGGCCGAATCGCGGCGGGAAAGCTCGGCGCTTCGCTGCGAGAGCCCGAAGTACGTCACGACGGGGAGCCAGATGTCCGGAACCGCGTCGAGGTCCACGCCGCCGAATGCGGCGCCCGTGACGCCGACGATCGTCCAGACATGGCCGTTGATCGTGATCGAGGATCCGACAGCGCGTGGATCCTCCGCAAAGCGCCGCTTCCAATACTTGTGGCCGAGCAGAGCGATGGGCCGACTCTCTCCTTCGTCCTCGGCCGTGAAGGTCCGGCCGAGCAAGGGAGAGGCGCCGAGCACCGAAAAATAGTTTCCCGTGACGAGCTGCCCCTCCACGCGCTCGGCTTCGCCTCCCACGACGGCGTGAAGAGGCGTGAAGCCCCAGGCGGCGAGGCCCGAGAAGATGCCGGAATCGCGGTCGTCGACGTAATCCGGATACGACAGCAACCTCTTCTGGCCGTGGACGACGTTGGAGACCCTGATGAGCTCGCGAGGATCCCGCGTTCCCGGCAGGGGCTTCAAAAGCAGGCCGTTGATGACCGAGAAGATCGCGGTGTTGACGCCGATTCCCAGGGCGAGCGTGGCGACGGCGGCGGTCGTGAAGGCCGGGCTCTTCGCGAGAGTCCGCAGGGCGTAGCGCAAGTCCTGAAACAGAGTACCCACCGCTCACTCCGTCCGGAGCGTGGTCATCGGGTCCAGCCTGGCGGCGCGCCGGGCGGGCAGGTAGCATGCGGCGAGCGCCGTCGCCGCGAGCAGGAGCGCGACGGCGGCATACGTCGGCAGGTCGATCGGCCGCACGTCGTAGAGAAGGCTCGAGAGCGCTCGGCTGAGCGGAAACGCAGCCACGATGCCGATTCCGATCCCGACGCCCGTGAGGCGGAGACCGCCGCCCAGCACTTCGGCGACGACCCGCGCCGGCTCGGCGCCGAGCGCCATTCGGATGCCGATCTCGCTCGTCCGCTGTCGGACGGAGCTCCACATCACCCCGTAAATGCCGACCGCGGCCATCAGCACCGCGACCACCGCAAACGCCCCGAGCACCAGAGTCACCAGGCGCGGTCGCAACAGAGAACCGCCGACGCGCGATTCCAGCGTCGCCACGTTGGCGATCGGTTGGTCGCGATCCACCTCACCGATCTGCGCGCGAATCGCCCCGGCGAGCGAGAGGGGATCGCCCGCGGTGCGCACGACGAGGAACATGTTCGTCGCTCCCTCCGCGCCCTGGGCATAGGGGACATACACGAGCGGCAGAGGCGCTCGTTCGAGACCCCCGTAGCGCGCGTCCCCCGCGACGCCGATGACCGTGTACTTCTCGGGTCCCCGATACGTCGCCGGGAGCGTGCCCGCGGGCACGAGCTCCCGCGGCGGGTTGACCGAGATGACCTTGCCGATGGGATCCTGTCCCTTCCAGTAACGCCGCACCAGCTCCTGGCTGACGATCGCCACGAATGGTGCGCCGAGCCTGTCGCGGTCGGTGAACGCGCGCCCCCGAAGCACCGGGATGCCTGCCGCGCGGAAATAGTCGCCGGCGACCACACGGTACTGAATCGGCGGCAGATCGCGCACGTTGGAAGGCAATGGCCGGTCATAGAAGGTGATGTTCTTGCTCCAATTCTCCCCGGAAAGCGGCAAACCCGACGTGACACCCGCGGCTTGCGCGCCGGGCAAGGCGCGCACGCGTCCGATCGCGGAATGAAAGAACTGCGTCGCTCGCGCGTAAGACTCGGGGGAGAACTCCCGCTCGAGACGTTCGTCGATGTACTTCTGCCGCGGCAGGTTGAGGTCCGCAGTCAGCGCGTTCTGCGGATCGAACCCGGCATCGACGTGGAGCAGTCGGCCGATGCTCTTCAGCATCAGTCCCGCCCCAACGAGCAACACCAGCGATAGCGCAATCTCGGCGATCACGAGCGCTCCGCGGAGGAAGGGGCGTCCAACGGCGCCGGTCGACACCAGGCGCTTCTTCAGGGCGTCGTTCAAGTCCACGCGCGCGCCCTGCAGGGCGGGCGCCAGCTCGAAGAGAATCCCCGTGAACACGGTAATGCCGCTTGCAAACGCCAGAACCGATGGATCGATATGGATTTCGTCTCCCCGGGGCAGGACGCCCGGGCCGAGAAGGTGCACGGCGCCCATGCTCCAGGAGGCGAGCAGAACACCTGCCGAGCCGCCGAGACCCGCCAGC
>DASXTI010000257.1:0-2514 GCA_036505535.1 Thermoanaerobaculia bacterium
ATCGCACCGTTCGCGTCGACGGCCGGGAGGTCTCGTGCGTCCCGGCCCAGCTCGCGTACTCCGCGATCCCCGTCCCCCAGGGGGCGCACCGGATCGACTGGCGGGAGGAGATCCCGGGCTTTTCCGTCTCGCGGTGGGGTCCCGTTCTTTTCGCGGCGATCGCCGGGCTCCTCGTACGGCGGACGGCCCGCAGACGGGGGAACGCGGGGTGAGGCGCTCTCTTCCCGCGCTGTTGTTCGCGGCGCTCGTCATCGCGGTTTATGCCGATCCGCTCTTTTTCCGCCGCAACTTTACCGGCCGGGACCTCATTGCCTACAACATCCCGATGGAGAAGTCCGTTCACGAGGCCTGGTCCTCGGGAGAGCTACCGGTTTGGACGCCGGAGATCTCCGGCGGGCGTCCGCTCGCGCCCAACCCGAACATCGGGGCGTTCTATCCGGTTCGGATGCTGCTCTCGCGGCTCCCGTTCCCCGTCGCCCTTCGCCTCTACCCGGCCCTTCATTGGATCGCCGCGGGGATCGGCACCTTGCTCTTTCTCTCTTCGCTGGGCCTCTCCCGCTCCGGCGCCTGGATCGGCGCGGTGACCTACGTCTTCTCGGGGGTCTCCGTCTCCGAGAGCTTCTACACACACATCCAACCAGGCATGGCGCTCTTGCCCTGGATCCTCTGGCAGGTTCGCCGCGGACACGGCTCTCGCGGTGTCATCGGCCTCGCAAGCCTCTTCGCGCTCGACATGTTGGCCGGCGATGTCTTCACGATCGCGCTGGCGATGGTGTGCGCCGCGCTGTGGATCGCGCTCGAGGAGGAGCACGCGGAGCCGTTACGCGCGCTCGGGCGGCTCGGCGCCGCCGTCGGTCTCGCCGCCCTGGCGGCCGCTCCCCAGATCGTGGCAACGGCCCTCTGGATCCCCGAGACCAATCGGGCCGTGACCGGAATGAAGATCTCCGCGGCCGTTCTCTATTCCGTCTCACCCTGGCGCCTGCTGGAGCTCGTCGTGCCCTATCCGTTCGGCCCGATGTGGCATCTGGACGCTTCCGAGCTCTGGGGCGGACCGATCTTCCGCTACCGTCTCATGGGCCTCTTCGAGACGCTCTACGTCGGCGCCCTCGGAGTCATGGCGGTGGTGACGCTCTGGCGGAGTCGCTTAATCGGACTCCGGTTCGCTCGAGCGCTGCTCGTCGTGGCGCTCGCCGCCTGCGTGCTTCCGAGCCTCCTGCCGGCGAGCTGGGGCAATCTCGTGTCTCCGCTGCCACTGCGCAATCCCGAGAAGTTCGCGGTGGCCCTCGGCTTCGCGCTCACGATCTTCGCCGCGAGAGCCTTCGACTTCTACCGGGAGCGCGGACGCCGGCCGCGCGCCGCGATCATCCTGGCGGCTCTGTTCGCGTTGCTCGCGGCCGCGGCGGCGATCTGGCCCGACGCGTCTGGACGCCTGATGACCTCGGCGATCGGCGGGCCCCTCCGATTTCCGGATCGCGCCGCGCGAGGTCTCGCATTCGCGCTCGCCGCCGCGGGGCTTCTCTGGACAGCGACCGTCATCGCGATCGAACTGTCGCTCCGCCGTGGCCGTGCGGCGGCGGGGCTCGCGGCCGCGCTCTTAACCCTGGTGCCCATCGCCGCGAACCGGCCGATCGCCTGGACCGAGACCGAAGGGAACATCCTCGGCCCGACGCCGTTCGCCATGCGCCTTGCGAAGTGGGATCCCCACGGTGCCTATCGAGTCCTCGGCGCGGAGATCTATCGGGCGCCGGAGGCGGCGCCCTCGACGCGTCGCGGCAGCGCCTGGGATGTTGCGCGGGGCGACTGGATCTACTACACGCACCTGTTGTGGCGTCGCGGGACGATCTTCAACAACGATTTCGACTCGGGCGACTTATCTCGCGTCGAGAGCCTGCGTCGGGTCTCCGGCATGGCGGCGGGGTTTCGGGATGCGGGACCCTTCTTCGGCACGCTGGCGCTTCGCTGGTGCGTTCGCAACCACCCTCAGGAGGCTTTGCCGGGCTACCATCGAATCGGCGGGAACACGACGCAGGACTGGGACGAGCAGGAAAGGTCATACCCGGACATCCGTCTCGCGACGTCGTGGAGAGGAGAGACGAGCGCGCTCGACGCCCTCCACGAACTGCCGGCGCTCTCCCCCGGCGAGCTCGTGATCGAGACCAGGGAGCGCGCGAGCGGCTCTGCCGCGCCGGGGCGCCTTTCGATCGTCGAGAAGACGGCGGCGCGACTCGTGGTCGAAGCCGACTGTCCGCAGGCGACCTGGCTCTTTGTGCTGAGGGCCTTCTGGAGCCATCGGTCCGTACGCGTCGACGGTCGCGAGGCGGACACGGTCCCGGCCAACCTCGCGTTCACGGCCGTCCCGATGCCGGCCGGACGCCATCGGCTGGAGTGGCAGGAACAGATTCCGGGGTGGGGATACTCGCGAGGAGGTCCGATGCTCTTCGGAATAATCTTCATCATCGCCCTCGTGAGCCGCCGCAGCCGGAGTCCATCTTGAAGCGCGCATGCGTCGCGGCC
>DASXTI010000258.1:0-2717 GCA_036505535.1 Thermoanaerobaculia bacterium
GCGGCGCCCGGAACCGTTGCCGGGGCGAGAAACCGCCCGTCGTGGCGGCTGCTGGTCGGCGCGGTTCTGGCGACCGCCCTCGTTTGCGGCGTAGCGGCCTACTTCGCCGTTGCGCGGGCCGGCGACCGTCCGCCTCCCTCCTTCCGTCAGCTCACTTTCCGCCGCGGCAACATCCTGTCGGCGCGGTTCGCTCCGGACGGGCAGACCGTCATCTACTCGGCAGCCTGGGACGGGAAACCCATGGAGATCTTCGTCGGCCGGCCCGAGAGCCCCGAGTCGCGCCCGCTCGGTCTCGCGGGCGCGGAAATCCTCGCGATCTCGAAGTCGGGAGAGATGGCCGTCTCTCTCAACCGCCGCGCCTCGGGCACTTTCCAGCGGACCGGAACGCTCGCTCAGCTCTCGGTGGCTGGCGGCGCCGCCCCGCGCGACATCCTGAAGGAGATCGAGTGGGCGGACTGGTCGCCGGACGGCAAGAGCCTGGCGATCGTGCGGACGGTTTCCGGGAAGATGAGGCTCGAGTATCCCGCCGGGAAGGTCCTGTACGAGACACACGGTTGGGTCAGTCATCCGCGGATCTCCCCGGACGGGAGCCTGATTGCCTTCATCGACCATCCGACGCCGGGCGACGACGGCGGGCCGATCGCAACCGTGGATCGTTCCGGTCGCGTGAAGAAGCTCTCGGAGCCGTTTGCCTCGGCGCAGGGCCTCGCCTGGTCGCCGAATGGCGAAATCTGGTTCACGGCCACCCGGGTTGGCGGCAACCGCTCGATCCACTCGACGACGCCAGGCGGAAAAGATCGAGAGCGCGTCCGCGTGCCGGGCACGCTGACTCTTCAGGACATCGCGCGCGATGGCCGGCTGCTCGTCGCGCGGGATACCTTCAGGTACGAGATGGTCGTTCTCCCGCGCGGCGAGTCGAAGGAGCGCGATCTCACCTGGCTCGACTTCTCCTCGCTCGCTGCGATCTCCGCCGACGGCAAGCGGATTCTTTTTGCCGAATCGGGAGAGGGAGGAGGAGCGGGCTACTCGGTGTATGTCCGAGGCACGGACGGCTCGCCGGCGGTTCGCCTGGGGGAGGGCAGCGCCCAGGACCTCTCTGCGGACGGGGAGTGGGCGCTCGCGATCGTTCACTCCGCCTCGGACCCGCAGCTCGTGGCCTACCCGACCGGGGCGGGCGAACCGAGGGTCTTCTCGAAGGAAGGGCTTTCGGTGTACGGGGCGACCTTCATGCCGGACGGCAAGCAGATCCTTCTCACTGCGAGCGAGCCGGGACACCGCCGGCGGCTCTACCTTCGGAGCATCGATGGCGGAAAACCGCGGGCAGTGACTCCGGAAGGGTTCGAGGGCGGGATCGTGGCGCCGGACGGCAAATGGGCCGTGGTCGCCGGGCCCGACCGGAGGCGCTACCTCTACCCGCTCGCCGGAGGGGAGCCGACCGCGGTTCCTGGTCTCGACCGGGAAGACAACGTGGACCAGGTGAGTCTCGACGGCCGTTTCTTGTTCATCCATCGCGGAGGGGAGCTGCCCGCAAAGGTCTTTCAGCTCGACGTTGCGACCGGACGAAAGGAACTCTGGCGGACCTTGATGCCGGCCGACGCGGCGGGTGTGGGCGAGATTAACGCCCGCCCCACGCCGGGCGGCGAGGCTTACATCTACAACTATCTCCGTACGCTGTCGGACCTGTATCTCGTCGAGGGCGTGAAGTGACGCTGGCGGCCGGAACGCGCCTCGGTCCCTACGAGATCCTCGCGCCGATTGGCGCCGGCGGGATGGGGGAGGTGTATCGGGCGAAGGATCCTCGCCTCAAGCGCGAGGTCGCGGTAAAGGTGCTTCCCGCATCGTTCTCACAGGACGCCGACAGGCTTCGCCGCTTCGAGCAGGAGGCGCAGACGGCGGGAGGCCTGAATCATCCCAACATCACCGCCGTCTACGACCTCGGCTTGCACGAGGGCGCGCCGTACATCGTGACGGAGCTGCTCGAGGGCGAGACCTTGCGGGCGCGGCTTTCCGGCGGGGCGTTTGCGGCGCGCAAGGCGATCGACTATGCGGTGCAGATCGCCAAGGGCCTTGCGGCGGCACACGAGAAGGGGATCATCCACCGCGACCTAAAGCCCGAAAACCTGTTTCTGACGAACGACGGGCGGGTCAAGATCCTGGACTTCGGCCTGGCGAAGCTGACGCAGCCCGAAGGTCAGGCCGGGCAGCAGACAAACCTGCCGACGGCGACAGCCGGAACCGAACCGGGCGTCGTGATGGGGACGCTCGGGTACATGTCGCCCGAGCAGGTCAAGGGCAAGCCCGCAGACCAGCGCTCGGACATCTTTTCCTTCGGCGCGATCCTCTACGAGATGCTCTCCGGCGTCCGCGCGTTCCACCGCGACTCGGCCGCGGAGACGATGTCGGCGATTCTGCGGGAAGAGCCGCCGGATCTTTCGGCGACGAACAAGAGCGTCCAGCCCGGGCTCGAGCGGACCGTGCGGCACTGCCTCGAGAAGAACCCGGAGGAGCGCTTCTACTCCGCGCGCGACGTGGCCTACGACCTCGAGGCGCTCTCGGGTCTCTCCGGAGCCGCCGTAGCGGCGCCCGGAACCGTTGCCGGGGCGAGAAACCGCCCGTCGTGGCGGCTGCTGGTCGGCGCGGTTCTGGCGACCGCCCTCGTTTGCGGCGTAGCGGCCTACTTCGCCGTTGCGCGGGCCGGCGACCGTCCGCCTCCCTCC